>NZ_JBLWTA010000003.1:0-361967 GCF_048270365.1 Celeribacter sp.
CTTCAACTCCGATGCTCAATTCCGCAGTGAGTGGGTTTATTCCAATAGATCTGCTCAGGTGCTCTTCAGGTCGCGTCGAAACACTGGTTAGATTTGTCCCGCATCTTTTGTTGTGCGGAACTATGCGTCACACGAAGGCCCGAAGAGCCGCAGGTTACTCACATTCACATCAAGCGCGGCAGCCTTTCGATCGCATCGCGCTTCACGCTGAGGGGAGTTTCATCGCGATATGTCGATGTGTTTGTTCCTTCTTTCTCATCGTTGTCGATATGACCGATGATATCGGTTCGGGTCACGTCAAGAACGCCAGTGCTGTGCAACAGCGTGTGATTGACGTAATGTCTCAAACTATGAATGCAAAGCTTACGCGGGTTTCCATTCAGGGAAATCTGCATCGCCTTGCGCCAGGTGTCGTCGAAACGTTCGCCAAACTTTTCCACTGACAACGCCAGATCTTCAGTATTCGAGCGCTTAGACCCGTTGCGTGGTACGGGGACGACGTCAGGAAACAAAAGGTTGTGACCCTTTCCGGCAATAGACTTAACGTAGTCCAAGAAACCGAGCTCGATCAGGTGAGAATGGATCGGAACGGTGCGCGTACGCTTGTCATCATCCGTGCAATCTGGGTCTTCGCCCTTGATGCCGCGGTAGGCGTTGGCCTGGATTACAAAGCACGGGACGCCTTCAATGTTTTCTACATCAGAAGGCAACATACCTGCAATTTCAGCTCGCCGAGCACCTGTGTAACCAAGGATGAGAGGGATCCAAAATTTGCCATCTTTCAAAATCTTTGTTCCTGGTTCATGGCGCCGTCCAGCGGAACGAGCGCCAGTCCAGATGGTGTGGGAAAACAGTTGGCGCGCCTCTTCCTTGCGGAAAACCGCACGCGATTTGTGTTTGTTGCGGGATGACTTCTTTTTCGGCTTCAGGTCTTTTGTGTTGAGATCTGTAAGGGAAATGCCTTCTGCACGTGCCCGAGCGATCAGCAACTCCATCGATTTTACGTGCCGCCTCCGGGTGCTGGAATCCAGGCCAAGTTCAGCGGGAGCCATATGTCTGGCATTCATATAAACTTCGTCAACTGTTCGGTGCAAATCTTTGGAAGAACGCAAAAAGTTCTTCGGAAACTTCTGCAAGTTGTCAGCCCAAAATGTGAGATGCGCCTGCCGAATTTCAGTGACTTTGGAAAGCCCTGTGATGAACATGAAGCGTCTAATATCTGATCCTCGTTGCTGTTTGACAGCTTTGCTCATGTTATTATCAACTGCGGTGCGCCAGAAGACGTGTGCGATGTCATCGGTCCATTCGTCTGGTGTAGCGTTTTCGGCTTGGCCTCGCATCTTGAAGAAGTAATCTTCTAGTTTTTTCATAGTAGTAAGTGGTTCAGTTAAGGCTTTATGTGAGCTTCCTCTTGCTCCTTCCGTACGATGGGGCACCGGCGCTTCCAAAGGTGCAGATGCGGGTGGCGTCGGAATTGCGTTGGCCGGGGAGAGATTTTCAGCGGTGACGCAAGATTCTGAATTCGTCACAAATTTGTTAGCGGGGGTGGGTGGTGCGGATGTTTCTTCTTTGAGCGGCGCCCGCGAACCCTGTCGAAAATCCTGAAGAGCTTGAAGGCGAGCACGGAAATGCGCAGCGCGAAGCTGTGCAAGATGTTCTTCATCTTTAATGACGTCATTCGTCAGAGACGAGTAGATCGAGAGCAGTTGATCTCCCGTTGCCGCTGAAAGTGCCTTGCGGCTTTCAGTTTCATAAAGATGGAGGATCGCCTTCAGGGTCTCCTCATCCCACTCGGGATCAATCTTCTCGACCGGAAACCTTTTGCGAATACCTTGCTCGAGAAAACTCTCGTAAATAATTGGCAATACAGACAATGAGCGCTCACTGTCTGCGGAAAACCTTCCTTTCATCCGCGCGAAGTTGATCTGACGGTTCAGGTCGGAAACGCACTTCTGGAGATAATGTTCGAAGTACCTGGACACAATTTTGTCAGGGAGTGCAGGCGTTAACAGTACAAAGCTATCGAACATTTGGTCGAACTCCAACTTGAGGCGTTCAAGCCATGTATGCGCAAGATTTCGATCTGTCGTCCCCAATGCCAAAAAAATTGGAGAAAGAAATGTGGATAACCCTGGAACCCGCCGGCGAAAGTAGAAGCGATTCCGTTTGCAGTAGAGATATTTCTGCTGTGTCAAAGTGGACCTCTGTTATGAGGCCATCGCGCATGAAACGACTTACAACCAGCGCTGTGTGAACCTTTTGTGAGACGCCAGTGAGACGAATCTAGGTGAGAAATCAAAAGTGAGCGGAGCTACTTTCTTTTTCTTATCCATATCAACAGGTTAAGTTGGATATGGCTCCGGCGGTAGGGATCGAACCTACGACCAATTGATTAACAGTCAACTGCTCTACCGCTGAGCTACGCCGGAACATGTGGCGGTGTATAGCTATGTGATTTGGGGCGTGCAAGTGGGTTTTGTGACAAAAAATCAGTTTTTGACAATTTTTTACTCAAGTCACGGAAAATACTGCCTTTTCAGAGAGTTCGGGCGTGGCGAGGACGTGGTTTCTCTCAGTGAGGTCGATCAGATGCGCCAAAGTGTTGCGCGCGGCGGCGGGGAGGTGGCTGGCGGGCAGCTCGGTGTAGACGGCTTGGGTCAGGGGCAGGAGCGCCTGTGGACCTTGGGCCAAAACCGCGAGGATTTGCGCCTCGCGATTGGCCCGATGCGTCATGAGAAAGTCGATCCGCTCCAGTGGGGTCTCTACGGCTGCGCCGTGGCCGGGCAGGAGGCACTGAGGCGCCAGATCGCGCAGGAGCGCGCAGCTGTCGCGAAAGGCGGCGGCGTCGCCATCGGGCGGAGAGATCAGCGAGGAGGACCAGCCCATCACCAGGTCGCCGGAAAACACCATGTCTTGCCAGTGAAAACAAAGGTGATTGCCCATGTGGCCGGGGGTATGGAGTGCGGTGATCGGACCGGCTTCGGTCTCGATCTCGGCCTCATGCGCCAGTGTCACATCGGGTTGAAAGCCCTCATCGACGCCTTCTCCGCCACCGATCTGTTCGCCAAGCGCGGTCATCACCGGGCTGCGTCCCGCCAAAGCATCGCCAAAGGCATAGATCGGTGCGCCGGTGGCCTCGGAGAGTGCGCGGGCGCCTTCGGAATGGTCGCGATGTGCGTGGGTGACGAGGATGTGGGAGAGCTGGGTGTTTTGCGGCAGGGCGTCGAGGATCGCCGCACGGTGATCGGCCAGATCGGGGCCGGGGTCGATCAGCACACGGGTCTCGCCCTTGCCCAAAAGATAGCTGTTCGTGCCCCAATAGGTCATCGGCGACGGGTTCGGCGCCAAAATGCGGATCAGGCCAGGGGGCAGACCTGGGGCAAGCGGGGTCATGGTGTCGGGGCGGGTCTGCACGCGATTGTCCTTTGCTTCGGGCTCTGTCAGGGTCTACCAAGAGAGCGTTTCATGGCATAGCTTTATCTCGGCGATGCCACAGGGCGCTATGGGGCACCACGGGGCGCCATGGGATGTCCGTAGGATGTCTGTGCGCTGAAAGGTCTTGGTCTATGTTGTTCGAATGGCTCAAAAAATACATGCCGCGCGGGATCTATGGTCGGGGCGCCTTGATCCTACTGGTGCCGGTCGTGGTGATCCAGATCGTGGTGATCGTCGCCTTTTCTCAGCGCTATTTTACCGACATCACGCGCCAGTTGAGCCGGGGTGTGGTGGCCGAAATCAGTCTCTACGTGGTCTCCGCCGACACGCTGCCGATGGCGCAGGTGCCGCTGGCCTTGCAGGAGCTGGATGAGCGTCTGGGCTTTGCCTCCACCTTTGGTGCCGAGGCCCCGGTCGCAGATCAGCGCCGCTGGTATGATTATTCTTCGCGGGTGATCGAGCAGGAGTTGCGCAGTGCGATTGATGGTGTCGAAGGCATGGATGTCGCCAGCGACACGCAGCGGGTGCGGGTCTCTATCATGACTGAGGCAGGGCGTTTGACGTTGGATGTGCCACGACGGCGGGCCTCGGCCGCGAATCCGCACCAATTGGTGGTTTGGACGGCCTTTACCGGCCTTGTGATGACCCTCATCGCCTTTATCTTCCTGCGCAATCAACTCCGTCCGATCCGGCAACTGGCCCGTGCCGCCGAAAGTTTCGGACGCGGCGAAAGTCGGCCCTATCGTCCGGCGGGCGCCATCGAAGTGCGCTCTGCGGGGGCGGCCTTTCTCAATATGCGCTCGCGGATCGAGCGTCAGATCGAACAGCGCACGCTGATGCTGTCGGGGGTGTCGCATGACCTGCGCACGCCTTTGACGCGGATCAGATTGGGCCTGTCGATGCTCGATGTGCCCGAGGCGGATGCCGAAGAGGTGGCGGCGATGCAGGCCGATCTCGATGAGATGGAGCGTTTGATTGAGGCGTTTCTCGACTTTGCACGCTCGGATGCGACCGAAGACCCCGAAGCGGTCGATCTGGTGGCTTTCGTCGAGGCCGCAAAGGAGCGTGCTGAGCGCGCTGGCGGCGTGGTCGAGCTGGGGGAAATGCCGGATCAGGAGGTGGTTCTGAAACTGCGGCCTGTGGCTCTGGCGCGCGCGCTCGACAATCTGATGTCCAATGCGCGCCGCTATGGCACGACGGCGCGGATCGGTCTGGCGCTTTTTGAACGGGCGGTTGTGATTTCTGTCGAAGACGACGGGCCGGGGATCGCGCTTGAGGGTCGTGAACGCGCCTTGCAACCCTTTGTGCGTCTTGATGAATCGCGCAACCAGAATCGCGGCTCAGGCGTAGGGCTGGGCCTTGCCATTGCCCATGACGTGGCGCGGCGCCATGGCGGCACATTGCGGCTGGGAGAAAGCGCGGGCCTTGGGGGATTGAAGGCCGATCTGGTTTTGGCGCGATAAGAAAACGGACCGCCCTGCAGCCGGCTTTCAAGGCTTTGTTGCTCAACGAGTTTTAAGAATTTTGGTAGGCCCGGCAGGACTTGAACCCGCAACCAAAGCGTTATGAGCGCTCTGCTCTAACCAATTGAGCTACAGGCCCCTACCGGAACCGTGCTTATTGTGCGCTCAAAGCAGGGTCAAGCAGAAGTCGACGCAAGGCGCAAACGGGGGCCTTTTCAAGACGGCTCAAACCGCGTAAACGGGCGGCAACTTTGGATTGCGCGGGGAGCCTTTGCCATGACCCATGAACAGAAGACATCGGGAAAAAACGGTCTGACCTATGCAGACGCCGGTGTGGATATCGATGCGGGCAATGAGCTTGTCGAACGCATCAAACCGGCGGCGAAAAAGACCGCGCGTCCGGGCGTGATGGCCGGGCTGGGCGGCTTTGGCGCGTTGTTCGACCTGAAGGCCGCGGGCTATGAGGATCCGATTCTTGTCGCGGCGACCGATGGCGTCGGCACCAAGCTGCGCATTGCGATCGACACCGACAATGTCAAAACCGTGGGCATCGATTTGGTGGCCATGTGCGTCAATGATCTGGTGTGTCAGGGCGCTGAGCCTTTGTTCTTTCTCGATTATTTCGCGACCGGAAAACTGAAACTCGATAATGCCGCCGCCGTGATCGAAGGCATCGCCGAGGGCTGTGCGCAGTCCGGCTGTGCGCTGATCGGCGGTGAGACGGCGGAGATGCCGGGCATGTATGAGGATGGCGATTTCGACCTCGCGGGCTTTGCCGTGGGCGCGATGGAGCGCGGCTCCGACCTGCCGTCCGGCGTGCGCGAGGGCGATGTGCTTTTGGGGCTGGCCTCCAACGGCGTGCATTCCAACGGCTATTCTTTGGTGCGCAAAACCGTCGAGATTTCCACTTTTAAATGGACCGACATCGCGCCGTTCTCGGATGCGACCCTGGGCGAAGAGCTTTTGAAACCGACCCGGCTTTACGTCAAACCGGTGCTCAAGGCGATCCGCGCGGGCGGGGTTCATGCACTGGCGCATATCACTGGCGGTGGTCTGACCGAAAACCTGCCGCGCGTTTTGCCGACCGGCATGGGCGCGGACATTGATCTGACGGCTTGGACTTTGCCGCCGGTCTTCAAGTGGCTGGTCGACACAGCAGGCCTGTCGCAACATGAGCTTCTCAAGACCTACAACGCCGGGATCGGCATGATTGTGGTTTGCGATGCGGCCGAGGCCGAGGCTTTGACCACGCTTTTGAGCGGCGAGGGCGAAACCGTCTACCGCCTCGGTCAGGTGACAACCGGCAATGGCGTGACCTATGAGGGCAGCCTCTCGTGAATTCCAAAGTCGTGAGCCCCAAAAAGGTTGCGATCCTGATCTCCGGCGGCGGCTCCAATATGGTGTCGCTGGCGAAATCCATGATGGAGAACGCCGAGGACGCCCCCCTTGGGCGCCCCTGTCTTGTGCTCTCCAACGTGCCCACGGCGGGCGGGTTGGCGAAGGCCGCTGACATGGGGGTCGCGACCGAAGTGGTCGATCATCGTGACTTTAAAGGCGACCGAGAAGCATTTGAACAAAAGCTGATTTCCGTGATCGATCACTATGAGCCCGACGCCATCGCCATGGCCGGGTTCATGCGTATTCTGACGCCGACATTTATCTCGCATTACGCGGGGAAAATGCTCAATATTCACCCATCTTTGCTGCCGAAATACAAAGGTCTGCACACGCATCAACGTGCGATCGAGGCGGGTGACGCCGAGGCCGGGTGTTCCGTGCATGAGGTGACGGCGGAGCTGGATGGCGGGCCGATCCTTGGCCAGGCGCGGGTGCCGATCATGGCGGGTGACACGGCGGATGATCTGGCGGCACGGGTTCTGGTGAAAGAACATTTGCTCTATCCGGCAGTGCTCAAGCGGTTCCTTTTGGGCGACAAAGGCCTGATCACGCTTTAAATCACCCGTTAGATCGCTAGGGCGAGATGTCGCGGGCCTGTGACGCCTTCGACCCTTTCAAAGATATATTCGAGATGTAGAATATAATGCGGGTCCGCACAGGACCCGTAGCTATGTCGCGAAAGGATATCGCATGAAAACCGCTGATTTCGTTGCCACAATTTTTGATGGCCATTCCAATCCGGGTAAGGTGACCGTGGCCTTCACCATGGCGCTCAACGCGCAGAAAATGGGGCATAGCTCCATCGTTTTGCTGATGGTCGAAGGCGTCGAACTGGGCCAACCGGGCTCTTGTGACGATATGGACATCGGCAAACCGTTCGAGCCGGTGGCCGATCTGGTCAAGGCCTACCGCGAGGCCGGTGGGCGCATCGGGATTTGCGGCGCCTGCATGATCCACAACGGGTTCAGCGCCGAACAGATGGACCCGGAGTATGAAATCATCACGGCGCCCGATGTGGTCGAGTTGATGATGGCGGCGAAAGGCAGCCTACCGATCACCTAAGATGATCACGCGCGCCCAAAAGTGGTGCAGACAGGAAGCAGACATGGGAAGGGGGCGTTCTGCGCCCCCTTTGTTCTTTTCATTCCGCCCCAAACCCCGTATCACGATTAAACCGCCGGGATGACCCCGCACCGCAGGCAAAAGAAAACAACATGATCACCATCACCACGACCGAAGGCCTTCAGGCTTTCTGCGACCGCGCCAAAGCCCATCCTTACGTTACGGTCGACACCGAGTTCCTTCGTGAACGGACCTATTATTCCAAACTTTGCCTCGTGCAGCTTGCCGTTCCGGGCGACGCCGAAGAGGACGCGGTTCTGGTCGATCCGCTGGCCAAAGGCCTCGATCTGGCCCCGCTTTATGCGCTGTTCCGCGATGAGAATGTGGTCAAGGTCTTCCACGCCGCGCGCCAGGATCTCGAGATTTTCTACATTCAGGGTCAGGTGATCCCGACGCCTTTGTTCGACACCCAGGTGGCGGCGATGGTCTGTGGCTTTGGCGAACAGGTGGGCTACGAGACGCTTGTGCGCAAGATCGCCAAGGAAAGCCTCGACAAGACCTCGCGCTTCACCGATTGGTCGCGCCGTCCGCTCAGCCAAGCGCAGGAAAGCTACGCGCTGGCCGATGTGACGCATTTGCGGGTGATTTACGAATTCCTGCGCGATGAGATCAAACGCGAAGGCCGTGAAAAATGGGTGGCCGAGGAGCTTGAGGTGCTGATGTCGCCGGAGACCTATGTGGTCAAACCTGACGACGCCTGGATGCGGGTCAAGACGCGCACCAGCTCTGGCAAATTCCTTGCAGCCGTCAAAGAGCTGGCTGCTTTCCGCGAATTCTACGCCCAGAGCCGCGACATTCCACGCAACCGCGTGTATAAAGACGACGCGATGCTGGAGCTGGCCTCAACGAAGCCCAAGACGCCCCAAGACCTGTCGCGTTCGCGGCTTTTGTTGCGTGAGGCACGTAAAGGCGAGATTGCCGACGGCATCCTGCAAGCGATTGAAAAGGCGTCGAATTACACCGCCGACGAAATGCCGAAGCTGGATATGTCGAAAGACAAGATTCAGGTGAACCCGGCGCTGGCGGATATGTTGCGGGTGTTGCTCAAGGCGAAATCCGACCGCTTCAACGTGGCCGCCAAGATGATTGCCTCCGCCTCCGATCTCGATCAGATCGCGGCCGGGAAACGCGATCTGCCGGTGTTCAAGGGCTGGCGTGCCGAGGTGTTCGGTGACGATGCGCTGCGCCTGTGCAAGGGTGAGATTGGCTTGGCCGTCAAAGGTCAGCGGGTCGATGTGATCGCGCTATAAAGCGCGATCATATTTAAAGCGCGATCATATTTTCGCTCAAAATCATCTTAAACCGTTTTCCAGTCAGTGTTTGCGGCTCGAACCCGCAAGCCCGATAGGTGGCCTGCGCGACCAGATTTTGGTCCTGCGTGCCAACCGTCAGGCTGTGGCATCCCATGGCAATGGCGGTGGCTTTCGCCTCAGAAATCAACGCCCGCCCGACGCCTTGTCCGCGCGCCTCTTTGGCGATGTAAAGGTGATGCAGGTCCAGCGTTTTCTGGCCATGGTGTAGGCGCACACCGCCGACCAATCCGGCGTAACCGACCAGCGCGCCGTCGCGTTCCGCCACCAAAAGCCGCAACCACGGCAGATCGGCGCGCATCAAATCGATGAGGCCGGGCAGGTCCAGCTCCGGCTCATCGCCGTGATGATGTGCCAGCGCGTGGATCATCTCCAAAAGCGCATCCTTATCGCCCCAACGCGCGCGCCGGATCGTGAGGCTGTCCTTCGGGGTGGTAATCTTTGTCAGTAGGGTCATGTTTTTCTCCTGTGGGCGCCACAGGAGGGGAAGTTTGACATGAAAAAAGCCGCCTCTTGTGGCGGCTGTTCAATGTTCCATGTTGAAAGGCCGCGCTTATGTAAGCTCGGTCCAATAAAAAACAGTCATGGAAGCGGTCTGTGTCATGCAGGTAATTTGCGCGGCGTGGGGAGACCTGTCAAGCGCAAAGCTCAGGCCAGCGCCATTTTGTCCAGCGCCATTTCGTAATGCGGCGCTCGCGGCGAAGGGCGTTCGAACCCGACGGCGCGATAGGCGGCCTTGGCGGTTTCAGAGGTGCTCAGAATGCCGACACTCAAGGTGCCGCAGCCCAGGCGATGCGCCACGGCGCGTGCCGCCTGGGTCAAGGCGCGCGCAACGCCCTCACCGCGATATTCGGGACGGACATAAAGGTGATGCATCTGCATGGCACGGTCGATGGGGCTCAGTTGCAGCCCGCCGACCAGCACGGTGTAGCCGATCAGATCGCCATTCTGCTCGGCGACCAAAACGCGGGCCCAAGGCGAGGAGGCATAGAGCAGGTCGATCAGAACATCCTCATCGAGCTGCAATTGATCCTTGGTTACCATTTGAAGGTCTCGGATCATTTCAAGCAGGCACGGCAAATCCGCCTGTTCCATCGCGCGGAGGGCCAGGGGCAGGAGGGCCGATGCGGCGGTGAGGGCCGCGATGTCGAATTTGCGCTCTGTCATTTCGGTCATGTCTTGATCTCTTGCCGCGTTTTTCGCCGGGACAAGACATCAAAAAGGTTAAGGCAGCCCTACGGCGCCGGTGAATTTTCTGTAAAAACGACCGTTTTTGATCGGGAGGGTGCGTTTGGTGCCCATATGTGGCAGAGATCGCGCTCTGTCAATCTGTCGATTTGACCAAATTGAGTGTTTGGTCAAATTTTGAGGGCGTGCAGCGCTTTGGCGCCGATGCGGCGAGGCCGGGGCCTCACCGCATGAGGTCACATGAGATCAGAGGTTCAGCCGTCGTAATCGACCTCTTCGGTCAGACGCAGGGCCTCGGCGCGTTCTTCGGCCAGGCGCGCCAGAGGGATGTTGTCCGGGTGCAAATCGCCCCAGCTTTTCACCAGCTCGGAGGCCTCGGTGCCCGGCACGACGGGGTATTCGGAATTCACCTCGGCGTAGATTTCCTGCGCGTGTTTGGAGGTCAGGAATTCAATGAATTGAACGGCTTCCTCTGTGTTCTTCGACGATTTCGTCAGCGCAACACCGGAGATGTTCACATGCGTGCCGCCGCCCTCGACGTCAAAACGCGGGAAATCGAGGCGCACAGAGTTGGCCCATTCCTGCTGTTCCTCATCGGCCAGCATTTCGCCCATGTAATAGGTGTTGCCCAGCGAGATGTCGCATTCGCCAGCCCAGATCGCCTTGACCTGTGCGCGGTCGTTGCCTTGGGGTTTGCGGGCGAGGTTGGCCTTGAGCCCTTCGAGCCAGGCTTTGGTTTCCTCGGGTCCGTGATGCGCGAGATAGGCGGAAGTCAGGCCGATCATATAGGTGTGCATGCCGGAGCGGGTACAGATGCGGCCTTTCCATTTCGGATCGGCGAGGTCTTCGTAGGTGGTCACTTCGCCCTCCGCGACGCGCTCTTTCGAGGCATAAACGATCCGCGCGCGCGAGGTCACGCCCCACCAATTGCCCTCTGGGTCATGGAATTCGGCGGGGATGTTTTGCTCAAGCGTCTCGGTCATCAGCGGCTGGGTCACGCCCGCGTCCACGGCCTCGGCCAGACGCGAGATGTCGACGGTCAGGATCACATCGGCGGGGGAACGGTCGCCTTCGGCCTTGAGGCGCTCGGTGAGGCCTTCGACCAGATAAGCCACGTTGACCTGAATGCCGGTTTCTTCGGTGAACGCATCGACCAGCGGCTGGATCAGCTCCGGCTGGCGATAGGAGTAGACGTTCACATCGGCGACGGCGGAGGTGGCCAAAAGAGACAGGGGGAGGGTCAGGGGAAGAGCGAGTTTGAGCGCGGTCATTGGGACTTCCTTTGATGGGTCGCGCTCGTTAAATCCGAGTAAAACGCTCAGGTCAAGAGGTCTCGCGGGTCACGATTGCTTTCTTAGCGGCCTTCTCGCGAGCCTTCGCTTTGTCCCAAAGCGCATCCATTTCGGCAAGATCGCTGTCAGCAGGGGTCTTGCCTTTCGCCTTAAGGTCATCCTCAATCGCATTGAAACGACGTGTGAATTTCGCGTTACAGGCACGTAGGGACTCTTCGGCATCCACACCCAAATGCCGCCCTAGATTGACCACGACGAAAAGCAAATCGCCAAATTCCTCGAAGACCTCGTCTTTCGTCAACCTGTCGCGCGCCTCTTCCAATTCGGCGGCTTCCTCGCGGATTTTGTCCAGAACATGCGTGGTGTCCGGCCAGTCAAAGCCCACGCGCGCCGCACGCTTTTGCAGCTTCTGCGCCCGCATCAAAGCGGGCAATCCCATGGCCACGCCGTCGAGCACCCGATGTTCGCCACGGCGCTCGCGCTCCTTGGCTTTTTCCTTTTCCCAATCGACGGTTTGTTGTTCCGGCGACTTTTGATTGCTCTCATCACCAAAGACATGCGGATGTCGAGAAATCATTTTGGAGGAAATGGCTTGCGCGACGTCGTGAAAGTCGAAAAGCCCTTTGTCAGAGGCGATTTGCGCCTGAAACACCGATTGGAACAACAGGTCTCCCAGCTCGGATTTCAGATCCTCCATATCGCCGCGCGCGATGGCGTCGTCGACCTCATAGGCCTCCTCAATGGTGTAAGGCGAGATGGTCGCGAAATCCTGTTCGATATCCCAAGGACAACCGCCCTCCGGGTCACGCAGCCGACGCATGATTTCCAAAAGCTGTTCAATGCCTTGCGGGACGTTGTGAATGGGATCACTCATGGCGGGCTCCCTTGGCAAGAAGCGCGTCCACCCGGTCCGATCCGGCGGGGGTGCAGGTGGAAAAGTCGCCTTGGCTCAGGATGTCTTCGGCGTTCGAAATCAGCTGCTCGTGGATGGATCGCGCCAGCAAAGAGCCTAGCGAGATGCGCGCCACGCCGAGGGCAGCAAAATCGGCGCGGGTCAGGTTTTGCAGTGGGCCGACGGGCAGGGCGTTCACCGGTTTCTCGGTCGCCGCCACCACGGTTTTCAGATCGTCGATGGTGCCGGGACAGGGCACATAGAGGCAATCCGCCCCCGCTGCGTCAAAGGCGCGGATGCGCCGCAGGGCCTCGTCAAGATCGTAATCGCCATTCATCACCCCGTCGGCGCGGGCCACGAGGACGAAATCTCCGGGCAGGGCGCGGGCGGCGCTCACGGCGGCTTTGATACACTCGACCGCCCGATCAAACTCCCGCGCGCCAGCATTGGGGAAGGCCGTGTCCTCGATAGAAATCCCACACAAACCAATCTCATAGGCCAGTTTTACGGTCCGCGCGACCTCATCGGGGTCGTTGGAAAACCCGTTCTCGAAATCGCCAGAGACGGGCACGGAGACGGCGGCCACGAGGTCTTGGGCATGAGCCAGCGCCTCGTCGCGCGTCAGCGTGCCGCCATCGGGGCGCCCGAGGGTAAAGGCCTGCGCGGCGGAGGATGTGGCAATCGCCTGTGCGCCCAGTCCCGCCAACACGCGCGCCGATCCGGCGTCCCAGGCGTTGGCGAGGATAAAGGGCTGACCGGGGCGGTGGAGGTCTCTGAATGTCGTCTGGGTCATAAGCGTCACCCTGACCCTCACATGAGGGCTTTGCAAGGGCGAAAACCCGCGCTACAAGAACCGCATGACCAACCGTGCCGCCATCATTATCTGCTGCTGCATTATCCGCTGACATCGTCGCGCGGGTCCGGTCTCTTTTCACCTGAAATGGAAGCTGATAAGCCCGCGGGGGACACCCTGAGGGACTAGCTTATGACCATCAAGCTCACCAATTCGAAAACGCGCAAGAAAGAGATTTTCGAGCCGATCGATCCCAACAATGTGCGGATGTATGTCTGTGGTCCGACGGTTTACGACCGCGCCCATATCGGCAACGCGCGGCCTGTGATCGTGTTTGACGTGCTCTACCGGCTGTTGCGCCATGTTTACGGGCCGGATCACGTCACCTATGTGCGCAATTTCACCGATGTGGATGACAAGATCAACGCGCGTGCGGCGGAGAGTGGGCGGTCGATCCGCGAGATTACGGACGAGACCACCCAGTGGTATCTCGACGACATGCGCGCGGTGGGGGCGATGGACCCCGCCATCCGCGGAGCGGAAAGTGATCGTGCGATGCCGCGGGCGACAGAATTTATCGGCGCGATGATTGCGATGATCGAAGGGCTGATTGCGCGTGGCCACGCCTACGCCGCAGAAGGCCATGTGCTGTTTTCCGTCGAGAGCTACAAGGACTACGGCAAACTGTCGGGCCGCTCGATTGACGATATGATCGCGGGCGCCCGCGTCGAAGTGGCGCCCTACAAACGCAATCCGATGGATTTCGTGCTGTGGAAGCCGTCCTCTGACGATCTGCCGGGCTGGGACAGCCCTTGGGGACGTGGACGTCCGGGCTGGCACATCGAATGCTCGGCGATGTCCTATGAGCTCTTGGGCGAAACCTTCGACATCCACGGCGGCGGCAACGATTTGATGTTCCCGCACCACGAAAACGAGATCGCCCAAAGCTGCTGCGCCCATCCGCAGGGGGGCTTTGCGCGCTATTGGCTGCACAACGAGATGTTGCAGGTCGAGGGCAAGAAAATGTCCAAGTCTCTGGGCAATTTCTTCACCGTGCGGGATTTGTTGGATCAAGGCGTGCCGGGTGAGGTGATCCGATTTGTGTTCCTCTCAACGCATTACCGCAAGCCGATGGACTGGACGGCGGAGAAGGCGGAGCAGGCGAAGAAAACACTGGTTAAGGTTGCTGCATTCTTAGCACGAGACCCTTTGACCAAGCCTTTCGTTTCTACGACTGGGGACATTCAACCGCCGGATGAGTTTGTTGATGCTCTCAGCAATGATCTGAATACGTCTTTGGCTCTTACTTTGGTGGTAAAGTACCTCAAAGAAGAACGTGAAAGAGAGCTCGTTGCAGCATTGAGGCTCTTAGGCTTCAACACTGACGAGCTTGTCGAGAAATTTAGTCCTTTCAGTGCTCATGCATCAGCGACAGCTACAAGCCGCGGTTCCGGTTCGACGATATATGGAGACGATCCATCGTTAAAAAATGTCGACTTCGGAGCGTTGGCGGATCACCTCTTCGCGCTGCGCCAATCCGCCATGGAAACCAAGGACTTCTCTGCCGTTGACGCGATGAAAGCCGCGCTTTTGGACGCAGGCGTCGAAGTGCGCATGTCAAAAACCGGGGTCGAGTTGGAGCCGGGACCGAATTTTGACGCCGCTAAACTTGAGGGGCTGCTCTGATGACCACAGTCACCCCCAAAGACCGCCTCTACCTCTACGACACCACACTCCGCGACGGGCAACAAACCCAAGGCGTGCAATTCTCCACCGAGGAAAAGCACCTGATCGCCGACGCGCTCGACCATCTCGGCGTCGATTACATCGAGGGCGGCTGGCCCGGCGCCAATCCGACCGACAGCGAATTCTTCGCCGATGCGCCCAAGACCAAAGCCACTTTCACCGCCTTCGGTATGACCAAACGCGCCGGGCGCTCCGCTGAGAACGACGAGGTGCTCGCGGGCGTGTTGAATGCGGGTACGGACTCCGTCTGTCTCGTCGGCAAGACCCATGATTTCCACGTCACCACGGCGCTCGGCATCACGCTTGAGGAAAACATCGAGAACATTGAAAAATCCATCGCTCATTTGGTGGCGCAGGGACGCGAGGCGCTGTTCGATGCCGAGCATTTCTTTGACGGCTACAAAGCCAACCCGGACTATGCGATCGCCTGTTGTCAGGCCGCCTATAAGGCTGGCGCGCGCTGGATCGTGCTTTGCGACACCAACGGCGGCGCGCTGCCCGGTGAGGTCTATCAGATCACGCTCAAAGTCATCGATGCGGGCATTCCCGGCAGCCATCTTGGCATTCACACCCATGACGACACCGGCAACGCCGTCGCCAATTCCCTCGCCGCCATCAACGCTGGCGCGCGGCAGGTGCAGGGGACATTGAACGGCCTCGGCGAGCGCTGTGGCAATGCCAATCTGACGACGCTGATCCCGACATTCCTGTTGAAAGAGCCCTATAAATCGACGCTCGACACCGGGGTCACCGAGGACGCCCTGAAGAGTCTCGTCAAGACCTCGCGGATGCTCGACGACATCCTCAACCGCGTGCCTCTGCGCTCCGCACCCTACGTCGGCGCCTCGGCCTTTGCACATAAGGCGGGGCTGCATGCCTCGGCCATTCTTAAGGACCCGACCACCTACGAACACATCCCGCCCGAGACCGTCGGCAACGCCCGCATCGTGCCGATGTCGAACCAAGCAGGCCAGTCGAACCTGCGCTCGCGTTTGGCGGATATGGGGTTGGAGGTTTCGGAGAAGGCCGATCTTGGCCGCATTCTTGACCGCATCAAACAGCGCGAAAGCGAGGGCTATTCCTACGACACCGCGCAGGCGTCTTTTGAACTCGAAGCGCGCCGCGAGCTGGGCCTCATGCCCGCATTTTTCGAGGTCGAACGCTACCGCGCCACGGTCGAACGCCGCCGTGACGCCAAAGGCCGCGAGGTCCACCTCTCCGAGGTCACGGTGGTGGTCAACATCGGCGGCGAGCGGCACTTGTCGGTGTCCGAAGGCATCATGGCCGACGGCAGCGACGGTGGCCCGGTCAACGCGCTTTCGAAAGCGCTGGTGAAAGATCTCGGGCCCTATTCCGAGATGATCACCGACATGGAACTCGTTGATTTTAAAGTCAGGATCACCAATGGCGGCACCGAGGCCCGCACCCGCGTCATCATCGACCACGAGGATAGCCTGGGCCGTCGTTGGTCCACCGTGGGCGTGTCCTCGAATATAATCGACGCGTCTTTCGAGGCGCTTTTGGATGCGGTGCTTTGGAAACTTCTGCGCGATGGCGCGCAGGCCTTGGGGGCCGAATAATGTCGGTTCAAGCCTGCGCAGAGATCGTTCAAAAAGGCGATGAGGACCGGTTCCGTGCCACTATGGCCGCGCCTTTGGCGGCACGCGAGGTGTTGTTTCCGATCCATGCCTTTTGCCTTGAGGTCGCAAAAGCGCCTTGGGTCACGCAAGAAGCGATGATCGCCGAGATGCGGCTACAGTTCTGGCGCGATGTGTTGCAGGAAAAAATCGACGGCTCCGCCCCGCGCGCCCATGAGGTGGCGGGGCCACTGGCTGCGGTTCTGGATGCGACCTCTGCACAGGCGTTGGACGCCACCGTCACCGCGCGGCAATGGGACATCTACCGCGATCCGCATGAGGATGCGGCGGCGCTTCGGTCCTATCTGCACAACAGCTACACCATCCCGATGCATCTTTCTGCGCGGCTTTTGGGGGCGCCTGAAAGCACTGCCAAAGCGCTCAATGCTTTGGGCTATGCAGGCGGGCTTGCGCGCTATCTGATGGCCATTCCCGGGTTGCAATCGGCGGGTCGGATTCCGCTGGTCGATGGGCGTCCTGAGGCAGTTTCAGAGCTTGCAAAAGAGGCCTTGGAACAGGGCCGCTGGGGCGCGCAACAATTGGGCAAACTGTCCAAAACCGCCCGCGCGCCGATGATCGATGCGGTGATGCATTTGCCGGTTTTGAAACAGGCGGCAAAAGACCCGGATGCGGTTCTGGATGGGCGCTTGGGGCAGGGGCCTGCGCGCAAATCCCTGCGACTGGCTGTGGCGTCTCAGTCGCCAAGCTGGGCTTTTTTCTGAGTGTAATCTAACACATAGACCCGGATCGCGGAGGCCAAGCCGCTGTCCACTCCGCGCAATTCGTCGATCTCGGCGGCCAACACGTTGACAGGAATGTCGCGCTCTTTGGCGATGCCGCGAAAGGCGCGCCAGAACGGTTCTTCGAGTGATACAGAGGTGCGGTGGCCGTGCAAAGTCAGCGAGCGTTTGACCGGGCGGCCCATCAAGAGCGCGCTCATGTGTCGTCTCGCTTATGCGCGTCCAATTCCGATTTCGCCTTGGCCTTCTGCGCCTCTTCGAGGGCTTTTTGCGCCTTGGTGCGACCGAATTTCACAGCATTCTGATCGCCCTCGGCGCGTTTGTCCGCGCGGGCTTTCTGTTTGCGAAACTGGTTCAGATTGGTGACGTTATCGGTGCTCATGGGGTGGAATGATACCGCAAGGGCAGGCTTTACGCCAGTGCCAAAATCGGCCCGTCCAAAAGCTCCATGAGCGCGCCGAAATAGCCCTCTGAGCGCGCCGGGCGGTTCGGGTCGGAACTGATCGCGACAGCCAAATCGCGCTCTGGGTGGGCGGCGATGATCTGGCCGCCGTAGCCGCGCGCGAGGATGTAGCCGCTGTCCGTAAGGAACCAGCCGTAGCCATAGGACATGCCAGACCAAGGCGAGCGGGTGCGGGCCGTGGTGGAGGCGTCGATCCAAGCTTGCGGCAGGACCTCGCGGCCTTCGAACCGACCGCCATCGCGCAGCATCGTGGCAATTTTCAACATCGCGCGGGGCGTGAGCGCCATCTCGTTGCCGCCCATGTAATAGCCCTGCGGATCGCGGATCCAGGGCGGGATTTCAATGCCCAAAGGTTGCCCCAAGACGCGGCGCATCTGGGTCAAAAGCGTCTCGCCAGTGGCCTCGGCAAGAGCGGACCCCAACAAATGCGTGCTGCCGCTGGAATAGATCATGCGCGCGCCCGGTTCGGCCTCCATCTCGCGGGTCAGGGCGTAGCTGTTCCAGTTCGAGGCATTGACCCAAGCGCCATAATTCGGTCCGGAGGTCGAGGCCAACCCTGCGCGCAGGCTGACGAGATTTTCCAAGGTGATGTCGCGCACACGGGCGTCGGCGCTTTCGGGAATGAGGCGGGGGGCGACCTCGCCCAGCGTGGCATGGATTGAGGGAACCGCGTCCGACGCAATCGCATCGCCAAGGCACAGCGCCACAAGGCTTTTGGAACAGCTTTTGATGTTGGTCAGCCGGTCCAGCCCGCCGCCGCGCGGGGCCTCGGCAAAGATCACCTCAGAGCCGCGTTGCACTTGCAGGGACTGGAGTTGATCGAGATCGTTCACGGCCTCTGACAGAGACGTGCCCTGCGCCCAGGCGGGGCGAAGGGCGGTGAGGGCGAAGGCCGCAGAGGCGGTTCTGAGAATCTGGCGACGATACATGCCGCCAGACTGTCACAGGTTCTGCGATTTGAGGACTCACGCGCGATCACAGTCCCGCGGGTCATTTTGACAGCGCGATTTGTCCTTACTTTTGAGGCGCGTAGGAGCGCATCACCTCTTCGTAGCGCGCGGTGGTGATCTCCGGGTTGTGGGTCTGGACGCAGGCGACCATTTCCGGGCGCGCGCCATCGGGGGCGGCGACTTCACCGGCCTGATAGCGTTGCTTCGCGGCCTTCATCTCTTCGCGCGAGGGGCGGTTGGCTTTGAAACATTGGGTCAGCTCCTGTTTGGTGAGGCCCAGATCCTTGGCGATGTCTTCGACCGGAAAGCGGCCCTGTGCCGTGGCGGGCAGGGCAAGGGTGATGAGAAGCGGGGCTGCAAGAAGGGTTTTCATAGTTGGTCTCCTGTTTGATGGAGCCTCTGATACGTGCCTCCCCGCCGCCTTCCGTCGCGCAAAAAGAAAGGCGACCCGAGGATCGCCTTCACTTTAATTTGTCATGTTTTCAGCGTAGGGAGACGCTGTTTCGCACGTAGCGCGTTGGTCCGAACCAATCAGTCCTTCGGGCCGATCATCTGCTCCGGGCGGACAACGGCGTCAAAGGTTGCCTCATCCACAAAGCCCAGCTTGATCGCCTCTTCCTTGAGGGTCGTGCCGTTTTTGTGCGCGGTCTTGGCGACTTTGGTGGCGTTGTCGTAGCCGATGGTCGGCGCCAGCGCGGTCACCAGCATGAGGCTTTCGTGCAGGAGCTTCTCGATGCGCGGCTCGTTGGCCTCGATGCCCGCCACCATGTTGTCGGTGAAGGCCGAGGCGCTGTCGCCCAGCAATTGCATCGACTGCAGCACGTTGTAGGACATCATCGGGTTGTAGACGTTCAGCTCGAAGTGCCCTTGGGAGCCAGCAAACCCGACGGCGGCATCGTTGCCCATGACGTGAGCGCAGACCATGGTCAGCGCTTCGGCCTGAGTCGGGTTCACTTTACCCGGCATGATCGAGGAGCCCGGCTCGTTTTCCGGCAGGATCAGCTCGCCCAGACCGCAACGCGGGCCGGAGCCCAGAAGACGCAGGTCGTTGGCGACTTTAAAGAGCGAGGCCGCGACGGTTTTCAGCGCGCCGGAGAACATCACCATGGCGTCATGCGCGGCCAAGGCTTCGAATTTGTTCGGCGCGGTCACAAACGGAAGACCGGTGATCTCGGCCATGTTCTTGGCCACGGCTTCTGCCCAGCCTTTTTTCGTGTTGAGACCGGTGCCGACAGCCGTGCCGCCTTGGGCCAATTCGTAGATCGCGGGCAGGCACATCTCGACGCGTTTGATGCCCATGCGGACCTGATGCGCATAGCCGCCGAATTCCTGACCCAGCGTCAGCGGCGTCGCGTCCTGGGTGTGGGTGCGGCCGATCTTGATGATGTCTTTGAATTTCTCGGCTTTTTCTTCAAGCGCGGCGGCGAGTTTTTCGAGACCCGGCAGCAACACATCACGCGCCTGCATGGCGATGCCGACATGCATGGCGGTCGGGAACGTGTCGTTCGAGCTTTGCCCCATGTTGCAGTGATCGTTCGGGTGCACCGGGTCTTTCGAGCCCATCGTGCCGCCCAGCATTTCGATCGCGCGGTTCGAGATCACCTCGTTGGCGTTCATGTTCGATTGGGTGCCGGAACCGGTCTGCCAGACGACGAGCGGGAAGTTGTCGTCGAATTTGCCCTCGATCACCTCGGTGGCGGCAGCGATGATGGCGTCGCCCAGCTCTTTCGCCAGCTTGCCCTGCGCCATGTTTTCCATCGCACAGGCTTTTTTCACCACGCCCAAAGCGCGGATGATCGGCACCGGCTGACGTTCCCACCCGATGGGGAAGTTCATGATAGACCGCTGGGTCTGCGCGCCCCAATATTTGTCGGAAGGAACTTCGAGCGGGCCAAAGCTGTCGGTTTCGGTACGGGTGGTCATCGGGGCACTCTCCCATGCTATGCCAAAGATTGCTTTGGCTATAAGGCCTCGGGCAGGGGCTTGCAATGTATACCGAGGCATACATGTCGGTGATAGCGCTAAAAAACGACGAGATGCACCGGGATGCAACCGCGACGGGCGTCAGCTCACGCGGCGGCGGTATTCGAACACGCGCGCCGGCGGCAGATTGGCCCAGACCGTGCCGCGTTTCTCAGACACAAGGCCCAACTCGCCCTGCATCTCCGGCGTGATCGGCGAAGAGTTGGCATAGGTGATCTGGGTGAAAAACGCGCCCTCTGCCATGACCTCAAACGCGCGGCCCACCACAGCGCGTTGCAGCGCGGGTTTCGCCAGCACCGGCACGCCGGAGATCACCGCACCGATGTTGCTCAGCCCGATGTCTCGGATGTCTTCGGCGGGGCGGTTGATGACATGGACACCGGGGAATTTCTCGCAAAGCTCCACGCAGAACCGTGGGTTCAGTTCGAGAAGTGTGAGCCGCTTTGGGTCGACACCACGGGCAAGGATTTCGCGGGTAAAGGCGCCAGTGCCCGCGCCGATCTCGACGATGGGGCCGGAAATATCCTCGACACCGCGGGTCATGAGGCGCGCTGTGGCGGAGGACGAGGGGGCAATGGCGCGGACCTCATCGGGATTCCGGATCAATTCTGAGAAAAAAACGGCAAAATCGCGCGGCATGATGTCCTCCTGTTTGTGATAGAGGTGCGCGCGCAGCAAGTGGGACGCAAGGGAGATTGTGCGGCTGTTACGCAAACTTCACGCGGATGTATCGCGCCTTTCATACTGCGGGCACGCTGCAGGCACGCGGCGGATGACGTCGTTTCAGGCCTTTGTGATTTTAGTGGGCAAATGCGCAATGATTGTTCAAATATGCGCATGGGGTAGGCTGATCTTTGAGTACAACGAAGAATTGCCACAGCTTTGGCGCACCGGGTACCAATGCGGCGGTCAGGCGCGCGGCAATTCGTCCCAAATGCGCCTTAAGTGTACGTTTTCAGGAGTTTATTATGCAGGAAATGACGTCGGGACCTCGCGAGCGATTGATCCTTCCGTTTCTCGCTTCGTTCTATCACGGTTTTGCGCAGCCCTTTGGCTGGTTGGCATTTCGCGTGATCATCGGCGGCCTTTTGATGGTCGAGGGGTGGCCAAAAATCACCGCGCCGATGGGGCAGGTGGGATTTGTCGAAAATGTGGTTGGGCTGCCCGCCGGTTGGTTCTTTTCACCGCTTTTGGCGATTTTGCAATTCTTTGGTGGCGCCATGATTGCTGTGGGTCTGGTCACCCGTCCGATTGCTTTGATCAACACTGTGATGTTGCTCGTGACGCTGTGGTTTCACATGTCGCACCCCTATGGTGATGCGTTCCTGACGCCTGAAGGCGTGGCCTTTCTCACGGAACATACGAGTTATTTGACAGCTCAGGGACAGGCGCGTCTGCTTGGGGACGGCGGTGCCGCGTTCTTGCATCAGGTCCAGCTCAAGGCCGAATTCAATTCGACATTCTGGTTTGCTGGCGCGGCGATCATCGCGGCGTTTGGCGGGGGCAAACTGTCGCTTGATCGTATGATCGGCAAAGAATTCTGAGACATATCACGCAAAAACAATAAAAGCCGCTCTCAAGGGAGCGGCTTTTTCATGTTCTGGAATGACCCAAAACGAGAGATTTATTTGCGAAACTTGTCCAGAGAGACAATCTCTGCCTCTTTCGGCCCGCTGCTTTTCTCCGGCTCGTCTTTCGGTTCGAAAGAGGTCACCTCGGCGTCATGCGGGATCTCGTCCTCGTCCATTTCCTCGACATCGTACTCCTGCGTCTCGAACCGCAGGCCAAACTCGACCGAGGGGTCCACGAAGGTGCGGATTGCGTCATAAGGGATGTACAAAGGCTCCGGGCTGTCGCCGAAGTTCAGCGTGATCGCGAACCCGTCGTCGGAGACCTCGAGATTGTCGAACCAATGCTGGATGACGATGGTCATCTCCTCGGGGTAGCGATCCGACAGCCAGTCGGCCAGCTCCACATCCGGGTGCATCGTGTCGAAGGTGATAAAGAAATGATGATCCCCCGGCAGGCCGTCCTTGGCCACGCCATCAAGCACCTTGCGGATCAGTCCGCGCATGGCGTCGTGCATGAGGTTGCCATAATCGATGGTTTTGGCCATCCGAGCGTCCTTTCCTTATCCCTTCCTCGCAGCATAAGGGATTCTGTGGCAGAGGGAAGAGGCCTTTGAAGGGGCTCACATTGTGCCGATCTAAACCGCACCGATTTCAACCGCGCCCTCAACCGCGCCCAGTGCCAATCCGGCCAAGGCCATAAGGGCTAGCGTGACCATCAGGCCGCGTTTGAGCACAAAGAGCAGGACGGCCGCAAGGGTCACGAGCGCCACCGCTTCGAGCGACAGGCTGTTCAGATCGGGCAGGGTGAGTCGCAACGGCCCGAGGCTTTGCACAGAGACGCGGGTGAAGAGCACATGCAACGCAAACCACCACGACAGCGAGGCGATCACACCGACGACGGCGGCAGTGACGGCCTTGAGCGCGGCATCTAATCTGGGCCGCGTGGCGATCCAGTCGATGTAAGGCGCGCCTGCGAAAATCCATAGAAAACAAGGAATAAAGGTCACCCAAAGCGTGACCAACGCGCCGAGGATGCCACCAAAGATCCCCAAAGGTGTCGCGGCCATGTAGCCTACGAACTCTGTCACAAGGATCAGCGGTCCGGGCGTGGTTTCGGCCAGCCCCAAGCCATCGAGCATCGCCTCGGGCGTCAGCCAGCCGTGGTTTTGCACCACCTCTTGCGACATATAGGCCAAGACCGCATAGGCGCCGCCAAAGGTCACGACCGCGAGTTTCGAGAAAAACAAAGCGATCGCCAAAAGCCGCTCTTGCCCCGCGAGCCAAAGCCCGATCAAGGGCGCGGCCCAAAGCGCGCCCCAAATGGCCAGTGTGCGGGGCAGATGTTTGGCTTTTGGGGCGTTGGAGGTCTGTGCCGTGGCCTTGGCTGTCAGTGCGCCATAGAGGGCGGCCCCCAGAACGATCAGCGGGAAAGGGACTGCAAAAAAACTGATCAGCGCAAAGGAGAACACCGCCAAAATCCAGCGGCTCCGCGTGCCGAGGGCCTTTTTGCCCAATCGGAACAGGGCTTGAATGACGACCAAAACCACCGTGGCCTTGATCCCGGCAAACAGCGCCTCTGAGGCGGGGAGGTGGCCGAAATGGGCATAGAGCGCGGCAAGCATGAGCATCACGAGCGCGCCGGGGGTGACGAAAAACAGCCCCGCAATCACGCCGCCCGGCACGCCGCGCAGGCGCCAACCGGCATAGGTCGCGAGCTGCATCGCCTCGGGACCGGGCAGCATCATGCAAAAGGAGAGCGCAGAGAGAAACCCGTCCTCAGAAAGCCAGCGCCGGTCTTCGACCAATTCGCGATGCATCACCGCGATCTGTGCGGCGGGGCCGCCAATGGACAAAAGCCCGATCCGGGCGAATGTTTTCAGGAAAGCCGAAAAATCCGGGTGATGTGGAACGGGCTGGGGCGACATGGGAGAGCCTCGGTCGGGAACCTTTGCTGTCTTGGTAGCCGCCCCAGCCTGTGGGTCAAGCGTTAGCCTTCAACTTTTAACTCTGTGGCGCGAGACGGACAAAGCCGCCGGTCTGGCCTTCGAGGACGCCATGTTCCTCAGAGGTCGGTTTGAGCATCGCCTCCATCAGCACCGCGGTCGGCGTCCAATAGGGGATGTACCATTCCTGATCGACCTCAAGGATCAGCACCTCATCCTTGGCGGCGTCATAAGCGCCGATCAGCGACACATGCGGGCCGTCCCAATCGCCGGTCACGACGCCTTGGTTGAAATAGACCATGAGCGCGTCGTCGGCGCTTTCTTCGTTTTGGATCAACCAAGTGCGGATGACTTCTAACGTCGCCTCGCTGGCGTCCGTCGGTTTGAACGCCGTCACACCGTAGCTCTCAAGGCCCGCAACCGGCAGGGCCGCCGTGGCGTAGGTGACGAGATCGTCGAACATGACGCCATCACCACCCTCGGCGGAAATCTCAGACCAATGGGCGTCGCCGACGGCCTCCAAGAGATCGGGTTGGGTCATCACCGTGTCTTCGGCATTGGCGGGCAGGCCGGCAAGCCCGTTCACGGCGGCGGTCACTGTGGCCACGCCGCAGGCGGAGGTGGTAAATTGCGGTTTCACATAGGGCGCGAAGGCCCAGTAGTCCGGCGCAGGCGTGCTCCGCAGATAGTCTGTGGCCTTGGTCACCGGGGTGGCGTTTGGGCCCAGTTTCGGCAAAGGGGCCTCTTCGTCGGCATGGGCGGCGAGCCCTGTGCCGAGGGCAAGAGACAGGGAGAGCAAAAGAGGCGCTCCGGAAAAAGCAGCGGTCAGTTTCATATGTCACCTATTTGAAAACGGGCCACGACCGTGGGGGCCCGAAAAGGTGCCGACA
This sequence comes from Celeribacter sp., assembly GCF_048270365.1. Classification (NCBI taxonomy): domain Bacteria; kingdom Pseudomonadati; phylum Pseudomonadota; class Alphaproteobacteria; order Rhodobacterales; family Roseobacteraceae; genus Celeribacter; species Celeribacter sp. The sequence continues at coordinate 24,817 of NZ_JBLWTA010000003.1, forward strand.
CGCGATCCCGCCTGCCTACTTTTGATCAAATTTCGGAATTGGCAAGGGAAACCGAACGAGAGCTTGGGAGGAGGGGGGCGTTGACGTGTTTTCAGGCGAAGATTGTCAGCCGTAAACTGTTAGCTAAGACTGTCAGCTCAGAGTTTCGCCCGCCAGCATGAGCGCGATGGAATCCTTGGGCAAATTGCCCATCTGTTCGAAATAGCTGACGAAATCATAGCTGTTATGGGCCTCGATGATCTTGCCGTTTCTCAGCCGGATCATCACTTGTCCGGGAATGTGAATCGGCGACATATCGGAGGCCTTTTGCGCATGGAGCGTCATTCGCACCCACACGCGGTCGTCCATTTCCATCGAATCTTCGATGCTGAAACTCACGTTGCGCACAGCGTGAAGGACGGCGGGGACGAGGCTTTGAAAATCTTCGATCTGGGCAGCGAAATCGGTCATCAGGCCGCTGGCCATTGCCTCGACATCGAAAAACTCGGCGACGGCTTCGAGATCGCCTTCAACCCAGATTTTTTCATACCACGAGGTGAGAATTTCGAGCCCGGTCACGATGTCGCCCATTCATTTTGATGCGTTGCCCCTATGGGATACGCCCAAAATCTAAAGGATTGGTTGCCAGCGCAAAAAATCTTGCGTCCATCTCACATGCGACAGGGGGGAAAGGTGCAGGATTCTGTTGCCAGGCTCCTGCGGGCCCCGCCTTACGCTGCTAGGCGAAAGGGCTTAGATTTCGATATTTCGCACAGCTTACGCTGCGAGAGCCATCGGAGCTTTGTTGTCGTTTGCAACTAGCTTAAGTGAACCGATAACGGTGGTATCTCACCGAGACAAAGCAAAACCCCTTTAGACGTCCGTCGATCCTATTTCGTCCCCATGATCCAATCTCTTGCCGGTCCCAAACGAGAACCGAAGAGGGGTATTTGGTGGAGACGCCGGGTACCGCCCCCGGGTCCGATCCGCTTATTACGAGCGCGTTTATGTCCATAGTCGCCGAAGCGACATCCCACATGTAAGCGATGGGAGGCGGGGTTTCAAGGGGTGGTGATACAAGGCGAAACGCCGCCCTGCTGACAGGGCGGCGCTTCCTTTTCGGTTCGATCGTAAAGCCTTAGAACCCGGCTTTGATCTTCTCGAACTCTTCGGACTGCTTTTCGCGCAGCTCGACAGACATCGGCAGCTGGGCCAGAACCGGCACGTCGATCGGCTCGAGGCCACCCGCAACCAGTGCCTCTTCGCCCAGCGTCGCCAGACCTTCGGTGTTCGAGATGCCGTAGCCCGCGTCCATCAGCACAGAGGCGTTGGAGGCGTCGAGGAAGCCGTTGATATAGTCATAGGCTTTCTCTTCCGATCCGGGGCCATCTTTCAGGTTCACGTAGCCGCACAGCCAGAGCGAGGAGCCCTCGGTGGTTTCACGCTGGAACCCCACCGGGAAACCTTCTTCGACCAGCGTCGGGTAGGTTTCGTTCCAGGCCCAGGAAATCAAAACTTCGCCCGTCGCCATAAGCTGTGCCAATTCCGCCGGGTCGGTCCAATAGGTGCGCAGGTTCGGGTGCACTTCGCGCAGCCAGTTCGACGCTGCTTCGAATTGTTCGTCCGTCGCGGTGGTCCAATCCGTCGTGCCGGTCGCCAGATAGGCCAGCGCATAGGCGTCGTCGACGTTGTCCGGCAATGTCATGCGGCCCGCGTATTCCGGGTTCTTGAACACCTCGAGAGAGGCGACAGCTTCGGCCGGCACTTCGTCCGTGTTGTAGGCGATGGCGGTCGAGCCGAAATCGGTCGGAATGAAATAGGCGCTCGCGGCGGCCACGTCAGAGCCCAGAAGGTTGCTGTCGAGCTTGGCATATTCGGTGATCTTCGCGGTGTCCCACGGCTCGAGAATGCCGCTTTCTTCCCATTTCTTCACGGAACCCGCGCAGACATGGCTGACGTCGGCCTTGAAGCCCGACACGAGTTTCTGAAGCGCTTCGTCTTCTTCGCCGAAGAAGGCGAAAGACGGCTGAACACCATTCTTTTCGGCGTATTTGGTGTGGAATTCAGGCGCTTCGAAGCCCGAGTAATCGAACACCAAAAGCTCCGGATCTTCGGCGAAAGCCGCCGCCGCGAGAATGCTGAGCGCTGCGCCGCCCAAAAGGGTTTTCATCATGGTCATGTCATCTCCCTGAAAATGGATCATGTCTGGTGAATGACGCTATCAGGCGTTTGAGCCTTTGCAAGCAAGATTCCCGTGAGTTGGAGCGGAAGCGGGCGGGACGGGCGGTGTGTGCCATAATTTGATCAAATTATGAGCAGGCCTGTTCCAGACCTTAACTCAAGGCCGTCCGAAGCGTCTGATCCCGCAGATAATCCATCAAAATCTCAAGCCGCGCTCCGACACGCGCCTCCAAAGCCTCCACCATCGCCTCATGTAATGAGATCACCGCATCGCGGTCGCGTTGGCGGTAGGTCAGCATGTTCATCAGCGGCTCAATCCCCTCGACCGCCGCGGACAGTTGCCAGGACAGCACCGGATTGCCCGCCGCATCCACCAAAGCTCGGTGAAAGGCCACATCGGAGGCGCAAAAGGCTTCATCTGACAAATCCGGGTCCTTTTGCCGCGTGATTTCGGCGCGCATTTTGTCGAGGTGGTGGTCCTGACGGTGCTTGGCCGCCAGCCGCACACAGCCTCTCTCCAAGGCAAACCGCGCTTCGCAGGCGGTGGTGATATCCACCTCATTCAGTGTAATAAGTAGCGTGGCATTTGACGCCATCTGCGTATAGGCGTCCTCAAAACTCTGCCGATGGACAAAGGCCCCGCCGGTGGCACCGCGTTTGGTGCGGATCAGGCTTTGCGCAGCCAGGCGTTTCAAGGCCTCGCGCACGGTGGCACGTGAGACGCCATGGGTCTCGGACAGCTCAGACTCGGAGGGCAGGCGGTCATCGGCCACCAAAGCCCCGCTCAGGATGTCCTGTCGAATGCGCTCAGCAATAGCGGCGGATAAATCCGTTTGTTTTATAGGGTTTGATAAATTGTCTGACATTTGACTTGCCACTGATATGAATTGTCTGACATTTATGGGGCAGGTTTGAAAAAAGTGCAAGATGAGAAGGAGGACCCCATGCGTGCCCTGATGATGGAACAGAATGACGATGGTCTGGCCACAGCGCAGATCAAAGAGATTTCCGAGGCCGATTTGCCTGAGGGCGACGTCTTGGTGAGGGTGGAGTATTCGACGCTCAACTACAAAGACGGGCTGTGCCTCTCGCCGAAGGGCGGCGGTCTCGTACGCAACTATCCGCATGTGCCCGGCATTGATTTCGCGGGCACGGTGGAGGCCTCTGAAAGCCCGGACTTCAAGCCCGGCGACAAGGTGGTGCTCACCGGTTGGCGTGTCGGCGAGGTGCGTTGGGGGGGCTATGCCGAAAAGGCCCGCGTCAAATCCGATTGGCTCGTGCCGCTGCCCGACGGTCTTTCGACGCGTCAGGCCATGGCGGTCGGCACGGCGGGGTTCACGGCGATGCTCGCGGTGATGGCGCTGGAGGATCACGGTCTGACACCTGACAAAGGTCCGGTTTTGGTGACGGGGGCTTCTGGCGGCGTCGGCTCTGTCGCCACGGCCATTCTCGCCCATCTGGGCTATGAGGTCGCCGCCGTCACCGGGCGTCCCGAGGGTGCCGACTATCTCAAATCGCTTGGCGCCACACAGATCGTCGCGCGGGACGACATCAGCGAGACCGTCAAACGCCCGCTCGAATCTGAGACTTGGGCGGGGTGTATCGACGCTGTTGGGGGATCAATGTTGGCGCGGGTGCTGGGGCAAATGAAATACGGCGGCTCTGTCGCCGCGATCGGGCTTGCAGGCGGTGCGGACCTTCCGGCCTCCGTGATCCCGTTCTTGCTCCGTGGTGTAAACCTTTTGGGCATCGATTCCGTGATGCAGCCGAAAGAGAACCGTCTGCGTGGCTGGTCCCGCATCGCCACGGACCTGCCGATGGAGAAGCTCGAAGAGATGGTGAAACCCGCGACGCTCGAAGACCTGCCCGCGCTTGGGGCGGCAATCCTCAAAGGCGGCGTGAAAGGCCGGGTCGTGGTCGAACTTTGAGCATAAGTGCAGGCGACACCATCCAAAAACGCGCTCTTCTCACTCTTCTCAAGGGCGCGTTTTGCCGTTAACGCTTTGCGTCATGGATATTTCGACACTTCTCCCTTTCGCCGCCCTGATCGCCGTCATCGGCGCCTTTGCGGGCATTCTGGCCGGTCTTTTGGGCGTCGGAGGCGGCATCGTTCTCGTGCCCGCCTTCTATTACGCCTTTGCGGGGCTGGGCTACGACAGTCCGCAGCTCATGCAAATCTGTCTCGCCACCTCCTTGGCGACCATCATCGTGACCTCGATCCGTTCCGTCCTGTCGCACCACAAAAAGGGCGCGGTGGAGTGGCCGATCCTGAAAAGCTTTGCGCCAGGGATTGTCGTGGGCGCCGTGATCGGTGTGCTCGTCGCCTCCAGCCTGCGCTCGACCACGCTTCAGATGATCTTTGGCGGTGTCGCGATTTTCATCGGGCTTTACATGGCCTTTGGCAATTCCGCCTGGCGGTTGGGTTCCGAGATGCCGAAAGGCATCATGCGGGTCATCATCTCGCCGCTTATTGGTTTTCTTTCGGTGCTCATGGGCATTGGCGGCGGCTCTTTCGGGGTGCCGACCATGACGCTTTACGGCGTGCCGATCCATCGCGCGGTCGCGACCGCCGCAGGCTTTGGTGCGATCATCGCCATTCCGTCGGTGATCGGATTTCTCTTCGTCAATCTCCCTGCCGAGGTGACGCCGCCCTTTACCGTCGGTGCCGTTAATATCGCGGCCTTCCTCTTGGTGATTTGCATGACGCTGATCACCGCGCCTTTGGGGGCGAAAATCGCCCATGCCATGGACCCGAAACCGCTGAAACGTGTGTTTGGTGGCTTTCTGATCCTTGTCGCGCTCAATATGCTGCGCAAGGCGCTGATGGGGTGAGGGGGCTTGAGTATTTGAAGCACAAAGGAAACGCCGTCTCCTTTGCTGCAAAAATACTCACCTCTGGCGTTTGAGATTTTCCGCGCGTTGCGGCAGTTCGGCCATGATCACGCGACGTGCCTCCGCTGTCATCCGTGACCAGGCCGAGATTTCGTCGATCGAGCGCGCGCAGCCCAGACAGAGCCGGGTGTCCGGGTCGATTTTGCAGACATTGGTGCAGGGGCTTTCGATTTTGGCGCCCGACGTGGCAGTGGCCATCACAGGTTCCTCAAGCGGTCCAATGCGCCTTGCAGGATCACGCCGGCGGCGACCTGATCGATCTTGTCGGCGCGTTTGGCGCGGGACATGTCGGCCTCCAACATGGCGCGGTCGGCGGCGACGGACGACAGGCGCTCGTCCCAGAAGGTGATCGGCAGATCGGTCAACTGGCCCAGATTGCGGGCGAAAGCGCGGGTTTTCTGGCAACGCGGGCCTTCGGAGCCATCCATGTTGCGGGGCAGGCCCAAGACGATGCCGGAGACTTCACGTGCGGTCAGGAGTTTCAGCAAAGCCTCAGCGTCTAGGGTGAATTTCTTGCGCCGGATTGTCTCCGTGGGCGTGGCGACCGAGCGCAGCCGGTCGGAGATCGCAACGCCAATGGTTTTGTCGCCAAAATCCAGCCCGGCCAAGGCGCTCATCGGCGGCAGGGAGGCGTTAAATTCTGCGATGTCATCGGTGATCAGCGCGCTCATTCGTCTGTCCTCACTCCACAAGTCCCGCATGTTCGGCGCCTTGACGCACCACGGCCAGCGCCTCGGGCGAGGGGCCAAAGATCACCTGTGCCTCGTTCCAGATCGCGCGGGCACGATCCGTGTCGCCCAGCATGGCGAGCGACGAGATCAGGCGCCCCCATTCCTCGGGCGAGCCGCCTTCGTTGGCGAGACGCGCGGACAGGCCATCGACCATGCCGCGGATCATGTCCTGACGCTCTTCTGGCGTCATCCCGGCGGTGGCGTCGATGTCCTCTTGGGTGGGGCCGCGCAGGCCGTTCTCCATCGGGGCAGGTGGCAGGGTGTAGCGCACGCCTGCGGCCTGGGCGACGGCTTCGATCTGGGCGCGGACCGGCGGCACCCAAGGGTCGTCTGCGGCCGAGGAATTCAACAGCGGGCGCCAGAGTTTGAAGGTCATATCGGGTCGGCCGTTTTGGGCGAACATCATGCCGGAATAGTAGATCGCCGTGCCGTTTTGCGGATCGCGGCTCAGGGCTTTGGACAGGGCTTCTTCGGCCTCGGGTGAGACATAGCCTCCGGCGGCGAGGATCATCATATCGGCGAGATCGGCGAAATCGTCGGCGGTGGCGCCGGGGCCTTTGATGCGGATCACCTCTTGCTGAGCGGCATAGGCGCGGTCGTAATTGCCGATCACGGCCTCGTTGCGAGCGAGCAGAATGTGACCCTGAAGATCGTCCGGGCGGGTTTCCAGCGCCGTGCGCAATTGGCCGACGAGGGTCATGAGCCGCTCGTCTGGCTCTTGGATGGGCGGCGAAGAGGGGCGGGTCTGTTCGATCTCGGCCTGAGACGGGCGGTTGGCGCGGATCTCTTCAGCCACCTTAAGGCGATACGACAGCGGCAGGTCTTCGCGTTTTGGCTGGCCGAGATCGTTGTAGAGCCAGAGCCCGCTACCGATCAAGACGGCGCCAAGCGCGACTGCGGCCCAGATCGGGGCTGCGGTGGTGGTTTTCGCTTTGGTCTCACGCGCTTTGTCGGCCTCGAGCAGGCGGCGGGAGACCTCGACACGGGCACGTTTGGCGTCTTCTTCGGAAATCACGCCGCGGGCCGCATCGCGATCGACCTCTTTGAGCTGGTCGCGGTAGACCTTCATCTCGATCTCCGCCGCAGAGGCGCTGTCGGCCACGATCCCGCGCGCTTTCAGCAACGCGAGCGCCAAAGGCGTGGCGGACAAGATGGCGATGGCAGTGGCGATGATCCAAAAGGTCATGTCAGGGTCCGTCAAAGAGTTTCCGTTCGGAAGGTGTATCCGGCGGACGGGCTTTGCGAAACCCCTTATGACGTGGGTGTGACCGAATGGCTCGTGGGGGAGATTTATTCCGGAGAAGGGAACATCAATTCATGCAGGTCGCTTCCAAGATCGGCGCTGTGTTCACTGCTGGACAGCAAAAGCTCTTCGCCGTCCTTCTCGAGGGTCAGTCGAAGATCGGCGTCACGTAAGTCCTCGGCGATAAGCGACGCGCCATCGAGCACCGTTAGGGTTGAAAACAGCGAGGCTTCGGCAATGTACTCCATGAGCTGACGGCAGGTTTGTTGTTGCTCCTCGTCCAGAGACCTGTACCATTTAGACAGCGTGACAAGTCGCTTCGCGGGTTTGCGCCCCGGAGGGTTTTGTAACGATTGTTCGGATGACCTTACGACCGCATCAACACACTCTCGGCGCAGATCCAAGGCAAACTGTTCTCTGGTGTAGCTCATTGCTTTCTCTTCTGAAAAAGAACTTTGTCGTCTGATCCCTAAGTCTATGGATCATCTTCAGAAAAATCTAAATGTTTCTCATTGATCTTTCATAAACGCCCTATTTGGAACCAATCCCTGCGTCAATCGTTTCTCTTTTGAGAGGCCTGTGAAGGCCCAGACTAAAGGAGAAAGACATGAGTGGCGAAAAAAGCGGTGGCAATACCGGGCTTGGCATTTTGGTGGGCGCGATCCTCGTTTTGGTGCTGGGGATCGCCTATTATCTTTTCACCGGCGGGGATGTGCCGCCGATTGGCGATGAGCCGGAAATTCAGATCGATTTGCCGGACGGCAACTGACCGGTGGTCAAGGGGAAGGGCACTCAAGCGGACAGCGGCGAACACCCGCTGTTCAGCTTTTCTGGAACGATTCCAGTGTTTCGCCCTTGACCCGAGCCCGCCATCGGATCACCTATACCCCAGACCTGAAACGCATCACTGCTGACAAATGGAGGCCCCAATGGCTTTTGAACTTCCCGATCTTCCCTATGCACACGACGCTCTGGCCGATCTTGGCATGTCCCAGGAAACGATGGAGTATCACCACGACATCCACCACAAAGCCTATGTCGATAACGGCAACAAGCTGATCGCGGGCACCGAGTGGGAAGGCAAGTCGGTCGAAGAGATCGTCAAAGGCACCTACGATGCCAATGCGGTCGCGCAAAACGGCATCTTCAACAACGCGTCGCAGCACTGGAACCACACCCAATTCTGGGAAATGATGGGCCCGGGCGCGAAATCCATGCCGGGTGAGCTTGAAAAAGCGCTCGTCGAATCCTTTGGCTCCGTCGACAAATTCAAAGAAGACTTCGCCGCCGCTGGCGCTGGTCAGTTCGGCTCAGGCTGGGCTTGGCTCGTGAAAGACACCGATGGCGCGCTGAAAGTGACCAAGACCGAAAACGGCGTGAACCCGCTCTGCTTCGGCCAGACCGCTCTGTTGGGCTGTGACGTCTGGGAACACTCCTACTACATCGACTTCCGCAACAAGCGCCCGGTCTACCTGTCGAACTTCCTCGACAAGCTGGTGAACTGGGAAAACGTCGCATCGCGCATGTGATCCGGTGACGGCAGGATTTTACATCCTATTTGGGCTGGGAGCCGTCGTGCTCCTGGCCCTTTTTTACGGGTTTTGGATCGAACCGGCCTGGCGTTTGCGTGTCAAACGCTACCGTGTCGAGCACCCGGCGTGGGGTGCGCGGGCCCCAATGCGGATCGTGATTATTTCCGATCTGCACGCAGGCGCGCCTTACATCCCTTTGTCGCGGGTCAGACGGATCACCCGCAAAGCCAATCGTCTGGCGCCGGATTTGGCGGTGCTTTTGGGCGATTATTCCGCGGCTCATGGCTGGACCTGGGGGCAGACGGGCAAAGACGCCATCATCGGCGCGTTGAAAGAATTTCGTGGCACACATGGCACCTATGCCGTGCTCGGCAATCACGACTGGTGGCAGGATTTCGAGGCCGCCAAGACCCGCGTGCCCTGCGAAGCACAAAAGGCGCTGACGCGTCACGGCATTCCCTTGTTGGACAATGAGGCGGCGAAATTGGCGCATGAGGGCGGCGAGGTCTGGCTCGTCGGTCTGGGCGATCAGCGCCCCTATGACGAGGGACCCGACGGCGAAGGCTTTGACGATTTGGAGGCCGCCATGCGCGAGGTCACTTCGGAGGCGCCTGTGATCCTTTTGGCGCATGAGCCTGACTTGTTTCCGCATGTGCCCGCGCAATGCATCCTGACCCTCTCGGGCCACACCCACGGCGGACAAATTCGCATTGGCAACCGGTCGCCCGTGATTATGGCGGCGGAAAATGAGACTTATTCCTATGGGCGCTACGAGGCGGAGGGGCGCGTGTTGATCATCTCCGGCGGCATCGGCTGTTCCGAATATCCGGTGCGGATCAATATGCCGCCTGAGATTACGGTGGTGACGCTCTGCGGTCCGAAGAATGCCCCGGAGACCACATTATGACATATCCCCTCCCCAAGGCCTGGAGCCTGAGCCCCGAGATACGCGCCGAGGCCGTGGCGTTGCGCCATGAGCTGCACCGCTGTCCCGAAGTCTCCGGCGCGGAGCATGAGACCGCCAAACGCATCGCTCAGGGCATGCGCGATCTGGGCGCAGAGGTGATCGAAGGGCTGGGCGGCACGGGCGTCGCCGCCGTCTTTGGCGCGGGCACGAAAACCCTGATGATCCGGGCGGAGCTGGACGCTTTGCCCATCGTCGAGGACTTTGGTCCCGCGTATCGATCCCAAAATGAGGGCGTCGGGCATCTTTGCGGTCATGACGGCCATATGGCGACGCTTTACGCGGTGGCTTGCGTGCTGGCACAACAGGCGCCCGCCTGCCGCGTGGTTTTGGTGTTCCAGCCTGCCGAAGAGACCGGGCAGGGCGCCCGCGCCGTGATGGCCGATCCGACCTTCGCCGCGCTCACCCCCGATCTGGCGATCTCCCTGCACAATCTGCCAAAGCTGCCTCTTGGCTCTGTGGCCTTACAAGAGGGGCCGGTGGCCTGTGCTTCGCGCGGGCTTCATATCCGCTTCACCGGCCAGACCTCTCACGCCGCACGGCCCGAAAATGGCCGCTCGCCCGGTCTTGTACTGTCGGAACTGATCCCGGCCTTGGGCGCACTGTCGCGGGATTTGCCGACCGAAGACCCGGGCTTTCGGCTCTGCACCGTCACCCACGCGCGGCTGGGTGTCCCGTCGTTTGGCATCAGCCCCGGAGAGGCGGAGTTGCAAGTGACCCTGCGCACGCTTTTGAACAGTGAAATGTCAGCGCTTGAGGCCGAGGCTCGCGCGCTGATCGAAACCTCCTCCGCCGCCTTTACGCCTGACATCACCATCCATGACGCTTTCAGTCATTCGGTCAATGCGCCCGAGGCGACCGCGCTCTTGGAAGAGGCGGTGAGAGGCCTGCCGCGTGTTGAGGGTGCGATCCCGATGCGTCCGTCCGAGGATTTCGGCCTTTTCGGCACGGAAATCCCGGCGGCGATGCTGTTTTTGGGGTCGGGCGAGGATCAACCAGACTTGCACAACCCGGATTTCGACTTTCCCGATGCGCTTATTCCCTTGGGGGCGGAGATTTTCCTGAACGCGATAGAGGCGTTTTGCCAGGGAGACAGGATGTGACCACGACCTATGCGGCGTTTCGCACGGCCTTTCTGGCGCGGTTTGAGGCGGCGGGTGTAACTCTCGATCCGCTTCTGCTGCGCTTCATGGACGGGCTCGGTGCGGCCGGGCATGTCCATATCGGCGGCGAGACCGTCGTCACGATCAAAGACCCGACGCGGCCCGAAGGTCTGACGAGCGATGTCTATTTCTGCCAGCCGCCCGATCTGGTGCGGCATTGGTTCGGCGAGGGCGGCTATGACGATCAGATCATTCCCTTTCTGCACGCCTCGAGCACCGGGTCTTATATCGCGCTCTGGCAGGTGGAGGGCCAGCCTCAGCGCTATGTGTTCCTGGGCGATGAAGGCGAATGTCTGACTTTGGCTGAGAGCGCTTCCGATCTGATCCGGCTTTTGGCCATGGGATATATCGAGATTTACGGGCGCAATTCTCTGGCAGAAACGCCTGAGGAACAGTTCGAGGACAGCTTTGACGAAGAGTTCTCCCCGCCCGATCTGGCCCGCATGCTCTGTCTGGAGCTGACCGGACAGGTGCCCCCCGAAAGCTTTGCGCCCCATCTTCCTTACGGGCCGGGCGAGGACCCCTTTGACGCCTTTGTGACGCAGGTCACGGGCGGCTAGGCTGTGCAGTCGGAGGTGGGGCTGACAGATGTCCTGTGCATTTTTGCGCCTTGCGCTGCAGTGCAGAAAAATGCTTTGTCCGCCCATGACTGAGACACAAAAAGGCTGGGTCGCGCTCTTGCTCGCGCAGACCCTCTGGGGCATCTCGCCGCTTTATTACAAAGTGATGGCCATGGTTCCGGCGACAGAAATTCTGGCGCATCGGACGATATGGACCTTCGTTCTCTTCGGCATCTGGATTGTGCTCAAGGGACGCCTTGGCGAATTCTGGCGCCTGGTCAGTGGCCCACAACAGCGCAAGGTGATCTTTGCGGCGCTGTTCATCTCGATCAACTGGGGGCTGTTCATCTATTCCGTGCAGTCCGGGCAGGCCTTGGAGGCGGCCTTTGGCTATTATGTCTTCCCGCTGGTCGCCACGCTGGTGGGCGTCGTGGTGTTCAAGGAACGTCTCTACGGGCTGCAATATGTCGCGATTGTGCTGGCCGTGGTCGCGGTTCTGGTGCTTGGCATCGGGATCGGCAGCCTGCCGTGGATTGCGCTCACGCTGGCGGTGACCTTTTCCATCTATGGCGCGATCAAAAAGACGCTGGTCGCAGGGCCGTTTCTGTCTGTTGCGGCCGAGGTGGTCTTCCTCGTGCCACTGGCGTTGATCGGGCTTGTGGGCATTCACCTCTACGGTTGGGGCGGCACAGAGACACAGGCGGCCGGCAATTTCGGGACGTCGTGGTACATGTCGCTCATGCTGATCGCCTCGGGCGTCGTGACCGGCGTGCCGCTGATCTTTTTCGCCGCCGCCGCGCGTCGCCTGCCGCTCAACATCGTCGGCATGGGGCAATATATCAATTCGACGATCCAATTCCTGATCGCCGTCTTTATCTTTTCGGAACCCTTCACCCATTGGCATGCCATTGCCATGCCGCTGATCTGGAGTGCTCTGGCGCTTTACACGATTGAGGTGCTGCGTCAGGAGCGCTCCGCGCGCCGGGCCCGCAAGGCGGCGACCAACGCCTCGACCGTTTCCACAGTTTCGAAATAGCTCGAGGTCGAGAGCGGCGCAAAACCTTCGTCGATGACATGATCGATGAGGGCTTCGAGCGGCTGCCAATAGCCGTCGGTGGACAGAAGAAAGATCGGCTTGTCATGCAGGCCGATCTGTTTCCAGGTCAGCACCTCGAAAAACTCGTCCAGCGAGCCTGCGCCGCCCGGAAGCACCACGATGGCGTCCGAATTCATGAACATCACCTTTTTGCGCTCATGCATGTTTTCGGTGATGATAAACCGCGTGAGATCGCGTTTGCCGACCTCTTTCGGCAAAAGATGCGTCGGGATCACGCCGAAGGTCTCGGCACCGGCCTTTTGGGCCGTGCGCGCCACGGCGCCCATCAACCCGACATCGCCCGCGCCGTACACCAGACGCCAACCCTCGGTGGCGATGGCCTCGCCCATTTCGGTGGCGGCGAGTTCGTAGCTGTCCTTGTTGCCCGGACGTGAGCCGCAATAGACGCAGACGGAAAACGGCGTGGAATAGGGCTGATCGGACATCGCATACACTTTCAAAAAAGGAAGTCTTTGACCCTTGTTAGACCCCTTGCTAGGCTCTCTCAAGTCTTGATCGACGCGAGGATTGCCGCAGGGGATGCGGCCAGATCATCGTGCTCTGTCTTGGCGGGGGAAACAGGGGACAGATGATGTCGAACACGAACGGATGGATGTTGCCGGCGGCGGGTGTCGGGGCGGCGGTGATTGTGCTGGCGATCGGGGCCACGCTCTATCTTGCGCGACCGCAGGCAGGGCCGGATATGGCGCAGCCTGACGGCACGGAGGCCCCCGCTGCGGTGGTGGATCTGAGCGCTGCGGATCAGGGCGCTGCCGCTGAGAGCGAGCCGGAAATGACCGAGGCCACCGCCCAGCTCTATCCGGCCTTCGATCTGGTGCGCATTCCGCCCGATGGGTTGGCGACAGTGGCCGGGCGGGCCGAACCGGGCGCGACCGTGTCCATTCTGGTCAATGGCGAAGAGGTCACCCAGGCGCAGGCCTCCGAGCGGGGCGAATTCGTCGCGCTCTTTGAGTTGCCCGCGTCAGGAGAGGCCCGCGAAATGCGGCTGATGTCCAAATCTGCTTCGGCAGAGCTTGCCAGTGCGGAAACCGTTCTGATCGCCCCCGCCAGCGCGCCGCCGAAAACACCGGTCTCTCTGGGTGATGAAACCGATCTGCCGCCGGAGAGCTCTGTGGGCGGTGTGTCTGGAACCTCGCAAAGCGCGGGCGTGGCCGTCGCGACGCAGGTTCTGGAGGCGACAGGCTTGGAAGCGTCCGGGCAGGGCACAGGTCAAGTCTCTGAGCCAAAACCGGACCAGCCGACCGTGCTGATGGCCGACGATGAAGGCGTCAAAGTGCTACAACAGGCGGGCACTGCGCCCGCAGAGCTGCGCATCGATGCGATCACCTATGACCTGGAGGGCCGGGTCTTCGTTTCGGGCCGTGCGGCACCTGGGGCGGAGCTTTTGATCTATCTCGACGGGGCGTTTCTGACCGAGGCGCGCGCGGGCGCGGACGGCCAATGGCGGCGTGAGCTCGAAGGCGTTGCGGCGGGGCGTTACACCCTGCGTGTGGATCAGGTCGGAGCCGAGGGCGCCGTGATCTCCCGTGTTGAAAGCCAGTTCCAGCGCGAAGAGATCGCCAAACTGGCCGAGATCGCGGCGGGATCGTCGGAGGCCGCTGAGCCTGCGCCAGAGACGTCGCTAGAGACGGCAGAGACCCCGCCCTCAGCGGCCAGCGCCCCCAAGCCGCGCATCGCCTCGGTCACCGTGCAGCCGGGCAACACGCTATGGGGCATTGCCTCCGAGCGCTACGGCGACGGCTATCTCTATGTCCGTCTGTTCGATGCCAACCGGGCGCAGATCCGCGACCCGGACCTGATCTATCCGGGGCAAATTTTCGAAATACCTGAATGACATCCGGTCTCTTTGACGCATAGGTCTCTTGCGCAGAGAGGGCTTGCGCTTGCCTGCGACATAGGACAGGTTGCGCCCCTGTTTCAAAAGTGAAAGGCAACTCCATGCGCGGCAATCGCCCTTTGAGAGTGACCGATGGACCCAAAAACGGCTGGGCGGTGATCCGGGCGGTCATTCCCTATTTCTGGCCTGACAAAACGGCGGAGGACGCCGGCAAAACCAAGGCGCGGGTGATCGTCGCGATGGTGTTTTTGCTGGCGGCGAAACTGGTCACGGTGGGCACGCCGGTGCTTTACAAGGCCGCGGTCGATGCGCTCGCGGGGGAGGGGCAATCCGCCGCCTGGATGCTGGGCGCGGGCGCTGTGGGCCTGACGGTCGCCTACGGCATGGCGCGGTTGATGACCAACGGATTCAACCAGCTCAGAGACGTGATCTTTTCGCCCGTGGCGCAATCGGCGCTCCGGCAACTGGCGCTTGAGACCTTCAACCACATTCACGCGCTTTCGATGCGCTATCACATCACCCGCAAGACCGGCGGGCTGTCGCGGATCATCGAACGTGGTGTGAAAGGCGTGGCCTTCCTGTTGCGCTTTCTGGTCTTTTCCATCGGGCCTTTGGCGCTTGAGTTGTTGATGGTGCTGGTCGTTATCGCCTTCGCCTTCGGGCCGACCTATATGCTGGTGCTTTTGGTGACGATCGCGATCTATATTTTCTTCACCTACAAGGTCACCGAGTGGCGCGTGAAGCTTAGAAAAGAGATGAACGATCAGGACACCGACGCGAACCAGAAGGCCGTCGACAGCCTGTTGAATTTCGAGACGGTGAAATATTTCGTCGCCGAGAAACGCGAAGCGGCGCGCTACGACAAGGCGATGGAAGCCTATGAGGTCGCCGCCAACAAGACCGCCTATTCTCTGGGGTTTCTGAACTTCGGCCAGTCGTTTTTCATCACCGGGGGCCTCGTGATCGTCATGGTCATGGCCGCCATAGGCGTGCAGAACGGTCAGATGACCGTCGGCGATTTCGTCATGGTCAACGCCTATATGATCCAGATCACCATGCCTTTGAATTTCCTCGGCACGGTCTACCGCGAAATCCGGCAGGCTCTGGTCGATATGGAAGAGATGTTCGAGCTGCTGCATCAACCGGCGGAGATCAAGGATGCGCCGCATGCGAAGGACATCAAAGTCACCGGCGGCACGGTTACTTTGAACGCTGTCGAATTCGCCTATGATCCGGCGCGGCCGATCCTGAAAGGCGTCGATCTGGAGGTGCCAGCGGGCAAGACCTTGGCCATTGTCGGCCATTCCGGCTCGGGCAAATCCACCATCGGGCGGCTGCTCTTTCGGTTCTACGATGTGACCGGCGGCAGCCTTCAAATCGACGGTCAGGACATCCGCGACGTGACGCAAGAAAGCCTGCACCGCGCCATCGGCGTCGTGCCTCAGGACACGGTGCTGTTCAACGACACGATCCGTTATAACATCGGCTACGGCCGCGATGGGGCCACCTATGAAGAGATCGTCGCGGCGGCGCAACAGGCGCAGATCCACGATTTCATCATGGCTCTGCCGGAAGGTTACGAGACGCAGGTGGGCGAGCGCGGATTGAAGCTCTCAGGCGGGGAAAAACAACGGGTCGGCATCGCGCGCACGCTGTTGAAAGACCCGCCGATCCTGCTGTTGGACGAGGCGACCTCCGCTTTGGACACCCGAACGGAGCAAAGCATCCTTGGCGCGCTGAAACTGGCGGGTGTGGGGCGCACAGTGATCACCATCGCGCATCGCCTGTCGACGATCGCAGACAGCGACGAGATCGTTGTGTTGGACGCAGGTCAGGTGATCGAACGCGGCCCCCATGAGGCTTTGTTGAAACAGGGCGGTGCCTATGCGGCGATGTGGTCGGCGCAAGCAGAAGACCGCGAGGCCGAAGATGCCGCGTGATGTGATCCAAAAGGTGTTTTCGGACGTAACCGTCTGAAACAAGGAGGCATCATGGTTTCGATTTGGTGGATCAGGCGGGATTTTCGCCTCGACGACAACCCCGCACTGGTGGTCGCAGCCAAGGCCGGGCGGGTTGTGCCGGTGTTCATTCGAGATGACACGGTGGACGGGCTTGGCGCCGCGCCGAAATGGCGCTTGGGTCTTGGGCTCGACCATCTCATGGCGCAGATCGAGGAGCTGGGTGGCAAGGTTGTTCTGCGCCACGGGGCCGCCAAGGGTCAGCTTTTGCAACTGGTGGACGAGCTGGGTGCAACAGCCGTCTATTGGAACCGGCTCTACGACAAAGCCGCCATTGCGCGCGACACCGAGGTCAAATCCGCATTGAAAGAGGCGGGCGTCGAGGCGCAGTCGTCAAATGCGCATCTTCTGTTCGAACCTTGGACGGTCGAGACCAAAACAGGCGGCTATTACAAGGTCTATACGCCGTTCTGGAAATCCGTGCGCGATCATCCCGTGCCGGAGCCTTTGGCGAAGCCTGACATCACATGGCCGGACGCCTTCCCCGAGAGCGATACTCTGGAGGACTGGCAACTGGGCGCCGCGATGCGCCGAGGCGCCGAGGTGGTGCTTCCGCATTGCCATATCGGCGAAGCATCCGCCAACGGGCGGCTGTCGGCCTTTCTCCAACACCACGCGAATGACTACAAAGCCCGCCGCGATTTCCCCGCCGAACCGGTGTGTTCGGGCCTGTCGGAAAACCTGACCTATGGCGAGATTTCCCCGCGCCGCATCTGGTTCGCGGGCTGGCAGGCGATGGAAGACGGGGCGAAGGGCGCCGAACACTTTCTCAAAGAGCTGGTCTGGCGCGAGTTTGCCTATCATCTTTTGTACCACGAACCCGACCTGCCGGAGCAAAACCACCGCGAGGGCTGGGACGCGTTCCCGTGGCGTCAAGACAACGCGGACGCCGAACGCTGGCGTCAGGGCCGCACAGGCGTGCGTCTCGTCGATGCCGCAATGCGCGAAATGTTCGTCACCGGCGTGATGCACAACCGCGCGCGGATGATCGCGGCGTCTTACCTGACCAAACATCTGCTGACCGATTGGCGGGTGGGGCTGAAGTGGTTCGAGGAGTGTCTGATCGACTGGGACCCGGCGTCGAATGCCATGGGCTGGCAATGGGTGGCGGGCTGTGGCCCCGATGCGGCGCCCTATTTTCGGATTTTCAACCCGGACGGTCAGGCGGAGAAATTCGACAAGGACGGCACCTATCTGCGCCGCTGGATCGCCGAAGGTGAGGCGCGCCCGACCAAGACCGCGCTGTCCTATTTCGACGCTGTTCCGAAATCTTGGAAACTGTCGTCCAAAGACGCCTATCCCGACCCGGTGATGGGCCTCAAAGAGGGCCGCGAAAAGGCGCTTGCCGCCTATGAGACATTGAAAGGGTGACGAAATCTCAGTTTGCGCTAAACTCGTAAAGAGAAGCGGGGTGAGAGGATGCACGACAACAGCAAACTTCCGACCGAAGAGGTCCTCACAAGCACGGAGGGTCAGGACAATCTTCCGCGCTATTTCAGCAATGTGTTTGCGGTGGCGCAAGACATGGCGCGCGGCCAGTTGGATTTCGCGTTTCCGGACGGGCGGGTGTTTCGCGCAAATGGGAAAGCGCCGGGTCCCGTGGCGCGGCTCGATGTGCAAAGCGACGATGTCTTTGCCCGGCTCATTCGCGAGGGCGATCTGGGGTTTTGCGAAGATTATCTCGACGGCGGCTGGTCGACGCCCGATCTGATGGCTTTCATGGATCTGTTGCACGCCGGAAATGACGATCTCTACGATGGCTTCCCCGGCATGGCTTTCGTGCGCGCCTATGAGCGGATGCGGCATTGGATGAATTCCAACACGCGCAGGCAGGCGAAAAAGAACATTTCCTATCACTACGATCTGGGCAATGAATTCTATCGCCTTTGGCTCGATGACACGATGACCTATTCCTCGGCGCTGTTTGAGACCGGGCAGGAAAGCTTAGAGGCCGCACAGATCGCGAAATACAAGAGCATGGTCGATGAGATGGGCGTCAAACCCGGCGATCATGTCTTGGAGATCGGCTGTGGTTGGGGCGGCTTTGCCGAATATGCGGCGGGAGCGCGCGGGCTCAAGGTCACGGGGCTGACCATTTCCGAGGAGCAATTCCGCTTCGCAGCCGAGCGCATTCAAAAGGCGGGGCTGTCCGAGCGCGTGCAGCTCAAACTGCAAGATTACCGCGACGAGACGGCGCAATATGACGGCATCGCCTCGATCGAGATGTTCGAGGCG
Organism: Celeribacter sp.; assembly: GCF_048270365.1. Lineage (NCBI taxonomy): Bacteria > Pseudomonadati > Pseudomonadota > Alphaproteobacteria > Rhodobacterales > Roseobacteraceae > Celeribacter > Celeribacter sp. Next base: position 43,269 of record NZ_JBLWTA010000003.1, read on the forward strand.
GTGGGCGAGAAATACTGGCCGGTCTATTTCGGAAAAATCCGCGACTGCCTGAAGGCGGACGCGCAGGCGACGTTGCAGATCATCACATTGCAGGACAAACGCTTTGAAACCTACCGCAAAGGCGTGGATTTCATTCAGAAATACATCTTTCCGGGAGGGATGCTGCCAAGCCCCACCGTTTTGCGCGAAGAGATCGACAAATCGGGGCTTGAGACCGTGAAAAGCCGCGAATTCGGCGAGAGCTATTCGATCACGCTCCGGCGCTGGTATGAGACCTTCAACGCGAAATGGGATCACATCGAAGCCATGGGCTTTGACGACCGGTTTCGTCGGATGTGGAATTTCTATCTGACCTCTTGCGCCGCGACCTTTCACGGGGGAAACTGTGACGTAACACAAATCACAATCGCCCACCCGAGCAGGTAAATATGCCCACAGCCGCAAAACTCGTTGCCGCCATTTGGTTCGCCCTTTTGGCCTGGTTCGCCGCCGAGCTGGCGAAGAATTACCTTCCAGAAAGCACGCGCTATGGCCTCATGACCTATATCGCCGGGTTTTTCGGTCTTCTGACCGGCTGGATTTTCCTCGGCAGACGCGCAGGCGACACGATGGCGGCGGCTTACAGTTACGGGTTTTCCTCCTCTGTCATTCTGACCTTCTGGTCGGTGTTCTATTTCGCCTTCGAGACGATGATCCACCGCTCCTTGGACAAACGCTATCGCGGCCCGACGGAGGCCCTGATGTCGATGGTCGATCTGATGCGCGAATACATCATGTATGTGCTGAAACCCGATGTCCTGTTCATCCTGATCGTCGGCGGGTTCTTTGGCGGGTGGCTGACGGAAAAGGCGGCACGGAAATGGGCGTAAGCGATGTGTTTGCGGGCTTGAGTCCGCGTTATTCTGCCACGGAGATTGACTTTCTGCGTGAGGTTCTGGAGGGCGACGAGCCGTTTCTGTCGCCCGAATTCATCGCGGCCGCCGCGCATGAGGTGGTGCAATATCACGGCGAGCGCAGCGTCGAAGAGTTGCGCCCCCTGCGCCCGATGATCTTCACCCGCGCCTGGGCGCGGATGACGGCGGAGGCGGGCGGGCGTCCGCGCGCGGCCTCGCGGGTCGATATGACCCGAGACGATGTCACCTCGCTGCGCCGTGACATTCCCTATAGCTTTTTCTTTGCCGTGGACGACCGGACCATCAAGCACCGCCATTTCGACGGCTCCGAGTCCCAAAGCATGACCCGCGCTGCTTTTCTGATGGCGGATGCGGTCACCGTCTTGCCCTATGATCCGGTCCGCGACCGGGTTTTGGTGATCGAACAGTTTCGCTTTGGGCCTTTCACGCGGGGTGACAAGCGGCCTTGGATGCTCGAGCCCATCGCGGGCCGTGTGGATGCGGGCGAGGGGCCCGAGGCCACCGCGCGGCGCGAGGGCGAGGAAGAGGCGGGCGTCACGATCGGCGCGCTGCACAAGATTGCGGAATATTACCCGTCCTCCGGCGCGATGACGGAGTATGTGACATCTTATATCGGCATCGCGGACCTGCCCGACGGCATCACCCAAACCGGCGGCGGCCTCGATCATGAGCATGAGGACATCGCGTCCTATCTGATGTCCTTCGACGATCTGATGGCGATGTGCGACGCGGGGCAGTTGGATGTCGGCCCGCTTTATATGTCTGCGCTATGGCTGGCGCGGCATCGCGAGCGGATCAGGGGCGATATTGATTAGGGCGCCCCTCGAGATGTAAGTGCCTCACCCCTTGACCTATAGTAGCGTATCAGAGCTCTGAACAACTACTCTGAGTCAAAAACATCGCGGCCATATTTCGACCGGATGTCAAACATGAGTTTATGCACGTCTTCATCGATATAGGCGTCAAACCACGTGCGGATTCCAAGCTGGGTGAGATGTCTTTGATGCCGGAAATCCAGTTCAAAGCTAAAGCCTTGCAGATTGTAGCTGACCAGAACCAGCCTTACATCATACTCTCCGGTCAAGTTTTTGAGGGCCGACTCATGTGTATATAAGCGCTGTAAAATTGCCTTGGTATGCGTGTTGAGATCTTCGGTTTCCAAAACCCCGCTGTTGAGTTTCCAATAGGTAAACCTGCGCGTTCTGTGACGGCCTTTGGTCTGCCATGGATCGCCCTCTGACCAATCCTCATCAGGTGTTAGTCCGAGCGTTTCGGTGATCCGACTGGAGGGACCGTTGCCTGTAATGTCGAGGTAGGCGTATTGGCGGTATGTTTGCGGGTCTTGGGGCATCGGTTCACTATATCTTTGAGAAAATAAATCGCGTTTCGGAAAGACGCTTTAAAGCCGCTCTCTTGATTGCATCCAAAGCCAGATCAGCGCGCCGCCTGCGAGTGTCAAAAACGGCACCATGGCGAGGTTGACCGCCGCCCAACCGTCTTGCGCGGAGCCGCCTGAACAGTTCATGAGGCCGCCCGAAGCCAGTGAGGCCATGGTCACGCCGCCAAAGACGATCAGGTCGTTCATGCCCTGAACCCGACCGCGCTCGGACGGCTCATGGGCAGAGGACAGCATCGCAGTCGCACCGATGAAGCCAAAGTTCCAGCCGATGCCCAGAAGAATGAGGGCGATGAAGAAATTCTCAAGATCGACGCCGATCATGCCGACCACGCCCGCACAGGCGAGAATGACGAGACCCGTCGCCATGATGCGCTCGACGCCGAATTTCGAGATCAGGAAGCCGGTGAAAAACGACGGGATGAACATCGCCAAAACGTGGGCGGAGACCACATCGGCGGCGGTGTTTTGCTCGAACCCACAGCCCACGACGGCCAGCGGCGTTGAAGTCATCACGAGGTTCATCAGCGCGTAGGACACCATGGCGACGATGATCGCGACAGCCACGCGCGGGGTCTTGAGCAATTCCATCCGCGAGCGCCCGATGAGGTGATCATGGGTCGAGACCGGCGGTTTCGGAATGTCGAGGAAGAGGAACAACAAAGAGCCCACGAGGTTGATCACGATCACCGCCAGATAGGTGCCCAGAAACGGCACGACCATCGCCTGCGACGTCACTTTGACAAGCTGCGGCCCGATGATCGCCGAGGCCAGACCGCCCGCCAGAACATAGGAGATCGCTTTCGGTTTGAACGCCTCATCGGCGGTGTCGGTGGCGGCGAAACGGAAGAAGCCCTGCGACGATTGGTACACGCCGGTGAAGAGACCGCCGATGACGAAGAGCCAGAAATTCTGTTGCATCAAGGCAAAGGCGCCGATGCCCGCGCCCACTGTGCCGGACCCGGTGCCGATCCAAAAGCCGACGCGACGGCCGTATTTCTGCATGATGCCCGACAAAGGCGTGGCGGCCAGCATCGAGCCCAGAACGGTTGCGGAAATCGGCAGCGTTGCAAAACAGAGGTTCGCGGCCAGAGATTGCCCGGCAAGCCCCGCGATGGTGAAAATCATCGACATCTGCGCGCCCAAGAAAGCCTGGGCCATCACGAGGATCATCACGTTGCGGCGGGCTTTGGAGGTGTCCGTCATCGAAATGTCTGTCATCTGTGTCTCGTGCGCGTTCTTGAATGTGTCGTATAGCGTTTAGCGACAGAGGCGCGGTCTGAGAACCCACGTTCTTCAAGTGCGGTTGTGCGAAAACGTCTCACGCGCGGCGAGTTTTAGGTGGGGGATGTGAGGGTTTAGCCCTCTTGCGCAGGTTTGCCACGCCTCAAAGGGTCGAGATCGCGCGGCGCCTCGCCCCGCATGAGCGCCTGCCAATCCAGCACCTGACGCATCAAGACCGCGCGCCCGATGCAAATGATCGCGGGCGGTTCCATCGCGGCGGCGTCGATGTCCTCGACCATGGCGTCCAGAGTGGTTTCAATCACCCGTTGATCTGGCGTCGTGGCCTGCGAGACCACGGCGACGGGTTCATCTTCGGGGCGACCGGCGGCCAAAAGACCTTCGCGAATGGTGGGCGCGTGTTTCATGCCCATGTAGATCACCAGAACCCCCGCCGCACGTCCCATGGCAGCCCAATCGAGTTGGGTCGCGGCACCGGTTTTGTCGTGGCCGGTGACAAAGGTGACGGCCTGGTTCACATCGCGGTGCGTCACGGGAATGCCTGCATAGGCCAGCCCGCCTATCCCTGCCGAAATGCCCGGAATGATGCGCACGGGCACCCCGTGCTGAATGAGCGTCTGCGCCTCTTCGCCACCGCGGCCAAAGACGAAAGGATCGCCGCCCTTGAGGCGCAATACGCGTTTTCCGGCCTTGGCCAGATCGACGAGTTGTAGCGAAATATCCGCTTGTTTGGCCGAGGGTTTGCCACCGCGTTTGCCGGCATAGACCATCTCGGTTTCGGGCGCGGCCCAGCTCAGAATGTCTTTTGATACCAAGGCATCATAGACGATCACATCGGCCTCACGCAGAGCATGTACCGCGTGCAGCGTCATCAGCCCCGGATCGCCCGGACCCGCGCCGCAAAGCCAGACCCAGCCGGGTTCTAATGTGGGCCAGTCGCCGGAGGGCAGGGTGAGGGTCGATTCTGTCATGTCTCTTTTATGACGCAGCGAGGTTGAGCGGGAAAGCGGCTTTGTTTCGGTGATTGTGCGAAAACGACAGAGCGGTCATCGCGGCCCGAAACTTGTGCAATCCTCTGCTTGGGGGCTGACAAACCGACGGGGATCGCGCATGACTGCTCGGGAGTTTGAAAAGGGATGGCGAAAGATGATCTTACTTCTGGCAGGCACGACTGAGGCGCGCAATCTGGCGGATCATCTGTGTGAGGCCGGGATCAAAGCGCTGGTGCGGATGCCTGAGGAGGCGCCGCCGCTGGAGGGCGTGATCGCAGGCGAAGAGGTGACGGCCGTGATCGACGCCAGCCCCGCCTGTTCCGATCTGACAGCAGAGAGTTTCGCGCTGTGCGAGGCGCGCGGCCTGCCGTATCTGCGGTTCGAACGCGCCTCGCTGCGCTCGCGTCCGGGCGACATGTGGCAGGCGGTTTCTGACCCCATTGCCCTTGCGGCACTGATCCCCGAAGCTGCGCGTGTCACCTGTTCCGAGCCACGTCTGCGTGACCAGATCGCGGAGGGCCTGCCGGGGCGAGAGCTGTCCGTTTTGGCCGGGAAGGTTCTGAGCGATCAGCCCACGGATTGGCTTGTGGTCTTTGGCACCGAAAGCCATCGCGAGCTTTTGGAGGCGGCGCGGGAGCGGTCGATCAACGTCGCCTTTCTGACCTGTCCGCCGCCTTCGGGGGCCACCCGGCGCGAGCATCTTTTGGACGCTTTGGAATGGGCCGAAAGCCACGCCATGGCCTCCGGCGATATGATGTAAAGGATCATGAGGCGGATCATCACCTGTGACGCCGATGTGGCGGAAGGCGCGGCGCATCTGGCCGCGATGGACCCGCGCTTTGCCGAGGCGCTGCGTTTGACCGGACCTTTGCCTTTGCGCCGCCGTAAGGACGGGTTTGAAGAGCTTTTGGGCGCCATCGTCAGCCAGCAAATCTCCGTCGCCGCCGCCAATGGCATCTGGCGACGGATGAAAGCCGCAAAACTCACAGGTCCCCGCAAAGTGCTTTGGGCGACCGAAGACGAGTTGCGCGCCTGTGGTCTGTCCCGGCAAAAGGTACGCTATGCCAAGGCGCTGGCCGAGGCGCGGATCGACTACCGCGCCCTCCGAGAGGCCCCGATCGAGGAAGTCGTCGCAACCCTCACCCAAGTGCCCGGCATCGGTGTCTGGACGGCGGAGATCTACGCCATGTTTTCTCTGGGCCATGCGGATGTCTTTGCGCCGGGCGATCTGGCGCTGCAAGAGGCCGCGCGGCTGTTGTTCGAGCTGCCCGAGCGCCCGAAAGATCGCGCTCTACGGCAAATGGCCGAAGACTGGTCCCCGTGGCGCGCGGTTGCGGCACGCGCGCTTTGGGCTTACTACCATGTGGCAAAGCAACGCGAAGGGGTGCGCTAGACCATGTCCGAACTGACCAACCACACACGCGACAGCCTGTCGGGGCGCGCGGGCTCTGCGGTGATTTTCCTGCATGGCTATGGGGCTGACGCCAATGACCTGTTGGGGCTGGCCGATCCTCTGTCCGAACACATGCCCGACACGATGTTCTTTGCCCCCGATGCGCCCGAGCGCTGCATCGGTAATCCGATGGGATATCAATGGTTTCCGATCCCTTGGATTGATGGCTCGTCAGAGGAAGAGGCCCGCGCAGGTATGCTTCGTGCGGTCGATGAGCTGAACGATTATCTCGACACCATCATGGTGGACTACGGGTTTGAACCCGATCAGATTGCGCTTTTGGGTTTCTCTCAAGGCACGATGATGGCGCTGCATGTCGCGCCGCGGCGTGAGGAGGCAATGTCCTGTGTGGTGGGCTTCTCGGGGCGTATCCTCGAACCTGAAATGCTTGAGGATGAGATGCAGGTGAAAATGCCCGTGCTTTTGATCCATGGCGATGAGGACCAGGTGGTGCCGCCGCAATCTCTGCCGGAAGCCGGGCAGGCGCTGCAAGCTGCGGGGTTTGAGACCTACGCCCATATCATGCGCGGCACGGGGCATGGGATTTCGCCGGACGGTCTGGGGGTCGCCTTGGCGTTTCTGCGCAAAAACCTCGGCTATGAAGAGGCGTGACGTAAGGTAAAATTGCGGGGCGGCTCAAGAAATTTGGCAAAAATTAGGCAAGACCTCGCTTTTTTGCGCAATCCTCTCGCAATCCACTTGACCATCGGTTTTGGAGTGTTACCTAATTTACATGTAACTAGGAGGGCTACCCCATGGACATGATCGTGATGACCGCAATCGCTATTGCTGCAATTGGTGTCACTGTTGGACTCATGGTGAGCTATGCCCTCATGTCTGCTCCGTCTGAGCAACGTCTCCCTATCCGCATCCGTGTTGAGGACCGCCGCAAGCGCCGCTAAGGCGCCCGGATCCAACAGAGTTTCTGGACAATCTGCTGGTTTTGACCTGACTTTTGGGCCGGGTGTGACCGGTCTTGTCGGGCGGAACGGCTCAGGGAAATCCACGCTTTTAAAATTTATTGCGGGACATGTGGGCCCGCCTCTGATCGCCGGTGAGGTGATCCGATCCGGTACTGTGGGGCTGTTGAATCAGACGCCCGATCCCAAGGCGTTGCTCTGTGATCTCTTTGGGGTGACGGAGGGTTTGGCCGATCTGCGCCGCGCGCAAAGGGGCGAGGCCACGTCTGGTCCGTTCGAAGCCGTCGATTGGGGGTTGGAAGAGAGCATTCACGCCCAGTTGGACCGTTTTGGCCTGCCGCATCTGGCGATGGACCGCCCCATTGGGACGCTTTCCGGCGGGCAGCAATTGCGGGCGGCGCTCGCGGCGCTGTTTTTCGATCCACCGGACATTTTGCTGTTGGACGAGCCGACCAACGCGCTCGATCTCGATGCGCGCGCGGGGCTGATGTCCGCGTTGGCGCAGCATAAAGGCTTGATCCTGATCGCAAGCCACGACCGTGCGCTCTTGGAGCATATGGACCGGATCGTGGCGCTGGAACCGGATGGCTCTGTTTCGGTGACGGGCGGCGGCTGGTCGGCCTATGCCGCCGCCCGTGAGGCCGAGCGCGCGCGGCTGACGCAAGCCTTGGGGCGGGCGGAGCGCGATCTGAAACAGCAGAAATCCCACGCCCGAGAGGCGCAGGCCCGCCAAGAGCGCCGGGCACGGCAGGGCAAGACACTGCGCGATGGGTCGCAATCGAAGATGCTTTTGGACAAGGCCAAGGAAGGCGCGGAACGCAGCTCCGGCGGGCGTTTGCGCGCCGAAGATCGCCGGGCGAGCGGGCTGACCGCGGATCGCGAGGCTCTCTTGCAGCGGATCGAGGCGATCACGCCGGTGGCAATGCGGTTTCCGGCGGTGAGCTTGCCCGGTTCAAAAGGGGTTTTGGAGCTTGAGGAGGCTTGTTTTGACATGGGAGATCACCGGATCGGCCCGGTGAGTTTCTCAATCACCGGGCCGGAGCGGATTTGGCTCAAAGGGCCGAACGGGGCCGGGAAATCGACGCTTTTGCGCGGGATAACAGGCGAGGTCACTCCCGTTGCGGGGCAGATTTTACGCCACACAAAGGTCATGCGGCTGGATCAATCCGGTGGATTGCAAGGCGCAGGGACGCTTTTGGAGGTGGCGCAGAATGAGCACCCTGACCTCAGCTCTGCCGACATCCGCGCCGCCCTTGCGCGCGCGGGGTTTCGGGGCGATGCCGCAGAAAAGCCCACCGAGGCTCTTTCGGGCGGCGAGAGGCTTCGGGCCGCGATCGCGCTAATGGGCGCGGGCGACGATCCGGCGCCTCTGTTACTGTTTGATGAGCCGAGCAATCATCTTGATCTTGAGGCCATTGAAGCGCTGGAAGCGGGGCTATCGTCATGGGGCGGCGCGTTGATTTTGGTGTCGCATGATCCGTCTTTTGTTCAAAATTTGGGGTCTTTTCGCGAAATCACGCTAGATGCTGCTTAAAGAGGCGTCATATCGACGTCACGAAAGCGCTGTAGAGAACAGAGCGAGACCTTCACATATACAGGGGCTTGTCAGGTTCAGGCCGCGATATATAGTGAAAGATGATATCGGGGCGGGGTGGCTCCCGTCCTTGATCACGACAGATCAGTGGACGGAGCAGGCACGCAGATGGACGGAAATTTCAGGACGGATTTTGTCAGACAACCCAATGCGACACGGGCGCACCCAGCGCTTGTGCTCAACGCAGACTATCGGCCCTTGTCCTATTATCCGCTCTCGCTTTGGCCCTGGCAGGAGGCGATCAAGGCGGTGTTTCTCGACCGGGTCGATATTGTCGCCGAATATGACGACTACGTGCACAGCCCGAGTTGCAAGATCAGAATTCCTTCGGTCGTCGTCCTCAAAGATTATGTGAAACCTCAAAAGCGCGTGGCCTTCACGCGCTTTAATTTGTTTTTGAGGGACGAATTTTGTTGCCAATATTGCGGCTCGAAGGGCGAGTTGACCTTTGATCACGTGATCCCTCGGGCGCGGGGCGGTGTGACGTCTTGGGAAAATATCGTGGCAGCCTGTGTGCCCTGCAACCTCAAGAAGGGGTCGAAGTCGTTGCAACAGGCGCATATGAGCCTGCGCAAACCGCCGCGTGCGCCGGGCGCCGAACAGCTCCGGAACATCGGCCGCAAATTCCCGCCGGGGCATTTGCACGAAAGCTGGATGGATTATCTCTATTGGGATACCGAGCTGGAGATGTAAACCGGCGCGAGCGTGTCACACGGAGCAGGACGCGCCCCCCAGAACACAGAATTTCGCGCAATGCGGATGGTTGAGCGCTACATCGCCAGACGCCTCCGCCAAGGTCGCGCCAAGATCGAACTCCGCCTCATAGGGCAAAAGCGTACAGGCCACCACAGAGGGGCTCTGCCCCTTGCGTTTCACCACCATGCGCTGCGTGGCGCACATCACGTCCGTGGGGCTTTTGTTCAAAATGCCCCAGCAGGCGGTGGTGATTTCGGGCACCTCGACGCTCATATCCATTTCGGGGAAAATCACCGTCATACCGGGGTGTTGCGCATCGATCTTGTAGGTTCTCTCTTTGAAGAGCGCGGCAAATCCGGCGCGGGTCTCAGACTCTGTCTCATGCCAAAGCGAGCGCGCCGCCACCGCCATGCGAAACCCGTTGTCGCGCAGCCAATCCATGCCCTCCAAGGTGATCGCATAACTGCCGGCACCGCGCATCTCATCGTGCTCGGCTGCGGAAAAATGATCGAGCGAGACGCGCAGGGTAAGCTGGCCGGGGAACTCTGCGTTCAGCGCCAAAAGACCGGCCAAAACGACGGGCCGTTGCATCGGGCGCATGGCGTTGGTGAGGATCAGCACCTCATAGCCGCGCTCCAAAGCGGCCCGCGTCATGGCGATCATCTCGGGGTTCATGAAGGGTTCGCCGCCGGTGAAGCCAATCTCGCGCGGGCGGGGATTGAGTGTCTCGGCCTCATCGAGATAGCGCGTGACCTCTTCCTCCGTCAGATAGGTCAGCGCATCATTGGTGGGCGAGCTTTCGATGTAGCAATTCACGCAGGTGATGTTGCAAAGCGTGCCCGTGTTGAACCACAGCGTCTCCAACCGCTCCAGCGCCACTTTGGCCCGCGCCTCGCCCTTGGCCGTCACGTCCGGGTCGATGAATTTGCCGTCATTGGCGGCAAAATCTGATTGGCTTTGATCTTTCATCGCAAGTGTCCCGCGCTGTTTCCGTTAACTTACTGATGGCGGAACGTTGTGAAAAGGCCGCACTCCGGGTCCCGCGGCTTTGTGATCGGAAAATTGTCTAACTCGGCCCTTGAGAGGTGCTCGGGCAATGCTAGACTTCTCCTTGACCAAGCGGTAAGAGAGGGGCGTTAGCGCTAACTATCAAAGCGCTGTGGCACGCAAAATCTCGCGGCTTCAAACAGGGTCCTGACCGCACCCCCGCACAGGGTATCGGGACCGGGCAAGACGAAAAGGAACACAGATATGGTCTCACGCGTCATTCCGGTCGATGATTTCGATCTGGTGATTTTCGGCGGCACGGGGGATCTGGCCCGACGCAAGATCTTGCCGGGGCTTTATCGCCGATTCTGTGCCGGTCAGATGCCGGAGACGGCGCGGATCATCGGCGCTGCGCGCTCCGAACACAGTCCGGATGAGTTTCGCCAGATGGTGCGCGAGGCGATCCTTGAGTTTTCCTCGAAAAACACCTGTGACGAGGGACAGATCGGCACGTTTCTGAAGCGCCTCGATTATGTGCAGGTCGACGCGCGCGGCGACGGTGGCTGGGACGACCTCAAGGGCATGATGCGCAAGGACGTGATCAAGGCCTATTATTTCTCCGTCGCGCCCTCGCTATTCGGTGACATCGCGGAACGATTGATGAGCTATGGCATCGCCGATGAGGCGGCGCGGATCGTGGTCGAGAAACCCTTTGGCCGCGATCTCAAAACCGCCAAGGCGCTCAATCGTTCTCTGGCGCAACACTTTGACGAAACACAGATTTATCGCATCGACCATTACTTAGGCAAAGAGACGGTGCAGAACCTCATGGCGGTGCGGTTTGGCAATATTCTGTTCGAGCCTTTGTGGAATTCGCAATATGTCGATCACATCCAGATCACCGTAGCGGAGACCGTGGGCGTCGGCGGACGGGGCGAATATTACGACCGCTCGGGCGCGATGCGCGACATGGTGCAAAACCACCTGATGCAGCTCTTGTGTCTGATCGCGATGGAGCCGCCGTCGCGGTTCGATCCGGACGCGGTGCGTGACGAAAAGCTGAAAGTGATCCGCGCCTTGGAGGCGATCGATCACCACCACATCGTGCGCGGCCAATATGACGCCACCGACGATCAGCCGTCGTACCGTGAGGATGCGGGCGATCCGCGCTCGCGCACCGAAAGTTTCATCGCGCTGCGGTGCATGATTTCCAACTGGCGGTGGGCGGGCACGCCGTTTTATCTGCGCACCGGCAAGAAGCTCAAGGCGCGCACCTCAGAGATTGCGGTGATGTTCAAGGACGCGCCGCATTCGATCTTTGGCGAGGAGGCCGGGCGGCATGCCAACGTGCTGTCGATCCGGCTCCAGCCGAATGAGGGCATGACGCTGAAGGTTACGATCAAGGAGCCGGGACCGGGCGGGATGCGTCTGATCGACGTGCCTTTGGACATGTCTTTCGCCGAGGCTCTGGGCGAAGATGCCGAAGAGATTACAGATGCTTACGAGCGGTTGATCATGGATGTCATCCGCGGCAACCAGACGCTTTTCATGCGCGGCGACGAGGTCGAAGCGGCCTGGGCCTGGACCGATCCGCTGATTGAGGGCTGGGAGGCGCGCGGCGATGTGCCGAAGCCTTACGATGCCTATTCCTCAGGCCCCGAAGAGGCGGCGATCATGTTGCACCGCGAGGGGCGCCGCTGGCGGGAGATCAAGGAATGAAGTTCATCGAATACCCCGACCGCGATGTGATGTTGTTGGATCTGGCGAATAAGATCGCAGGCGAATTGCGCATGGGGTTGGAGGCGCAGGAGCGGGTGAGCTTTTGCGTGCCCGGTGGCACGACGCCCGGACCGGTGTTCGACACGCTCTCGGCTGTGTCGCTGGACTGGGACCGCGTCGACGTGCTGTTGAATGACGAACGCTGGGTGCCGGAAAGCTCTGAGCGCTCCAATACCGCGCTGTTGAAACGGCGCTTGCTGGTCGGGAAGGCCGCGGACGCGCATCTCGTGCCGCTTTACCGCGATGTGCCGACGCCCGAAGAGGGCTTGGACGCGTTGATGCCAGCGATTGAGGCGGTCTTGCCGCTCAATGTGCTTTTGCTCGGCATGGGCGCCGATATGCATACCGCGAGCCTGTTTCCCGGCGCCGATCAGTTGGAGCTTGGCCTCTCAGACGAGGCGCCCACGCTTTTGGCGATGCGGGCGCCCGGTGCGCCGGAACCCCGGATCACGCTTTCGGCCAAGGCGCTCAAATCGGCGATCTCGACGCATATCCTGATCACCGGCGCGGAAAAACGCGCGGCTTTGGAGCGCGCGCAGGAGCTTGATGAACTGGACGCGCCGGTGAAGGCCGTGCTGTCGCAAGCGACTGTGCATTGGGCAGAGTGACGTTTGTTCCGCGAAAATGCCCTGACGAATTCAGGAAGCTTTAGCGAGACTGTAATACTTTCGCTATAAGCGAAGAGGACCAATGACATGGGTGTGACAGGACCCAAGAAGGAGACGATATGACCGTTGATTTTTCCGCTCTCAAATCCTTGGCAGAGGCGGCGAAGTCGCGTCATATTCTCGATCTTTTTGCCGCAGATGAGGGCCGCGCCGCCGGGTTTTCAGTGTTGAGCGACGGTCTTTTGTTCGATTATTCCAAGACGAATATCGACGCGGAGACGCGCGAAGCGCTGTTCGATCTGCTGGAGCAATCGGGCCTGAAAGACAAACGTGCCGCGATGTTCGAGGGAGCCAAGATCAACGACACCGAGGGGCGCGCCGTGCTTCATACTGCGCTGCGCAATCTCGATGGCGAGCCTGTGATGGTCGACGGCAAGGATGTCGTGCCCGGCGTGCGCCATACGCTGGCGCGGATGGACGATTTCGCGGACCGGGTGCGGCGTGGCTCTATTGCCTCTGTGTCGGGTGTTCCGTTTGAGCATATCGTCAACATTGGCATCGGCGGCTCCGATCTGGGGCCTGTGATGGCCTATGAGGCGCTTCAGCCCTATGTCGATGGCCCGCGCTGTCATTTTGTGTCCAACGTCGATGGCGCGCATATCCATGACGTCCTGTCGGGCCTCAATCCGCAGACCACGCTGATCATCGTGGCGTCGAAAACCTTTACCACCATCGAAACCATGACCAACGCCAAAACCGCGCGAGACTGGTTGGTGAAATCCGTGGGCGAAGAAGGTGTGGCGAAGCATTTCGCAGCTCTTTCCACCGCGCGTGACAAGACGGCGGAGTTCGGCATCGATCCCGATCTTGTCTTCGGTTTCGAAGATTGGGTCGGCGGGCGCTATTCCGTTTGGGGACCGATCGGGCTGTCTTTGATGATCGCCATCGGCCCGCAGAAATTCGCTGACTTCCTGCGCGGCGGGCAGGCGATGGATGTGCATTTTCAGAGCGCCGATTGGATCGACAACCTGCCGGTGCTTTTGGCGCTGGTCGGCGTCTGGCACAATCAGGTCTGCGGCTATGCCACCCGTGCAGTTCTGCCCTATGAGCAACGTCTGCTGCGGCTTCCGGCCTATTTGCAGCAGCTCGAGATGGAATCGAACGGCAAACGTGTGGCGATGGATGGATCGACCTTGCCGTTTGACAGTGGCCCTGTGGTCTGGGGCGAGCCGGGCACCAACGGTCAGCACGCCTTCTATCAGCTGATCCATCAGGGCACGCGGGTGATCCCTTGTGAATTCATGGTCGGCCGCTTTGGTCATGAGCCGGGTCTGGCGCATCAGCACGAGCTGCTGGTCTCCAACTGTCTGGCGCAATCGGAGGCCTTGCTGCGCGGCAGATCTTTGGAAGAAGCCACTGAGATCATGAAGAAAAAGGGTTTCGAAGGCGCGGAGTTGGACCGTCAGGCGCGACATCGCGTGTTCCCCGGCAACCGGCCGACGACCACGCTCGCCTATGAGAAACTGACGCCTTATGTCTTGGGGCAAATCGTGGCGCTCTATGAGCACCGGGTGTTTGTCGAAGGCGTGATCCTCGGCATCAACTCCTTCGACCAATGGGGCGTGGAACTGGGCAAAGAGCTGGCGCTGGCGCTGCAACCCGTATTGGCTGGCGAGGCCGATGGCGCGGGTAAGGATGGCTCCACGATTCAGCTCGTCGACTACCTCAAGATGAACTCCTAAGCATCAGATATTGAGGTTTTAAATGTCGGCGCGCTCAGCCAAAGAGCGCGCCGAATTTCATCGCCGTTTTGGCGTCGCCTGTGATCTTGAGCTTGCCGAACATCGCGGCTTTCATCGGGTTCAACTCACCTTTGAGGATCTTCTCAAACGTCGGTTGATCCGCGATGATCGCACAATCGGCGCGGTCGTCGGAAATCTCCGCCGTATCGCCTTTGATGATCAGATTGCCGATCTCCTTGATCCTGAGCGACACGGATTTTTCGAAATTCTCGCCTTTGAGTCGCTCCAAAAGTGCGGCCTTGGCCGTGTCCAGAAAATCAGTTGTCATGTTGAAATCCTCCCTCTGACATCAGCCGTAGCCGGGAGAGGCGGCTGCGCAAAGCGAAACCCTGCGTCACATCGATGGGTGGATCATGCGCCATATCTGAGCGACCACAAACAATCCGAGACCGAAGGACAAATGCGCCACGAAGCTGCGCCAGCGAACCAAGGCCGGATTGGGTGTGTGTCTTGCGGCGAGGCCAAAGCCAAAGACTGGGTGCAGGAACAGATAGGGTGCCAGCACCGTGACTGCCCCCATCATCATCGCCGCTCCAAAGAGGGTCGCGGCGGGCAGGGCGATCCACTCAGCGCCGACCACCCACAGCCAAAGCGCGGCGAATCCAATGCCGATGAGATAATGCAATGTCCATCCGACACTTGTTTCGCCACGCAGGGACGCGCTGGCTTGGATCGGATGATGAATTATCTGCCCGCGAAGCAGTCCAAGCGCCCATCGGCCGACCAAGGCGTAGTCGAGCGAGGGGACCGCCCAAAATCGGTGCCGCAGCAGGGCTACGGTATCCATGAACAAGGTGGCGCCGACCCCAAGAACGGCGGCCTCGCCCCAAAGGGGCTGCGACCAGGAAATCTGATATGTCACGTGCGATGCTTTCTTTTGATGTCAGAAGCACCTATTCTGCCACTTTAAGTCGACTTGAGGTCAAGAGCATGGTTTTGGATATTTCAGAAGTTGCGAAACGCAGCGGATATCCGGCATCAACACTTAGATATTATGAGGAAAAAGGACTGATTTCATCGGTAGGGCGGCGCGGATTGCGGCGATTGTTCGAGGAGCAAGTACTTGAGACGCTGGATGCGATCAGCCTGGCACGTTGGGCCGGGTTCTCACTTGATGACATACGCGATTGGATGACGCTTGACGGTCAGATTCAGGTTAAGAGAGCCGAACTTACACAGCGCGCCGAAGAGATAGAGGTTCACGCCAAGCGATTGATGTCGTTGGCACAAATGGTGCGTCATACAGCATATTGTCCAGAGCGGGATCATTTTTCCTGCCCGGAATTTCAGCGCATGTTGCGTGCCGCGCGCCGCCACAAACCGACACAGAAAAGCGTCCCGACAAGAGATTGATCCCTGATCGGTTAGCGGAGGGCAAAGCCTACAAAACAATCTGTGGAAATTTGGAGCGGGTAACGGGAATCGAACCCGTAACTAAAGCTTGGGAAGCTGCCGTGATACCTTTTCACCATACCCGCGGTGACGATTTACCTAAGCAAAGCCAAGGGGGCGGTCAAGGGAATTTGCAGCCGCCAAAGATGAAAAAGGGCCATCCCCGAAGGGACGGCCCTCATGCTCAGGAGTTGGACCATACCTGAGACTTATAGCTTACGGTGCGCGCCTTGCGACACACCTTATGACACGGGCATCAACACACCATCGACAAAGTACATCACGCCGTTGGACTGCTCGACGTCTTTCGCAAGCGTGGTCACGATGTTGCCGGCTGCGTCACGCAGGACAAGCTCTTCGCCCGTGCCTTTTTCGACGCGGATCGGGTCGCCGGACACCGTGGTCAGGGTCACGATGTTGTTGTCGTAATCGACCTGAACGTTGGCGGGGATTGCGACGCGATCCGGGGCCTCATCCGACGCCAGAAGGTCGTCGATCATCTGCGGCGTGAACTCGCCTTCGATCAGGTGGGCGTTGATCACATCCTGAAGCATCTCGCGGTTTTCCGGCAACAAAAGCTCATCCACGGCACCGGCAGGAAGTGCAGCAAAGGCGTCGTTGGTCGGAGCAAACAGCGTGTACGGGCCTTCATCCATCAGCTCATCGGCCAGACCAGCGGCCTGCACAGCGGCGATCAGCGTGGTGAGGTTCTGCACCTTCATCGCGTTGTCGGCGATGGTGGCGTTTTCGTCGAGAGCCTGTTCGTTGATGATCTCTGCGCCATTCACGGCCTCTTGGGCAAAGGATGCCATAGGGGCAACAGCCATCAGAGCGGCGGTGGACAGGGCGAGAAATTTACCAGGGGTTTTCATAAGAAACTCCAATTCGTTGTTCTTCACATGTGGCACAAGCGGCGGTCCCGCTGGCCTTCTGGGGGATCAACTCAGGGAGGCTTTGAAAAGTTTCGCGGTTTCCGTTCACATGTTTTTCAACATAAGTTTCGGAACTTTTCGTGATGTTTGCTCTAGGAGGCGGGCGCTTTTAGCGTGTGAAGGGGGCTGCCTTTGGGTCCTCGTCACGCCAGGCGCCTGTGGCGAGATCGTTCAAATGCCACGGCCCGATGGACAGGCGGATAAGCCGCAACGTCGGAAACCCCACGGCGGCGGTCATCCGGCGCACCTGACGATTGCGGCCTTCGGAGATGGTCAATTCAAGCCAGCTGTCAGGCACGGATTTGCGGTAGCGCACCGGCGGCGTGCGCGGCCAGAGCCAGTCGGGTTCTGAGACGCGCTTGGCACGGGCAGGGCGCGTCATACCGTCTTTTAACTCGACACCCCGTTTGAGCTGCGCCAAAGCCTCCTCCGTCAGATCGCCCTCGACCTGCGCCAGATAGGTCTTTTCCATCTTGTGGCGCGGGTTTGAAATCCGGGCCTGAAGTTTGCCGTCATCCGTCAGCAATAAAAGCCCCTCGCTGTCGCGATCCAGGCGACCTGCTGGGTAAACCTTTGGAATATTGATGAAATTCGACAGGGTTTGACGCGTCGTGCCCTCGGTGCCCTTATCTGTGAACTGCGACAGCACGTCGAAAGGTTTGTTAAAGGCAATCAGTCGCGCCATGTCGAGGTCCTGACATTTAAACGGTGAAAAGACGAAGTTTGACGCAGGACATAAAAGAAAGCCCCGACAAAAGAAAGCCGATGTGCCAATGCGCACACTTAGTCTCAGAACATTGTGATAATGTGCAGTCATCAGAACACTTGCCCGACGCGCGAAATTTCGCTTATGGTGGGGATAACTTGATATGGAGGGCGTGACCAATGACGCCCAAGCGTCCCAATGGTGCGGGCGCGTTCCCGAAAGCGGTCGAGCCTCTCGCACCCAAACCCGCCGATCCGGCCGAGCTTTATGCCGCGCTGGATCTAGGCACAAATTCGTGCCGCATGTTGATTGCCCAACCGAAGGGCAGCCAGTTTCATGTGGTCGACAGTTTCTCGAAATCGGTCCAGCTCGGCAGCGGGTTAGAGGCCTCTGGTCGACTGTGTCGCACGTCGATCTCGCGCACGATCCAGGCTCTCAGGGTCTGTCGCAAAAAGCTCGAGAAACACGATGTCAAACATATGCGCCTCGTGGCGACAGAGGCTTGTCGCCGTGCGCGCAATACCCGCGACTTCCTGCGCCGGGTGCAACGCGAGACCGGGCTAAAGCTTGAGATCATCAAGCCGGAGGAAGAAGCGCGTCTGGCGGTGATTTCCTGTGCACCTTTGGTCTCGACGAAAACCGAACAGCTATTGGTGGTCGACATCGGCGGCGGCTCGACGGAGCTTGTCTGGATCGACCTGACCAATGTGCCGCGCGCCGAGCGTCCGCGGTCGATCATGCGGCTGCACACCGGGTTCCAGAATTCCGACAGCCGCTTTCCGCACGCGAAGGTCGTCGATTGGATTTCCGTGCCTCTGGGGGTCGCCACGCTGATGGAGCAATTCTCCGACGTCGAAGACGACGCCGCACGCTTTGCGCTCATGTCTTGGTATTTCGAAGAAAAGTTGGCCGATTTCGCGCCCTATGCCAATGAGGCCTGCCGCGAAGGCTTTCAGATCATCGGCACCTCGGGGACGGTGACCACGGTGGCCGCCTCGCATCTGGGGTTGAAACGCTATGACCGCAATAAGGTCGATGGGCTGCGCATGACCTCGGAACAGATTGACCGGGTGATCCGCGACTATCTCGAACTTGGTCCGGAAGGGCGCAAACGTGACCCGCGCATCGGGCGCGACCGGCAGGAATTGATCATGTCCGGCTCCGCGATCCTTCAGGCTTTGCTGCGCATCTGGCCGACAGATCGTCTTTCCGTGGCCGACCGTGGCCTGCGCGAAGGCCTGCTCTATGCCCAGATGTCTGCGGACGGCGTGCTTGAGGAATCCGTGCCCTAATGTCTCCGCCATTTTTCCTGGTGAAAATACTCAAATAAAAAGCGGGCCTTGGCCCGCTTTTTTCATGCAATACTTTAGCTGCGAGATCAGGGAATAATCCGGGTGTATTTCGTGCCCTCGACCGTCGCGCCTGCGATCAGGCCTGCTTGCCCGAAGACCACCGCAATCACCGGCGACAGCGAGGTCATGGTTTCCGCAGAGAGGTTTTCGCCGCGGTTGGAGATCGCATATTCCATATCGGCACCAGCGGACCAGCCCGGGGAATTGCGGAAATCGGCCAGGGCTTCGTTGGTCATGAAGAACAGCACGTGAGCATATTGCTGGGCGCCGATCTGCAACCCAAATGTGGCCTGCGTGGAGGAATAGTAATCCACCGTCGCGCCACCCACACGCAGAGCACCGCGTCCGTAGGAGCCGCCCACACCAAAGCCCGCCTTGGTGATCAGCGGCATCACCAGCATGCCGACGGATTTGTCGCGCAGGGTCTGGGTGCCGGGGTAGTCGGAATAGAGATAGGTGAGCGTGCTGTCGACGCGGGCGTCGATCGTGGCCGATCCGTTCGACCGCATGGAGTTGTCGCAGGCGGCCAAAAGACCGGCGCTGCCCAGACCGATCATAAAGGTCCGGCGATTGGAAATCGTCATGAGGGGTATCCCTTTGCTGCTATGCCTCTGTGGGCTCTGATCGGCCCGATTGCGTATACTATAACCGCAATCTTTCGCCTATGTCATCGGCAAAACACCACCTATGGTGTGCTTCGGTGAGGTTTTGCCGATCTGTAGCCGTTATTTTGCGAGCAGTTTTGCAGATTCGGGCGCGAAATAGGTCAAAATCCCGTTGCAGCCCGCGCGTTTGAAGCACATCAGGCTTTCCAGCACGATCTTTTCGCGATCGAGCCAGCCGTTCTGGAACGCGGCGGCCAGCATCGCGTATTCGCCGGAGACCTGATAGGCGAAGGTCGGCACTTTGAATGTGTCCTGAACGCGGCGGCAGACGTCGAGATAGGGCATCCCGGGTTTCACCATGACCATATCGGCGCCTTCCAACAGATCGCGCTCGACGAGGCGCAGGGCTTCGTCCGTGTTGGCAGGGTCCATCTGATAGGTCTTTTTGTCGCCTTTGAGCGCACCGGAGGCACCGACCGCATCGCGGAAAGGCCCGTAAAAGCCGGAGGCATATTTCGCGGCGTAGGACATGATCGAGACCTTGTCGAAGCCCTCGGTTTCCAAAGCGCGGCGAATGGCGCCGATGCGCCCGTCCATCATGTCCGACGGCCCGATGATGTCGGCGCCCGCCTCAGCCTGAGCGACCGACATTTTAACCAAAGCCTCGACGGTCATGTCGTTGACGATCTCGCCGTTCACCACATAGCCGTCGTGGCCGTTGATATTGTAGGGGTCCAAGGCCACGTCCGTCATGATCGCCAGTTCCGGCACCTCGGCCTTCACCGCCCGGATCGCCCGGTTCACTAGGTTGTCCGGGTCCCAGGCGCCCGCGCAATCTTCGGTCTTGAGCTCCGGTTCGATGTAGGGAAAGAGGCAAATCGCGGGAATGCCAAGCGCATAGGCTTCGGCTGCGGCCTTCACCAGCCGGTCGATGGTGAGGCGTTCGACGCCGGGCATCGAGGCAATTGGTGTGGCTTCATTCACCCCTTCGCGCACAAACACCGGCCAGATCAGATCTTCGACCGACAGGTGGTTCTCTCGCACGAGACCGCGCAGCGCCTCCATCTTACGTGTGCGACGCAGGCGGGTCAGCGGGAAGGGGGCAGTGGTGCGGGTCATGGGGACGGCCTCAGGTTGCGATATTTCCTTTGGGGTGGCATGGATTTTCCGGCGCTTCAAGGGTAGGAATCGGGGATCGGGACCTCTAACCTGTTCAAAAGAGTGGGAGGGGTCCGAAAACCCTGCGACATTTGCGCGCCACGATACAGATAACACGACAGAAAAGAGCAGCGCCTTGGATTTCTACGCAACCATCTTCGAAGTGATCGATGTGCGGTCTTTTTCGAATATGTGGTACTGGATCGCTTTGGCGGTGCTCTGGTCCACGGCTTCGCATTTCGTCTTGGGCGTGCCCTTCGATCTGGCGCTCAAGGCCAAACGTCAGGGTGGCGACCGGATGCGCGATCTCGAAGATCTCGTCCGGATCAACTGCGGGCGGTTGTCGAACATCGCCGAAGTGTCCGGGCTGGTGCTGACGGCTTTGGCCAGCGCCTTGATCGTCATTCTGGCAATCACCGGCTTTGGCTATGGGCTGCAATTCTCGCAGGCGGTGTTCATGATGGCTTTCCCGATGATTTTCGTCGGCGCGCTCAACATCCGCACGGCACAAAAGATCATCAAGGAAGAGACCAAGGGCGACGCCCTTGTCGCCGAGTTGCGTCGGCATCGGTTTTATGTCCAGTTGATCGGCATGTGTTCGATCTTCGTCACCGCCATGTGGGGCATGTATCAGAACATCGCCATTGGGCCGTTGGGGGGCTAACCCATGAGCAAATCCACTCATCTGACCGTCGGGGGCGCGCCCGAAGGGTTCGACGCGCATCTTTTGGCGCGCGAGGTCACCCGTGCAAATGGGCCGGTGATCCATGTGGCGCGCGATGACAAACGGTTGGCGGCGCTGCGCGAAGGGTTGAAATTCTTTGCACCCGACCTGCCGGTGATCGAATTTCCCGCCTGGGACTGTTTGCCTTTTGACCGCATGTCGCCCAATGCCGATCTTTCGGCGCAGCGGATGGCGACCCTGGCGGCTCTGGCGCATGGATCGGTGCCCTCGCGGTTTGTTCTTTTGACCACGCTTTCGGCCGCGACGCAAAAGCTGCCCGCGCGCGACACGCTTGCAGGTGCGGCCTTCACGCTCGCGAAAGGCCAGCGCGTCAATGAAGCGGAGCTGCGGGCGTTTTTTGTGCGCATGGGGTTCACACAGGCGCCGACCGTGGTCGAACATGGCGATTATGCGATCCGGGGCGGCATCATCGATGTTTTCCCGCCGGGGCAGGTTCTTCCGGTGCGGTTGGACTTTTTTGGCGACGAGCTGGACGGTATCCGTCGGTTCGATCCGGCCAGTCAGAAGACCGTCGACAGCCTCAAAGAGGTGAGCTTCACGCCGGTCTCCGAGGTCATTCTTGACGAGGCCGCAATCACCCGGTTTCGGCAGAATTACCGCATCGAGTTCGGCGCCGCGGGCACGGACGATCCGCTCTACGAAGCGGTCTCCGCCGGGCGCAAACATGCGGGGATGGAGCATTGGCTGCCCTATTTCCATGAGCGGCTCGAGACCCTGTTCGACTACCTGCCTGAGGCGGTAATTTCCCTTGACGATCAATCGACTGCGGCGCGTCTTTCGCGTTGGGAAGGCATTGAGGATCAATATCAGACCCGGCGCGAGGCGTTGAATGCCAAAGGCCGGATGGACTCGGTCTATAAACCCTGTCCGCCGGGGTTGCTGTATCTGGATGATGCGGCTTGGGAGGCTGCGACCGCTGGCCGTCGCATCCTGCATTTCCATCCGCTGCCACAGGCCACCGGCCCCGGCGTGATCGATGCGGGCGGGCGGATCGGGCGCAATTTCTCGCCCGAACGCCAGATGGAAGGCGTCAATCTTTTCGAGGAACTGGCAGAGCATATTCAGAAACGTCGCACCCTTGGTCAGGTTGTGCTGGCAAGCTGGTCCGAAGGCGCGCGGGATCGTCTGAAATCGCTCTTGGAAGATCAGGATGTCGCGGGCAAGGAAATCGCCGATTGGCGCGATGTGCCCGACGGCACCGGCGGGGTTTATCTCTCGGTGTGGGCGCTGGAACAGGGGTTCGAGGCGCCTGTGGGCGAGGGCCAATCTGTCACGGTGATCTCCGAACAGGACGTGCTGGGCGACCGTTTGGTTCGCCGACCGGGACGGCGCAAAAAGGCCGAGAACTTCCTGACCGAACATAGTTCTCTGAGCCCCGGCGACCTGATCGTCCATGTCGAACATGGCGTGGGCATTTTCCGCGGGCTTGAAGTGGTCACCGCCTTGGGCGCCGCTCATGAGTGCCTTTTGCTCGAATATGCGGGCGGCGACCGGCTTTACCTTCCCGTTGAAAACATTGAGCTTCTAAGCCGTTATGGCCATGACGAAGGGCTTTTGGACAAGCTCGGCGGTGGCGCGTGGCAGGCCAAGAAAGCGCGGATGAAGGAACGCATCCGCGAGGTGGCTGAAAAGCTCATCCGCATCGCCGCCGAGCGCCACCTCCGCAAAGCCCCGATCATGGAGCCGCCCGCCGATATGTGGGAGGCCTTCTGCGCGCGCTTCCCTTATTCGGAGACGGAAGATCAGCTCAAAGCCATCGAGGATTGCCTCGACGATCTGGAACGCGGGATGCCGATGGACCGGCTGATCTGTGGCGACGTGGGCTTTGGCAAAACCGAGGTGGCGATGCGCGCGGCCTTTGTGGCGGCGCTGTCGGGGGCGCAGGTCGCAGTCATTGCGCCGACGACGCTTTTGGCCCGGCAACACTTCCGCAGCTTTGCCGAGAGATTCCGGGGATTCCCCATCAATATCAGACCGATGTCACGCTTTGTTTCCGCGAAGGATATGGCAAAAACCCGCGAGGATCTGGCCGAAGGCACGGTCGATATTGTCGTCGGCACCCATGCTTTGTTGGCGAAATCCGTGAAATTCGCCAATCTCGGCTTGCTCATTGTGGACGAGGAACAACGGTTCGGCGTCGCACACAAAGAGCGCCTTAAGTCCCTGAAATCCAACATTCATGTGCTGACGCTCTCGGCCACACCCATCCCACGGACGCTGCAAATGTCGCTCACCGGGGTGCGGGACCTGTCGATCATTGGCACGCCGCCTGTCGACCGGCTGTCGATCCGCACCTATGTGTCGGAATTCGACACGGTGACGGTGCGTGAGGCCTTGTTGCGCGAACATTATCGCGGAGGGCAGAGCTTTCTCGTTGTGCCCCGCGTCAGTGACATTCCGGACATCGAAGAGTTCCTGAAAGCACAGGTGCCCGAGCTGACCCATGTGGTGGCCCATGGCCAGATGGCGGCGGGCGAGTTGGACGACCGGATGAACGCCTTTTACGATGGCAAATATGACGTGCTTTTGGCGACCACAATTGTCGAGAGCGGCATCGACATTCCCACAGCGAACACCATGGTGGTGCACCGCGCCGATATGTTCGGCCTTGCGCAGCTTTACCAAATCCGGGGCCGGGTGGGCCGCGCCAAGACGCGCGCTTATGCCTATCTGACGACAAAACCACGTGCGCCATTGACGCCTCAGGCCGAAAAACGGCTGCGTGTGCTCGGGTCTCTGGACACCCTCGGGGCTGGATTTACCCTTGCGTCTCAAGACCTTGACATCCGAGGCGCAGGGAACCTGGTGGGCGAGGAGCAGTCCGGTCACGTCAAAGAGGTCGGGTTCGAGCTTTACCAGTCGATGCTTGAAGAAGCGATTGCCCGGATCAAGTCGGGCGAGGAGGCGGTGAGCCTTGAGGACGACGGCCAATGGGCGCCGCAGATCAACCTCGGCGTGCCGGTGCTGATCCCGGAAACCTATGTGCCCGATCTGGATGTGCGCTTGGGGCTTTACCGGCGTCTGTCTGGTCTGAAGACCAAGGTGGAGTTGGAAGGCTTTGCCGCAGAGTTGATCGACCGGTTCGGGAAATTGCCCAAAGAGGTCAACACCTTGCTGCTCGTTGTTCGGATCAAGGAAAAATGCCGCGAGGCGGGCATTGCGCGTCTAGACGGCGGGCCGAAAGGGGCCACGCTCCAGTTCCACAACGACAAATACGCCAACCCGGCGGGGCTTGTGGAATTCATCCACGCGCAAAAGGGTCAGGCGAAGGTCAAGGACAACAAGATCATCATTCGTCGCGACTGGAAGAAAGACAGCGACAAGATCAAAGGCGCCTATGCGATTGCGCAGGACCTCGCGAAATTCGCGAAGGGCGCTGCGCAATCGTCTAAGAAGTAAGAATTATTCCGCAGGTTTCGGAGGTGCCCCATGCGGCGCCGTCGCGCTGTCCTCAAAGCGGAACAGGATGAGCGCCAGCGCCGAACAGATCATGCCCGCCGCCATCACCGGGATCGGCGTGCCATTGAACGCAAGACCCACGGGGGCGGCGATCAGGACGGAGCCCATGGTGAAGACCGCGCCGATCAGCGAGTTGGCAAGGCCTGCGAGACGCCCCAGAGGCACCAAGGCCAAAGCGTTCAGGTTACCGAAGGTGAAGGCGTTGATCGAGAACATCGCCACGGTCCAGAGGAAGAAGACCACAAAGCCGAAGGTGCCGGAGCCGAGCCCGAAAAGGTTCAGTGCCAACGCAATGACGGAGGCGGTCAGCGCAATGCCGTAGCCCAGACGGATCAGGAAGTGCATGCCTTTCTCGCCGACGAGCCGTCCGTTCATGATCGCGCCCACGGCGGAGATCAAAGCGGTCGCGCCGAAGAAATAGGGGAAGACCTCTTCGAGATCGAAGGTGTCCGCATAGATTTGCTGGACCGAGGAGAGGATGGAGAACATCTGGCCGAAGCCCAGCATCAGGATCACGGTGTAGATGCGGACATTGTAATTGCCCACAATTTCTTTGGTGCCGGATTTCAGGTCGGTGAGGTTGAGGTGGCGGCGGTTTTCCGGGGCCAGCGTTTCGCCTTGGCGCAGGCTCATCCATGTGGCGCCGATCAATGCGACCAGAACGAAGGCGACGAAAATGCCGTGCCAGCCAAAGTCCACCATGATCATCGCGCCGATCGACGGCGCCGCAGCGGGCACGACCATGAAAATGGTCATGACGAAAGAGGTGATCTTGGCCATTTCGCGGCCCTCATAGAGGTCGCGCACCATGGCGATCCCGACGGTGCGGGGAAAGGCGCCGCCGACGCCCTGAATGGCGCGGCCGATCAGCATCATCTCCATCGTGTTGGAAAGTCCTGCGATCACGGCGCCGACGATATAGAGGCCGAGACCGAAAAGGATCACCGGTTTACGTCCGAAATGGTCCGAAATCGGACCGGAGATCAACGTGCCGCCGCCCATGCCGAACACGAAAGCGGTGAGCACAAGCTGTGCGCGGTTCGCGTCATCGGGCGACAGATCGGCGGCGATTTGCGGCAGACCGGGCAACATGGCGTCGATGGAAAAGGCCACGGTCGCAAACAGCATGGCAAGCAGGATGGTAAATTCGAGTTGCGGCAGGCGACGCGGCATAGGGGGACTCTTTCAATAGGGAAACGCCCCGGGACCCTATTGGGCATCGGGGCGTTTGAACAGTCTGCGACTTGGCGGGGCGGCTCTGCGGGAATGCACAGATGACGCCCAAGTTGTTTGGATTTTCTAGAGCGCGTTGCGCTCGGTCAGCTCGTCGATCACCTCAAGCCAAAGCTCGGTCGGTTGTGCGCCTTCGACCGCGTGCAGGTTGTCGATGATGAATGTCGGCACAGCCTTGATCCCACGTTCGCGGGCGTGGCTGTCGCGGGCGGCGATCTCTTCGACATCTGCGTCCGTGTCCAGAAGGCGGGCGATGGCATCCGGGTCCATCTCGATCTCGCCGGCGATCTCGGCCAGCACGTCGTGAGACCCGATGTCGCGGCCTTCCTTGAAATAGGCGCGGAAGAGGGCGGAGACGGCGGCGGTCTGGCGCCCGTCGATCCCGGCCCAATGCACGAGGCGATGCGCGTCGAGCGTGTTCGGTGTGCGTTTGATCTTGCCCAGATCGACCTGCGGCATCTCCTTGTGGAGGATGTCGATCACCGGACGATAGGCCTTCATCGCGCCTTCGGTGCCGTGGAATTTCATCTCAAGGTAGGTGAGGCGATCAAGGCCCTCTTTCGGCATCGTCGGGTTGAGTTGGAAGGGATGCCATTGGATCGCGAAGGGATGATCCGGGCGGGCCTCCAAGGCGCGATCGAGGCGGGTTTTGCCGATGTAGCACCAGGGGCAGATCGGGTCGTGGAAAATGTCGAGCGTGATCATCGGGGCCTCGTGAAGGATTTTGAGTTGTGTGGTTTTAGCCGATCCGCGCGGCAGAGGGGAGGGGTGCGAAAAGGAAAATATTCCTTCACCTCACAATTCGCGCCAGATCGGATGTTCTCATTGACCTATATCTTGTGTTTAGGGTGGGTTTGCAACTTTGCAAACTGTGCGAATTCCCGTTTTGTTCATGATTTATTCCTATCTGCGGGCGGCATTTCGGGGCGACAAATGTGACACTTCAGATCGCATGACAGCGCACCGAGAATCATGATTAACTCATTGCAACATATAAGTTTCTCCGGGTATCGAGGGTTCTCTCATGGCAGCGCAGGACACCAATCACTTCACCACATTCCAGGGCCGTTCGCTTCAGGCGACGCTCTCCGCGAAACATCGTCGTTTTCAGGTGCCGGTGGCCACGCTGGTGCTGGGCTTTATCGCCGCTGTTGCGATTGCCGGAGGCGCTCTTGATACGCTGGTCGCGCATCAGGTGACGGGCGGTTTGACGGATGTTGAATTCCTCATCGCACCGCTGCCGGATCTCAAGTGATCCTTTCATATTAGGGCAGGTAAAAAACCTCACGAGCAGTCCCCCCAACTGACCCTGCCCAAAGCGTCTCATCTCATGGCCCATGAAGGTTTGAGTGGGACGTTTAAAGAGCCCCCGAAGATGCGGTAACAGCATCCGGGGGCTTTCTTTTGCCTTTTCCTTTTTCTCTTTGGCGCGCTAAAAGACCGCCATGCAAGACGATCATACACCCAGCCTCATCCGTTTGGCCCGCGAGGGCGTCGAAGGCCTGCCCGAAGAGGCGCGGCCTTTGGATTTGGGGTTGCGGGTGCGAGATCTGCGCAAAGCGCGCGGCTGGACCCTGGAGCAGGCGGCAACGCAGGCGGGGCTCGCGCGTTCGACATTGTCGAAGATCGAAAACGGCCAGATGTCACCCACTTATGACGCGCTCAAAAAGCTCGCCGTGGGGTTGGAGATTTCCGTGCCGCAGCTTTTCACCCCGCCGCAAAAGGCGCAAATTTCGGGCCGGATGGCGGTGACGAAATCGGGCGAGGGCGCGGCCCATCCGACGGCGACATATGAGCACGAAATGCTGGCGGGGGCGCTGACCAAGAAGTCCATGCTGCCGTACCGCGCCACCATTCGGGCGCGCAGTTTCGAGGAATTCGACGGCTGGGTGCGCCACGATGGCGAGGAATTCCTCTACGTGCTCACGGGCGTCATCAAGCTGATCACCGAGTTCTATGAGCCGGTCGAAATGCGCCGCGGCGACAGCGCCTATTACGACGCTTCTATGGGGCACAATGTGATCTCGGTGAGCCCGGAAGATGCGACGATCCTTTGGGTGACATCGCTCAGCTGATCACGCGCGCAGTTGTCTTGACCGTGGTCTTTACCGTCGCTTTCGTCGCTTTGGCACCGACGCGGGCGACCGCACAGCCCGAGAGGCTGGTGATCACGCTGGTGATCACCAGGGCCGCCACGACTGCCGTCCGTGTCCTGCGTAAAATCACCGATCAGAACCAGCCCTGAACCGTGCGCGAGGCGCCTGTGATGTCTTCGCCGACACCTGCGACGGTGCCGCAGGCGGTCAGCGTGGAGGTGAGTGTGAGGGTGAGGAGGAGGGCGACTGCTGCTTTTTTCATGTTCATTCTTCCCATTATCTCAAAAGGGTTATGTTTGCCGGGCTTTGAGGGTCATTCTTCCCACTTTTGTTGGGGTTATTCTTCCCAGTACCACGTCATTTCCCGCCACATGATCCAATCGCCGTACAAAGGCAAGGGCTCAGGGTAATGCAGCTCTTTCACATGTGCGTCAAAGCTTTCGTTCCAGGCGTAAAGCGGGATGGCATAGCGGCCTGCGGTCAACAGACGATCAAGCGCGCGGGTGGCGGCGAGGCTGTCTTCGCGGTCGGTGGCGTCGAGCATCTTGGCGATCATTGCGTCCACCACCGGGTCTTTGACGCCTGCGATGTTGCGCGAGCCGGGTTGATCGGCGGCGGCCTGACCGAAATAGGCATATTGTTCGTTGCCGGGGCTCAGAGAGGTGCCGTAGCGCACCGGCGTCATGCCGAAATCGAAGTTGCCTGTGCGCTGGATATATTGCGGCTTATCAACCACGGAAATCTTCGGCTGAATGCCCAACTGGTTGAGCATCTGCGTGTAGGTGTCGATGATGGATTGGTTTTCATCGTCACCCACCATAAGCAAGATTTCAAAGGTGAAGAGATCACCATCGGCGTTTTTCATCTGGCCATTGTCGATGGTCCAGCCGGCCTCTTCCATCAGCCCAAGCGCGCGGCGCATCGCGCCCCGGTCGATCTCACGGCCCGAGGTTTCGGGCAGGGTGTAGCCCTCCATCACGCCGGGGAGCAGATCGTCCTGATAGGGCTCCAACAGCTCTTTGACGCGACCTTCGGCCGGGCCGGGGCGCATACCCAGAGGCGAGTTCGAGAAGTAAGAGGTGATGCGGGTCTGTTGGTTTTCGGTTTGGGCCTCGTTGATATAGTTAAAGTTGAAGGCCTCGATCATCGCTTGCCGGACGCGCCAATCGGCAAATTGCGGCAGGCGGGTGTTCATCGCGAAACCGGTCATGCCGGTGGGGCGTTGGTGCGGGATCTCGGATTTGATCACGTCGCCACGGGTCACGGCGGGGAAGTCGTATTGATCCTGCCAGCTCTGCACATTGAATTCGCGGTGCGCGTTCAGCTCTCCGGCTTTGAAGGCCTCGATCACCAGCGAAGGATCGGCGAAAAACTCAAACCGGATGGTGTCGAAATTCGCCTGACCCTGCATCACCGGCAGCTCCTTGCCCCAGTAGTCCTGGTTGCGGGTCAGTTCGATGAACATGCCGGGATTGGCGTCGGTCACCGTGTAGGGCGCGGAGGTCACCGGGATCTGGTCCATGCCGGATTTGGTGAACTCCTTGTCGTCCCAATAGGCCTTTTTCAGGATCGGACGGGTGGCGACCAAAAGCGCCAATTCGCGGTTTTCCGTGTTGAAGGTGAATTTGACGGAATTGTCGCCGGTCTGCTCGACGCTGTCGATCTGGCTCCAGAGCAAGCCGTAGCGGTCGTGACCAACGGTGCCCAGCGTCTCAAAAGACCACATCACATCCTCGACCGTGACCGGCGTGCCGTCGGAAAACTTCGCCTCGGGCCGGAGCGTAAACTCGACCCAGGTGCGATCCTCATCCGTCTCGATCGTCTCACACAGCAGACAATAGAGCGAAAAAGGTTCGGAATAGGCCTGAATCATCAGGCTTTCAGCCATCATGTAGCGCAGCTGCCACGGCACATTGCCTTTGTCGATAAAGGGATTGAGGCTATCAAATGTGCCACCTTCGCCGGTGACGATCTTGCCCCCCTTGGGCGCATCTGGGCGGACATAGGGCAGGGCGGTGAAGTCGGCGGGAAGCTCAGGTGCGCCATACATGGCAAGCCCATGCGAGGGCTCCGCCAGCGCCGTGGTGCTGAGCATGGGGATCAGGGCCAATGCGGCTGCGCCGGTCTTGACCAGATGAAGATACTGCTGTGCCATGGGTGCCTTCGCTCGTTTTGTTGTTGTGCACCAAACTATGCCGCCGCGAATGTGTTTTCAAACTTTTAGCTTGGAGTACGGCGTGGAACCGCGTATAAAGAAATCACTGCTCGATAGGTTTCTTGCCTGTATGAAACCTGCCTCAATAACTCAGCGCCCGCCTCGTGCGGGCGTTTTTTTTGGTTCAAAAATGGCTGTATTTCCAAGCGGGCTTGGTCAAAAGCGCCTTTTGAACAGGCAGATAAAAATCTTATCCGTCAGCATCTTCCCGCAAAATTGTCGCCGAATTTACCGATTCTCATACGGTTACGGCGATTCTCCCCTTTGATTTGCAGATGCAGCATCTACAGTCGTGGGCAAAGACATGGGAGAGACAAATGACTGTTCAAGGTAAAACCGCTGTGATCACCGGGTCGAATTCGGGAATCGGGCTAGGCGTGGCGCGCGAATTGGCAAAAGCGGGCGCGGATGTGGTGCTCAATTCCTTCACCGATCGCGACGAAGATCACGCACTGGCCGAAGAGATCGGCAAAGAGTTTGGCGTCACCGCGCGCTACATCAAGGCGGATATGTCGAAGGGCGATGAATGCCGGGCGCTCATTGAGAAGGCCGGAACCTGCGATATTCTCGTCAACAATGCGGGCATTCAGCACGTCGCTGGAATCGATGAATTTCCGACCGCAAAATGGGATGCGATCATCGCGATCAACCTGAGTTCTGCCTTTCACACCACGGCGGCCGCTTTGCCGATGATGCGCGCGGCGGGCTGGGGCCGGGTGATCAACATCGCCTCTGCTCATGGCCTGACCGCCTCGCCCTATAAATCCGCTTACGTGGCGGCGAAACATGGCGTTGTGGGGCTGACCAAGGTGACGGCACTTGAGACCGCCGAGGAACCGATCACCTGCAATGCGATCTGTCCGGGCTATGTTCTGACCCCGCTTGTGGAGGCGCAAATCCCCGATACGATGGAGAAATACGGCATGGACCGCGAAACGGTGATCCGTGAGGTTCTGTTGGATCGTCAGCCGTCGAAACAATTCGCCACGGTCGAGGAACTGGGCGGCACCTGCGTCTTCCTTGCATCCTCGGCGGCCAATCAGATCACCGGCACGACGATTTCGGTCGATGGCGGCTGGACCGCGCTCTGATGGCAAAGAAGGCGCCAAAAACCGTCAAAAAGATCAACCTTGCACTTCAGGGCGGGGGCGCGCATGGCGCCTTCACCTGGGGCGTGTTGGATCGGATGCTTGAGCATGAAGAGGTGGAAATCGCCGCGATTTCCGGCACCTCGGCGGGGGCCTTGAACGGCGCGGCGTTGAAATCCGGTCTCGTGCAGGGCGGGCGTGCGGGCGCCAAGGCGGCGCTCGATCGCGTCTGGGCGCAGATGGGCGCGGTGTCCGACATGCGTTTGAGCGCCTGGATGTCGCAATTCGGCCCCACGACCGAGCTGTTCACCAAGATGATGCAATACACCGTGCCCTTTGCATTCCTGGATTCCATCGCGACGGTGACCAGCCCCTATGTCTACGGCGCATTCTACGAAAACCCTTTGAACGATGTGGTCGAGGAGTTGAATTGCAGTGTTTTGGGCGCCGAAGACGGACCGGCGTTGTTCATTTCCACCACCAATGTGCGCACCGGCAAAATCCGGGTGTTTTCCGGCGATGAGGTTAATACGGATGTGATCCTCGCCTCTGCTTGCCTGCCGGAACTGTTCCAAGCGGTGCAGATCACTGACCCGGTGACCGGGGTGACCGATCCTTACTGGGACGGCGGCTATACCGGCAACCCGGCGCTGTTTCCGCTGTTCGAAAAAGATTTTCCGGCGGATGTGGTGATTGTCAACATCAACCCTCTGGAGCGCCCCGGCACGCCGAAAACACCCGAGGAAATTCAGAACCGGATCAACGAGATTTCGTTTAATTCCTCGCTGTTACGCGAGCTGCGCGCGGTGCAATTCGTGCGCGAATTGATTGCTGCCGAACGCCTGCCACATGGGACGATGAAGGATGTTCTGGTGCATATGATCGCCGATGACACGCTGATGCAGGAGCTGTCGGCGCGCACCAAATTGGTGCCATCGCCTTTGATCCTGTCACGGTTGAAAGCGGCGGGCAGGGCGGCCTGTGACACGTTTCTGGCGGAGCATTTCGACGATCTGGGCGAACGCGCCAGCGTCGATTTGCATGAGATGTTCGCCTGAAAACTTACTGAGAACTTACTGGGGCGTATCTGTGAGTTGCTCAACCGGCGGTTGCGTCGGGTCTTTCGCGTTCGGATAAACCAGCCCGGCAGAGATCACCAGTTTCGCGGCATCCTCGACCGTCATGTCGAGCAGGATCACATCGCTCTCCGGGAAGAACAGCAAAAAGCCCGAGGTCGGGTTCGGTGTGGTGGGCACGAAAACCGACAGGTATTTCTCATCCTCGGGCGTGCGCCGCGCCACTTCGCCCTTGGCTTTGGTGGACACGAACCCGATGGCCCAAATCCCGCGACGGGGATATTCGATCAGACAGGCCTTGTCGAAAGAGGTGCCGGACTGCGAAAACACGGTTTCCGCGATCTGTTTCACGCCATTATAGATCGACCGCACCACGGGCGTCCGGTCCACGAGGTTCTCCGCCCAGCGAATGAGCGAGCGGCCCACGAGGCCCTTGGCGATCCAGCCGACCACCACGGTGAAGATCAGGAAAATCACCACACCCGCACCGCGCAGGTTGATGTGAATCTGCTCGCCCGGCTCCGTGTAGCCAAGGAACCGGTTGATCAGCGCATCCGGGTGGTAGCTCGAGGGTACAAAGGTCAAAACCCAGCCATCGACCCAGCCGATCACGGTCCAGATCACATAGGCGGTCAGCCCGATGGGCGCGACCACGACAAGCCCCGTCAGAAACGCCGCACGCAAATGCGCAAAAAGCCCCGGCTTGCGCGGTTGGGGCGGGTGGGTTTCGTCTTCGAAGGGGTTGTTCATTCTAGGGGACTGACCATGAAAGAGGCGCGATTGAGAGGGAACTTAGGGGGGCATGTGTTAAGACACAATAAGCCGCCGGTCGTTTTTCCGCTCTCAATCGCGATTTGCATGTCTCTTCGGTTATTTGGCGGTCAATTCGGAGGCGATTTGGGCCGCCAGCCGCGCGTTGTTGCGCACCAATGCGATATTGGCGACCAGAGATTTGCCCTCAGTCAGCTCGAACATGCGCTGCAACAGGAAGGGCGTGACCTCTTTCGCGGCAATGCCCTTGTCCTCGGCCTCTTTGAGGGCAGTTTCGACATAGGGCATGATCACCTCGCGCGGAATTTCATCCGCTTCGGGGATCGGGTTGGCCACCAGTTGACCGCCCTTGAGCCCCATCGCGGCGCGCATCTCCATGGCGCGGGCGATCTCACTGGCGCTGTCCATGCGCAACGGCGCGGGAATACCAGACGCGCGCGACCAGAACGCCGGGATGTCGTCCTGACCATAGGCGATCACCGGCACGCCGTGGGTTTCCAGCACTTCGAGCGTCTTCGGAATGTCGAGAATGGCTTTCGGCCCGGCGGCCACGACTGTGACGGCGGTTTCGCCCAGCTCCAAAAGATCGGCGGAGATGTCAAAGGTCTCCTCGGCACCACGATGCACGCCGCCGATGCCGCCGGTGGCAAAGACTTTGATGCCGGCAATCTGAGCGGCAATCATGGTGGCGGCCACGGTGGTCGCACCTGTGGCACCGCGCGCTATACAGACTGGCAAATCGGCACGCGACACTTTCATCACGCCGGTCGCCTGACCAAGGGCCGTAAGCTGCGTCTCAGTGAGGCCGATATGAAGCACGCCGTCGAGCACAGCGATGGTGGCGGGCACGGCGCCTGCGGCCCGGATGTCTTCTTCGACCGTCTGGGCGGTTTCGACATTTTGCGGGTAGGGCATGCCATGGGTGATGATCGTGGACTCGAGCGCCACGACCGGACGGCCCGCCTCCAGCGCGTCGGCGACTTCGGGGGCATACATCATCGGAAGGGTCATAGGGGGGTATCTCCGGAAACATAGTGAGCGGCCGCTTCAAGCGCCGCCGTCAAAGCGTCGGCGGCATCTGCACCGCGCATTTCGGCGGCAATATGCGCCGCCATGAAGGTATCGCCCGCGCCGGTCACACGTGCGACCAGAACTTCGGGCGGGGTTTGGGTCAGGACCTCTCCATTGCAGGCAATCGAGGCACCTTTGCCACCGTTGGTGACCAAGACCCGATGCGCACCACGGTCTTCGACGAGAACCTTCGCAGCCTCGGCTGAAGTCTCGAACTGGGTCTGAGCCAAAAGCCCGGCCTCTTCGAGGTTGACATAAAGCGTTGCGCGCGGGTGATCCAAGAGCGGCAACAGGCGTTCTGCCTTACCCGGCGAGGCAGGGGCCACACGCAAATCGGCCTTGGCAAACAAGGGCGACTGCGCGATCTCTCGCAACAGCTGGGTGGTCAAATTGCCATCAAGCGCCACGGGACCGTCGTAAGGTGCATTCACCGTGCCCAGACGCCCGTCGGCCAGAGGCCGCAGGATTTTATCGCCCGCGCGCTCCAGCGAATGCGCGTCCGCAATGGCAGCGATCAAGCCGTTGGCGCCTTCGACGGCCATATAGCTGTCGGTCGGCAGATCCTCAGAGAGGTAAACGTGCTCCGTGCCGATGCCACGCACTTTCGCGGCTTCGATCAACTCGGCGCCCGCCGGATCGCGTCCGATGGCGGTCAAGAGATCGGGCACCATGCCGAACCGCGCCAGAGCCATGGCAATATTCATCGCCACGCCGCCCGGCACCCGCACAATGCGTCCCGGCACGTCAGAGCCGACACGCATCGAGCGATCCGTGCGCCCGATCACGTCCCAAAGCACCGAGCCG
Source organism: Celeribacter sp. (assembly GCF_048270365.1). Classification (NCBI taxonomy): domain Bacteria; kingdom Pseudomonadati; phylum Pseudomonadota; class Alphaproteobacteria; order Rhodobacterales; family Roseobacteraceae; genus Celeribacter; species Celeribacter sp. The sequence goes on from NZ_JBLWTA010000003.1 coordinate 78,355, forward strand.
ATGCAAAGAATGTCATGTGATTTGTCCATAGGACTATTGCGCCTGTTTTTGACCAAATGGCAAGAGATGCTATGCGGGGGCGACTGGGCTTTGCGTCTCCTTTGCTGTAAAAATACTCAAAGCAACGGTGCAATAGAGGGCAGGGGTTGCCAAGCCCCACATTCCTCTCTATATGCGCGGTCACTTCACAGGCGGAGGCGGGTCCTCGGGGGAGACATCCCTGAAGGATCCACCGGTTGGGGTATATGCCCTGAGACCCTCCGCTCAGGCGTTAAACCGGAAAGGAAACACGAATGGCGCTTCCCGATTTCTCCATTCGTCAGCTCTTGGAAGCTGGCGTCCACTATGGCCACCAAACTCAGCGTTGGAACCCGCGTATGCAGGAGTTCATCTACGGTGAGCGTAACGGCATCCACATTTTCGACCTGACCCAGACCGTCCCGATGCTGGACCAGGCTCTGCAGGTCGTGCGCGACGTCGCTGCCAAAGGCGGCCGCATTCTCTTCGTTGGCACCAAACGTCAGGCCGCTGGCGCGATTGCTGAATCCGCTGAGAAATGTGCACAGTACTACATGAACCACCGTTGGCTCGGCGGCACGCTGACCAACTGGAAAACCGTCTCCCAGTCGATCCAGCGTCTGAACGCCATTGATGAGAGCCTCGCCTCCGGCGCAGAAGGTCTCACCAAGAAAGAGCGTCTGAACATGGAACGCGACCAAGCCAAGCTGCAAGCTTCGCTCGGTGGTATCCGCGAAATGGGCGGTGTGCCGGATCTTCTCTTCGTCATCGACGTGAAAAAAGAAGACCTCGCCATCCTCGAAGCCAAAAAACTGGGCATTCCGGTTGTGGCTGTTGTGGACTCCAACTGCTCCCCGGCGGGCGTGGACTACATCATCCCGGGCAACGACGACGCGTCCCGCGCGATCTCGCTCTACACCGATCTCGTCGCTCGTGCGGCTCTTGACGGCATGACCGCGCAAATGGGCGCAGCCGGCGTGGACATCGGTGCCTTCGAAGAAGCGATCGCTGAAGAAGCCGTCGCAGAAGAAGCTCCGGCCGAGGCCTGATTTTTTCGACCGTGAAGGGGTAAACCCGACGCGGTCGTTACAAAATTGATACGGGGGCAGGGTATCCCGCCCCCGATACTTGTATCCTAGACATTCGAGGAGAGCCGACATGGCAATCACTGCTGCTCAGGTGAAAGAACTGCGCGAATCCACTGGCGCGGGCATGATGGACGCGAAAAAAGCGTTGGTCGAAACCGATGGCGACATGGAAGCCGCCGTTGACTGGCTGCGCACCAAAGGTCTGGCGAAAGCCGCCAAGAAATCCGGCCGTACCGCCGCAGAAGGCCTCGTGGCCGTCGCTGTGAACGGTGGCGTGGGTGTCGCTGTCGAAGTGAACTCCGAAACCGACTTCGTTGCGAAAAACGCCGAATTCCAGACCATGGTGAACGACATCGCCGCCGCCGCTCTGGGCGTGTCCGACGTCGAAGCGCTGAAATCCGCTGACGTGAATGGCAAGCCTGTGTCCGAGCTGATCACCGACAAAATCGCCACCATCGGCGAAAACATGTCCGTGCGTCGCATGGCGAAGATCGAAGCTGAAACCGTTGTGACCTATGTCCACAACGCGGCGGCTGACGGTCTCGGCAAAATCGGCGTGCTCGTTGGCCTCAAAGGCGAGAACGAAGCTTTCGGCAAACAAGTTGCAATGCACATCGCAGCAGCCAACCCACAGGGTCTTGGCGAAGCTGATCTCGACCCGGCTGTGGTTGAGAAAGAAAAGCAGATCCAGATGGACATCGCCCGCGAGTCCGGCAAACCGGAAAACATCATCGAGAACATGATCAAAGGCCGGATGGCGAAATTCATCGCTGAATCCACCCTTCTGGGTCAGGCTTTCGTGGTGAACCCCGATCTGACCGTCGAGAAAGCCGCAGCAGAAGCAGGTGTTGAAATCACCGGTTTCGTGCGTCTCGAAGTTGGCGAAGGCATCGAAAAAGAGACCGAAGATTTCGCTGCTGAAGTCGCGAAAGCGATGCAGGGCTGATCTGTCTCAGGTCTGATGAGTTTGAGAGGGCTGCCTTTGGGCGGCCCTTTTTTGTTGCCTAAGGGCACTGTGTTGAAAGACCGCGCGATCCGGCAAGGGCCAGAGCGCGAAGGTGTGTAAGCTGTTGAAAGAGAAGAATTAAGGGCCGCAAAGTTGACTATAAACCCGCGACCCTCATGAAGTATCGGTAAGCCCAATGACTCTGGCGATCCCGTCACCCCTGTCCCAAAAGGCCAAGCCTCAGAAAGCCGGAACGGGCCCAATGTCTCGTCCTGATCGTATTTGTGCAACTACGCACATCCTTACCTTTGGCTAAAAATTAACCAATGTCAGCTTGGGGTGACGTGAGGTCACCTTGGGCGCGCACTAAGACAGGTCCGCGCGACCAGATCAGAATGTGAAAATCTGATTGTGCATGGCCGCTTTCAGCACGGCCTGGGCGGTGGTTTCCACGCCCAGAGATTCGCGTGCGAGCCGCAGGTGCTTTTCCACAGTGGCCTTGTTCAGCCCCATGATCTGCGCCGTGTCCGCCACGGTCTTTCCGTCGCCGATCCATTCCAACACCTCGCGCTGGCGCTTGGTCAAAATGCGTTTCGGCAAAGGAAGGCTGATCAATTTCAGATGCGCAACACCGCAGATCACTTCAAGCTCACTGCCGTGACGCGCCCAAATCTCATCGGCCTCAGCCTGTGTGCCCACATGCGGTTCGAGAGACAAGCCAATCGCACCCTTGGCGCGTTTCAGTGAGTGTGGAAAGGCGATGGTATAGCCGCTGGTGACGCCAGAGGCCTGATTGAAGGCCACGACTTCGCGCTCCTCTTCGGTGAGGTCCTCGAGATTGTCTCTGATCCAACTCCACGGGCAGGCGCCGGTATTCTCGACGGACCAGCGCACCATGGGACCATGGCGATAGCGGCCTTCGAGGAAATAGCCCTGCATGTAATCCGCGTCGAAATTGGTCAGGAACAAGTGGTCCTTGTCGTCGCCAAAGCCGGACGAGGTGTGAAAGCGGGTGAACCCGTAGAGGGCGTGGTTAAAGCCGACCTCCATCAGGCAGGAGAGCAAATGATCCCAGACCTCCGCAACGGTTGTGGCGGAGAGAATGCCTTGAATTTTATCTTTCAAGTGTGTGTCCCCCATAAGTTGAACGTAAAAAGAACGACCCCGCAACGCAAGATGTCCCGTCGAGTAACCGGGCAGCGCGTTTTTGCATAGCTCAGGAGTCAGCGCCTGTTTTGGCATCTTGGTACGGGGTGTATCACCCCACGACATGGGCCAAAAGCAGACAGCTTTCCGAGTTCACCACCCCCGGAACTTCGCGAATTTCCCGTAAAATTCGATCAAATTGCACCAGACTGTCGGTGCGGATGTCGACCACGAGATCCCATGCGCCATTGGTGGCATAGACGGTGCTGACCCCTGGAATGCGATTGAGCGCACGGATGACCTGCCGTGACATTTTGCCTTGTAACGCGACCAGAGTGATGGCCCGCACCTCGCCTTCGACATCCACATCGGTCTCGATTGTGAAGCGTCTGATTCTGCCGTCGGCCACCAGCGCATCAAGCCGCGCCCGAGCGGTGTTTCGCGACAGCCCCGTGTGCTGCGCCAGCTCGGTGATCGACATGCGGGCATTGTCGCGCAGGGCGGCAAGAATGGCGTGGTCGCTCTGGTTCAGCTCTGTGGGGGCCATGAGGTTTCTATCGCTTTGATCAATCAGATTACCGTTTTGCGCAAAATTAAGATCGAAATGCGCAATTTAAAAGCATGAAAGCCGCTGAAAGCCGTGCATACTCAAGGCAACGCAGATTTTTTCAGGGACTCATCCATATGCGCAAATCCTGCCACATCCTTGGTGCCGCGATTGAGACCGGCGCGTCTCAGCGTGGCTGTCTCATGGGGCCCGCGAGTCTTCGCACCGCGGGGCTCATGGAGGTGCTGATGAGCCTCGGGTGGCAGGTCTCCGATCTTGGCGATGTCCAGATCGCGCCACAGGTCGAGATGCCGCACGCCAATCCGGCGGTGCACAATCTCGCGGAGACACGCGCCTGGATCGAGGCGCTGGAACCCATGGCCTATGAGGCGGCCCGGAAGAGCGATTTGCCGATCTTCATGGGCGGCGATCATTCGATGTCTGCGGGCACCGTGCCCGGTGTCGCGCGCGTCGCCGCCGAAGAGGGCCGTCCGCTTTTTGTCCTCTGGCTCGACGCGCATCCGGATTTGCACACGCTGGCGACGACGGAAAGCGGCAACCTGCATGGAACGCCGGTCGCATATTTCACGGGTCAGGGCGAGTGCGAGGCCTATCCCGCGCTCGCGCAGGCGGTCGATCCGGCACACATCTGTTTCATGGGCATTCGCTCCGTCGACCCGGCGGAACATGCGCGGATCAAGGATCAGAACATGGAGGTCCATGACATGCGCGCGCTCGATGAAACCGGCGTTCTGGCACCGCTACGGGCGTTTTTGGAGCGGGTGAAGGCCGCCAACGGGCGTTTGCATGTCAGTTTCGATGTCGATTTTCTCGATCCCGGCATTGCACCCGCCGTGGGCACCACCGTGCCGGGCGGGGCCACGTTTCGAGAGGCGCATCTGATCATGGAAACACTCTGTGACAGCGGGCTGGTTGGCTCGCTCGATCTTGTGGAACTCAATCCCTTTCTCGATGAACGCGGCCGCACGGCGAAGCTTTTGTGCGACCTGACGGCCAGCCTCTTTGGCCGCCGCGTGCTCGACCGTATGACCCGGAGTTTCGGATGATGGACCTTTCCCCGCTAGCCCCCTCGAAATTGGCTTTTGTGCCCTTCGTATCCGTTCACAACATGATGCGGCTGGTGAATACCATGGGGGCAGAAGCCTTCATGACCGAACTCGCGGGCTACATCGAAGAGGATTTCAAACGCTGGCCGGAGTTCGACAAAACGCCGCGCGTCGCCTCGCATTCCCATGAGGGTGTGATTGAGCTGATGCCGACCGCGGATGCGGAGCTCTACGGATTCAAATATGTGAACGGCCATCCGAAGAATATGAAAGAGGGGTTTCAGACGGTCACCGCCTTTGGCGTTTTGTCATCCGTTTCAAATGGCTATCCGGTGTTGTTGACAGAGATGACGGTGTTGACCGCGCTCCGCACGGCGGCGACCTCGGCGCTCGTGGGAAAATACCTCGCGCCGAAAGGGGCGGAAGTCATGGCGATGATCGGCAATGGCGCGCAATGTGAGTTTCAGGCGCTGGCGTTCCGGGCGCTTTGCGGCATCAACACTTTGCGCCTCTATGACATTGACCCGGCGGCGACCGCGAAGGCCAAGCGCAACTTGGAGGCGCAAGGCTTTGACATCACTACCTGTTCTTCGGCGCAAGAGGTCGTGGAGGGCGCGCAGATCGTCACCACCTGCACCGCTGACAAGCAATATGCCACGATCCTGACCGACAACATGATCGGCCGCGGCCAGCACATCAACGCCATCGGCGGCGATTGCCCGGGCAAGACGGAGCTGCACAAGGACATTCTTCTGCGCTCTGACATTTTCGTCGAATACCCGGAACAAACCCGCATCGAAGGCGAGATTCAACAACTCGTCGAAGACCATCCGGTCACCGAGCTTTGGCAGGTGATGCGTGGCGAGGTGCCGGGGCGGCGGGACGCGGCGCAGATCACGCTGTTCGACAGCGTCGGGTTCGCGATCGAGGATTTCTCAGCCCTGCGCTTTGTGCATGACAAGGTGGCTGGGACCGACTTCTGCGAGCCGCTCGATATGCTGGCCGACCCGGACGATCCGCGCGATCTTTTCGGTATGGTGGAGCGGGCCAAAGGATAAAAAAGCCTCCCGAAACGGGAGGCTTTTCCATGATTTCCGTGAAAAAGATCAGTTCAATCCGCCGAAGCAGAGGTTCTTGATCTCGAGATAGTCGTCGCAGCCGTATTTCGACCCTTCGCGGCCCATGCCGGACTGTTTGACGCCGCCAAAGGGCGCCATTTCCGTCGAGATCGCGCCGGTGTTGATGCCGACCATGCCGGTTTCCAAGGCTTCGCCCACACGCCAGGCGCGTTTCAAATCGTTGGTGTAAAAATAGGACGCAAGACCGAATTCCGTGGCATTGGCAAACTCCAGCGCCTCGTCTTCGGTGTCGAATTTCACCAGCGGTGCCAGAGGGCCAAAGGTTTCTTCCGTGGCGACTTTCATCTTTTGCGTCACGCCCTTGAGCACGGTCGGCTCAAAGAAGGTCTGCCCGAGGTTCGAGCGCGTGCCGCCGACAACCACTTCGGCGCCTTTCTCGACCGCATCCTTGATGTGATCCTCGACCTTGGCCACGGCGGCTGCGTTGATCAGCGGGCCGGTGTTGACGCCCTCGGCAAAGCCGTCGCCCAGTTTGAGCGATCCCAAGGCGATGGCGAGTTTTTCGGAGAAGGCCTCATAGACGCCCGCTTGCACGTAAATCCGGTTGGCGCAGACACAGGTCTGGCCGTTGTTGCGGAATTTGGCGAGCATGGCGCCCTCGACAGCGGCGTCCAGATCGGCGTCGTCAAAGACGATGAACGGCGCGTTGCCGCCCAGTTCCATCGACATTTTCTTGACCGTCTCGGCGCCTTGCGACAGCAGGATTTTGCCCACGCGGGTCGAGCCGGTAAAGGTGATCTTGGCCACTTTCGGGTTGCCGCACATCTCGACGCCCATGCCAGCGGCATCGAGCCCCGTGAGCACATTGAACACACCCGCCGGAATGCCCGCGCGTTCGGCCAGAACCGCCAGCGCCAGCGCGGACAAGGGCGTAAACTCGGAGGGCCGCGCCACCATGGAACAGCCAACGGCAAGGGCAGGGGCCATCTTACGCGCCAGCATCGCGTTGGGGAAGTTCCACGGCGTGATCGCGCCGACAACCCCCACGGCTTGCTTGACGATCACCATGCGCTTGTCGTTTTGCGGACCGGGGATCATATCGCCGTAGACGCGCTTGGCCTCTTCCGCGAACCATTCGATGTAGGACGCGCCATAGAGGATTTCACCGCGCGCCTCGGCCCAGGGTTTGCCCATTTCAGCAGTCAGGATGGTCGCCAGATCATCGGCATTTTCCACCATGAGATCAAAGAGTTTGCGCAGGGTGTTCGCGCGGGTTTTCACATCCGCGCGCGCCCAGGCCCGTTGCGCCACATAGGCCGCATCAATCGCCATGGCGACATCTTCGGCAGAGAGATCGGCGACATGGGCGATCACCTCGCCCGTGGCCGGATTCTCCACCGGAAATGTCTTTTTCCCCTCAACCCAAACGCCATTCACATAGGCGCGTGTTTCCATCAGGCTGGGATCGTTCAAAGCCCGCATATCAGCTCTCCCGCGCGGCATTCACCGCATCTTTCAGAATGTCCATCGCCTCATCGAACACCGGCTCATTGATGGTCAGAGGCGCGAGGAACCGGATCACATTGCCATAGACGCCGCAAGTCAAAAGCACGAGACCGCGCTTGAGCGCTTCGACACGGATTTTGCCGGTCAGCTCGGCGTTGGGTTTGCCGTCCGTGGTCATGAACTCGGCGGCGACCATGAAACCGGGGCCGCGAATGTCGGCGAGCTCCGGCGTGGTCGATTGAATATCGCTCAGCACGGCTTTGAGTTTGTTTCCAAATTCCTCGGCGCGGCCACAGAGGTCTTCCTCTTCGATCACGTCCAGAACGGCATTGCCCGCAGCAATCCCCAGAGGGTTGCCGCCATAAGTGCCGCCAAGACCGCCCGGGGCCGCCGCATCCATGATCTCGGCTTTGCCGGTGACCGCAGAGATCGGCAGACCGCCACCCAAACCTTTGGCCATGGTGGTGATGTCAGCGGCCACGTCGTAATGCTCCATGGCAAACAGTTTGCCGGTGCGGCCAAAGCCGGTTTGCACCTCATCGGCGATCATCACCATGCCGTGGGCGTCGCAGAGCGCGCGCAGACGGGTGACGAACTCGGCGGGTGCCGGGTAGAAACCGCCTTCGCCTTGCACGGGTTCGAAAATCACGGCTGCGACGCGGGCCGGGTCAACGTCGGCTTTGAACAGCGCCTCAATGGCGGCAAAGCTGTCGTCGACGGAGACGCCATGCAGCGCGCAGGGGTAGGGGACGTGGAACACATCGGGCATCATGGCGCCGAAACCGACCTTGTAAGGCACGACCTTGCCGGTCAGGGACATGCCCATGAAGGTGCGGCCATGAAAGCCGCCGCCAAAGGCTATTACCGCCGGACGTCCAGTATGGGCGCGTGCGCATTTTACAGCGTTTTCAACAGCTTCTGCGCCAGTTGTGACAAAGACGGTTTTCTTGTCAAAGGCGCCCGGAACCTTGGCGTTCAGCCGTTCGGCGAGCTTAACATAGGGCGCGTAGGGCAAAACCTGGTGGCAGGTGTGGGTGAAACCGTCGAGCTGGGCTTTGACAGCAGCCATGACTTTCGGGTGACGGTGGCCGGTGTTGACCACGGCGATGCCTGCGGCGAAGTCGATCAGGCGATTGCCGTCTTCGTCCCAAACTTCGGCATTTTCGGCGCGGGTGATGAAGTGGTCGGTCATGACGCCGACGCCACGGGCCATGGCGTCTACGCGGCGAGCGGCGAGATCTGCGTTTGTCATTTTTCTATCCTGTTGTGCTGAAGTGCGAGAGTGCAGGTCGTGATTGAGGTGACGCTACGCGGTTTCCCGATCTTTAAAAACTCTGTTTCTTATTCTTTGTAATGCATTATAATTATGTAAAAATTATTTAGGGTTTGGTGAATAATGAACGGATCAAACACTCCGAAGGATGACTTCGATGATTTGGCTCTGGGTCAAAGGCTGCGCGCTGTGCGGGAACGCGCCGGGCATTCCCAGCGCGCTTTGGCCAAGAAAGTCGGCATTCCGAACTCGACGATTTCTCTCATTGAATCCGGCAAGATGAACCCATCCGTCGGCGCGCTTCACAAAATTCTCGCGGGCGTTCCGATCAGCCTGTCGGAGTTCTTCGCCTTCGAGCCGGTGACCGAACAGCAGGTGTTCTACGCCGCCGAGGAGCTCACAGAGATCGGCAAAGGCAAGCTGTCGTTGAAACAGGTCGGCAAGTCGCTCTTTGGGCGGGCTTTGATGATGCTGCGTGAGCGCTATGAGATCGGTGCCGACACGGGGCGCGTGATGTATGGTCACGAAGGCGAAGAAGCCGGGATCGTGATTTCCGGGCGCATCGAGGTCACTGTGGGCGAGCAACGCAAGATCCTTGGTCCAGGAGACGCGTATTATTTCGAGAGCCGCACACCGCATCGCTTTCGTCAGATCGGTCCGGTTCCCAGTGAGGTGGTCAGCGCCTCAACGCCGCCGAGCTTTTAAATGTGTGTTAAAACAGATATTTACTTGTGTCTTTTGCAGTTCTGCCAGTCATTTATTATACATAATACCAATTATCGGATATTTAAAATACCTCGACACAGCTTAGATACCGCGTTCTGACAGCCCTCTTTCGATTTGTGTGAGGACTTTGTCGTAAAGCTCCGCGTTCTTCTTCCATCGGATTTTATGGACCGGAGCTGCGTTGAGCAACGCGTTCAGCGTCGGATCGTCTAACTGTCCCTGCTGGGCCTCAACCACCGGCCGCAGTCGCAATGCCTCTGTGGCTGGACGGTTCAGGACACGCGCCCAAAGTGCTGCCAATTCCGGTTGGGTTTGGATCAGCCATGCAAAGTGATAATGCATGATGAAATACGGGTAGTATTTTGTTTTTCTGGCAATTTCAGGGCTTGCGAAAGATGCCGGATCGCGCCGGATGCGTCGGCGGTTTTTAAAGCGCACCCAGTATGGCGCCTCTCTGGCGACGGTGCGATCGGTCCTGAAATAGCTGACATAGGCCTCGCGCCACGCCGCCATCAATGGATGTCCCACCTCCGAGGCCAGAAACCAGTTCGATAATATCCGACCCTCACCGGGATTCCGGAAGGCAAAGAACGCCTCTTGGTCAAGCGCCTGCGGCAACCAGTCCGCCAAAGGCTCCGACGGGATCAGGGAAACATCGCGCCACACACCGCCACGGTCGGCCAAAAGGACTGCGCGCACGATGTTCGCTCGGACCTGCATGGTGAGTTTGCCGGGCTCAATGCCTTCGGCAAAGAGCAACTCATCGGCCTCTTCGCCCCCGATCACATGCGCAACGTGGTCCGGGTTCAAACGACACCAGATTTCATGAATGCGTTTCACGAAATCAGGAGCGTTCTCAAACCCTTGATACCACATGGAATATATCGTCATGGACTGCTCGCTTTCCGTGTTTCGTCCCCTGTGTCCTCGAGGACCCCAAGATGCAAGCGCATTTCCAACTTCTGACACAGGCGATAAAGCTCATATTCTTCGGGCAGCTGCGCGGCCAGAATGTCACGCCCTTCGGGGGTAAGCGGCGTGCGGAAGTTTGCGGAGGAATGGCTGCGGGCGGTTTTCGTTTGTTTGAAGGCTGGCAAACGGTAGGCTTTGGCCACTTCCTCAAGATGCGAGGACAGGTTTGACGTGTTCAGACACATGACGATCCGGTGCGACGCGGTGGAAAGGCGCTCAGCGCTGCCGAAATAATGCACGTAGCCACGATAGAAATGCCGCACAGCTTTGAGTGCGAGAGCCGCCTGCTCTGCCCGTTGCGGATCGCGTCCGTCAAAGGCTCTGGCAAAGGCGTCGAAGGTCTCGAATGTGGAAAAACACCGGACTTCCGCCTCGCGCCACGGGATGTAACGCGTTGGCTGGCTACAATTGCGGCGACTGTCGAAAGCGGAATGCAGCCGCGCGACGGGATCGCGGAACACAAATCCAAATCGGGTCTCGGGGCCGAATTGCGCATCGATCTCGTCCAGCGTGTAGTCATGGCTAAGGCGCCGGAGACGCAACTTGCGCAGCACGGGGTTTTGCGTGCGGATCATATCATTGAGCCACGTGCCCCCGGTCTTGGGGATATGCAACAAAAGGGGGCGTTTGGAAGGCAAGAAAAGTGTCATTTCAACTGTGTTTGTCGGTTCAGATGTTCGTAGCAGATATGTTTGGCGGTGCATATCCATGCTGGATTTGATCTTTCAACCAGAGGCGGCGACTGCGGGATTTTGGGTCCAGTCCGAAGGCCAGCCGGGATTCCAGTCGCGCAGAATTCGCCCAGCCTTGTGCCAGCAATTTCTGAGCCAAAGCACGATAGGCCTCGGGCTCGATGTCGATCAATTCACGCAGGTCAGACGGGGTTTCCAACGCCTCTGCGGTCTTTTCCAGATGGCTGTAATCGACATCAGGGGCGACAAAAGACAAATGATCGCGCACCCATAAGAGCGCCTCTATGTTGAGGTCGATATATTCCGCAATCTTTTGTTTCAGTTGAATTTTTGTCGTTTCCGTTTCTGTCTCAAGCCGCGTCAGCGCACCCCCGAGACTGCGGCTATCCGAGGTGTAGCGGCCCTGTTGCTCTCGCAGAAAGGCAAAACGATAGCTTTGCATGAGCGCGATGGATTCCGCGCTCAGGCTTTGATTGACCTTCGGCCTCCCTGCCCGGTGTTGTGCCAAACCTTCGCGCCCGAGAACCTCGCGGAAAAAATCCTGAACCGTGTCGTCTCCCTGAGGCCAGACCTCAGGGTACAGGCGCAATTGCACGGCCTTTTCTCCGAACACCTTGAGATAGGGCGTGAAAATCTCCTCATAGGGCGGCGGTGCGATTTTCGGGGGCAGGAAAGACGCCTTGAGCACTTGTTGCAGCCACGAAACATAAAAGGCCGACGGCCGGCGCAGGTAGGCGATGAAAGAAAAAGAGCTGATGCCGGCATCCATGAGTTCTTGTTTGAACGTTGAAAGCCCCTGCTCCGGGATTGGCGTGAAGAATTCCTCGGACGACAGCAAAAGCGTGGCCTCAGGCGATCTCTGGGCCAACTTGCGCAGCACCTCTAAGGCCCGTGTCTTGCGCGCTTTACGTTGATCTTCACTGCCCGAAAATCGGACGATGCGCGGCAGGTCGTCTTCCGGCATCAACCCGGACAACAAGATGGAATGTGGCGGTATTTCCGTTTTAGGCCGCGGATAAAGAATGCCCGTTTCGGAAAGCTGTGGCGCAATCTCGCTCAGATAGCTCTGCAGAGATGTCGTGCCGGTTTTATGGCTTCCCATATGGAAAAGCAGTTTCATGATGTCCCCCGTGGACCAAACATCTTCAGCTATGTTCAGCCGCATCAATCGGCCCCACACCGACTTTTGCCCTCTTGGTTTATCACGGCTTTCGCATTTTCATATGCCAAAGCGCCAAAAAGACTTCGCACGTATGTTGAAATTCCATAGAAAAATGCACGCTGATCGCCCTATTGGTGAAAATAAAGGCAGGTTTTGACTGGTTGGGGCTTATCGTTGCGAGGTTGTGGGGCTCGGCTGGCTCTGGTGGCTTGGGGCTGTGCTGTGACGGTATCCCACCTGATAAACGAGAATGGCCCGGCAGAGGTGCTGTGCAACGTGCCGCGCAAACTGTTCGCAAGGACCTGATCTTGTCTGCATTTGCGAAAACGTCTGGCCCCTCTTGCCGTCCTGCGACAGGGCGCTCTCTTGACGCTTCAAAAATTTGATCATATTTTTCGAGACAACAGATATTTCCCGGAGGCCCGCCTCCGTCCTCACAACTTCGACCATCGCATCCCCCTTTTCTGCATTGCGTTTTATTGCAGGGCACCCGGCGGTCAGATGGCACAAAGGACCAAACGCATGAGCGACAACCACCTGCCCACCGCCGAACTGCAAGCGCTCGACGCCGCCCACCACATGCACCCGTTCACCGACGGCGATGAATTGGCGAAAAAAGGCGCGCGGATCATCACCAAGGCAAATGGTGTCTGGCTGACCGACAGCGAAGGCGAGGAAATTCTCGATGCCATGGCCGGTCTGTGGTGTGTGAATGTCGGTTACGGGCGCGAAGAACTGGCCGATGTGGCCGCGCGGCAGATGAAGCAACTGCCCTATTACAATACGTTTTTCCAGACCTCGCATGTGCCCGCGATCATGCTGGCCAAAAAACTCGCCGAAATCGCGCCGGGCGACCTGAACCATGTGTTTTTCAACGGCTCGGGTTCGGATTCCAATGACACCAACCTGCGGATGGTGCGGCATTATTGGGACCTGAAAGGCCAGCCGGAGCGTTTCAATGTGATTTCGCGCTGGAACGGCTATCACGGCTCGACCATGGGCGGTGGCTCGCTTGGCGGGATGAAGGGCATTCACGCGCAGGGCGGCCTGCCGATCCCCGGCATTCATCACATTGACCAGCCGGATTGGTGGTCCGAAGGAGGGGATCTGAGTCCCGAAGAGTTCGGCCTCAAACGTGCGCAGCAGCTTGAAGCGAAAATCCTCGAACTTGGCCCGGAAACCGTTGCCGCCTTTATCGCCGAGCCGGTGCAAGGCGCCGGTGGCGTGATCGTCCCGCCGGAAACCTACTGGCCGGAAATCAACCGTATCGTTGAGAAATACGGCATCCTCCTGATTGTCGATGAGGTCATCACCGGCTTTGGCCGCACCGGCAATTGGTTCGGGTCCGAGACCATGGGTATCACGCCCGACATCATGACCTGTGCCAAGGGCATCACTTCGGGTTATATTCCGCTCGGCGCCTCCATCGTCTCCGACGAGATCGCCTCTGTGATCAACGGAAGCGAATTTGCCCATGGCTACACCTACGCGGGCCATCCGGTGGCCTGTGCCGTGGCTCTGGAGAACATCCGCCTCCTCGAAGAAGAAGGCATCGTGGAGCGCGCCAGCAAAGAGATCGCACCCTACCTCAAGGAAAAATGGGAGGCTCTGGTCGATCATCCCATGGTCGGCGAGGCTAAGATCGTCGGCCTCATGGGCTCCATCGCGCTCACGCCGAACAAGGCGACGCGCGCAAAGTTCAAGGCCCCCGGCGGCACCGTCGGCTACATCTGTCGCGAGCGCTGTTTTGCCAACAATCTGGTGATGCGCCATGTCGGTGATCGGATGATCATCTCCCCGCCGCTGACCATCACCAAAGCAGAGGTCGACATCCTGATCGAGCGCGCCCGCAAGTCGCTCGACGAGGCGCTGGAGCGGATCGAGGCGGAGGGGCTAAACGTTTGATCTCATGGACATCCTGACCATCAACGACCGGCCCGGCGACCACGCGCAATCGTGGTACGCTGCGACAGCGCAGGCCCCCGGCCCCTACCCGGCTGCCACCGGCACGGTGAAAGCCGATGTCTGCGTCGTCGGCGGTGGTTATGCGGGTCTCTCGGCGGCGCTCCATATGGCGCGACGGGGATTGGACGTGGTGCTCTTGGAGGCCTCGCGCGTCGGTTCGGGCGCCTCCGGGCGCAATGGCGGTCAGGTGTCGATGGGGCAACGGCTCGAACAGGACGAGCTGGAAACCCACGTCAGCATGGACGACGCGCGGATGCTTTGGGATCTGGGTGCCGAGGCCGTGGGTCTGGTCAAAACGATCCTGTCCGAGAGCGGCGATGACTGCGACTGGCGCGATGGCGTGATCCACGCCAATCACCGCGCGCGGTTTTCTGGCCATTCGCAAAAGCATGTGGACCACATGCAAAAGGTCTACGGCTACGACAAAATCCGCTACCTCGACCGCGATGCGGTGCGCCATGAGACCGGCTCCGAGGATTACCACTCCGGCACCTTGGACATGGGCTCCGGCCACCTGCACCCGCTGCGCTATGCCTTCGCGATTGCACGTCTGGCCGAGGCCGCTGGCGTGCGTATCCATGAGTTGTCGCGGGTGACTCGCATAGAGACAGACGCCAAGCCGCGCGTCCATACAGATCAAGCCGTGGTGGAGGCCGATCACCTGATCCTCGCGCTCAATGGCTACCACAACAATCTCGACCACGACGTCGCGCATCACGTCATGCCGATCAACAATTTCATCGCGGTGACAGAGCCCCTGCCCTCCGATCTCGCGGCGCGACTGATCCCGAACCGCCACGCCGTCGCGGACTCGCGTTTTGTGATCAATTACTACCGCATGTCGCCGGACAATCGGATGATTTTCGGCGGTGGCGAAAGCTACGGTTACAAATTCCCGACCGATCTGCGCGCTAAGGTGCGCGGGCCGATGTTGGGCGTCTACCCCGAGCTGAAAGACGCCAAACTCGACTACGCCTGGGGCGGCACGTTGGGCATCACCATGTCCCGCCTGCCGCATTTCGCGCGGCTTGGGCCTAATGCGATGTCCATCGCCGGATTCTCCGGACAAGGCGTGGCTTTGGCCACGCTCGCAGGCCAGATCGCGGCGGAGGCGGTCGAAGGCCACGCCAGCCGCTTTGATCTCATGCAATCGCTGCCAAGCCCGCGCTTTCCCGGCGGGCCGACGCTTCGAACGCCGCTACTGGCGCTTGCGATGACGTGGTATGCTTTGCGCGACAAACTATAAGTTTCAAAAGGATAACAGGCATGACGGAGTTGAAAACCGACCGGTTCTATATCAACGGCGAGTGGGTCAAGCCGCTGGGTGAGACCATGATGGATGTCATCAACCCGGCCAGCGAAGAGGTCTTTGCCCAAGTCGCCATGGGCACGGCCAAAGATGTGGACGCCGCCGTTCAGGCCGCCAAAGCCGCCTTTCCGTCGTTTTCGCGCACCACGAAAGCCGAGCGTCTCGATCTGTTGGCGTCGATCCGCGAAGTCTATCAGAGCCGCTATGACGAAATGTCCGCGCTCATCACCGAGGAAATGGGTGCGCCGATTTCTCTGTCCGACCGGGCGCAGGCCGCCGTGGGGATCGGGCATCTGGACGGTGTGGTCAAAGCGCTTGAGGCCTTTGATTTCGAACACGAAAACGGCCCCGGCGATCTCATTGTGCATGAGGCCACCGGGGTGTGCGGCTTCATCACGCCGTGGAACTGGCCGATCAACCAGATTGCGTTGAAGGTCATTCCCGCGCTGGCCGCAGGCTGCACCATGGTGTTGAAACCCTCGGAACTCACCCCGATGAACGCGCTTTTATATGCCGAGATTCTGCATGAGGCGGGCGTGCCGAAGGGCGTTTTCAACCTCGTGAACGGCGACGGTCCAGGCGTGGGCGCGGCGATTTCGTCTCACCCCGACGTCGCCATGGTGTCCTTCACCGGCTCCACCCGCGCAGGTGTCGAGATTTCCAAAGCCGCCGCCCCCACGGTGAAACGCGTGACGCTGGAACTCGGCGGCAAATCCCCGAATGTGCTCTTGGACGATTGCGATTTCGAAGAGGCGGTGAAGCGCGGCGTGCGCCATTGTTTCCAAAACACCGGCCAATCCTGCAACGCCCCGACGCGAATGTTGATCCCGGAGAGCCATTACGAGACCGCGATGGAGATCGCCAAGGAAGTGGCCGAAGCCACCGAAGTTGGCCTGCCCTCGCAGACCGGCAACCACATCGGCCCGTTGGTGTCGCAGATGCAATACGACCGGGTGCAGAGCCTCATTCAGGCCGGGATCGAAGATGGAGCGCGGCTTGTGGCGGGCGGTCTCGGGCGGCCCGAAGGCTTCAATCGCGGCTATTTCGTGCGCCCGACCGTGTTTGGCGATGTGACCAACGACATGCGCATCGCGCAAGAAGAGGTCTTTGGTCCGGTTCTGGTGATGATCGGCTACCAAGACGATGAAGACGCGGTGCAGATCGCCAATGACACGCCCTACGGCCTCGCCGCTTACATCCAGACCGGGGCCTCAGAGGAAAGCCAAGCCCGCGGCCTCGCCATGGCGCGCGACATCCGCGCGGGCATGGTGCATTTGAACGGTTCGGATATTTCCTACGGCTCGCCGTTCGGCGGCTATAAGCTTTCGGGAAATGGCCGCGAAGGCGGACAATATGGCATAGAAGATTTCTGCGAAATCAAGGCGATATCGACTTAAGCTCACGCGTTTTCCGCAGTCTCTTCCGCGCTCTCGGCCACGATGGCGCGGATGTTTTCCATCCCTTGCAGGATGTCGTGACGGATGGCCTCGGCCACGCCGTCACCGTCACCCGCCCGCAGCGCCTTGATTGCGACCTGATGCATGTCGGGCAGGTTTTGCGAGCCGAACCGTGTGCACATCACCCGAAGCGCAGGCCCCGAGCGCAGCCAAAGCGTATCGACCATGGGGCCGATCACCTCCGTATGCGCCGCACGATAGAGCAGCATGTGAAAGCGGTGATTGTGGATCATGTAGCCGCGCATGTCGCCCTTGCGCATGGCCTCGTCGATCTCATTGTCCACCAGCGTGAGCGCCGCGATCTCCGCCTCGCTCATCTGCTCCGCCCCACGTTTCGCAAGTTCGGGTTCCAAAGCCAGACGGGCAAAGATCAGCTCGTCCACCTCCGAGAGGCTCAACACCGGCACGGTCACCCGCCGGTTGCCGTGAAACACCAAGGCGCCTTCGGAGGTCAGCCGCCGGATCGCCTCGCGCACCGGGGTCATGCCGGCGTCGAGACGATCGGTCAGACCTTGGATCGTCACCGGCTCCCCCGGCACCAGATCGCCCGACAGGATCAGGTCCCGGATGCCGCGATAGGTCCGCATATGCGCCGGTTCTTTGGTGAAAATCTCTGACATCGGGGACACGGCACGACCTCTGGCACAACGGGAATTTGCTCAGATGATTTGAGCATATATTCCAAGAGCTCGGCAAGCCGTGCTGAGCCACGCCATGAGAGAAATGCAAAAATGCGCCGAAAGCTAAGGGGCTTGGCGCATTTTCTGATCTTTCGGTTTGGCGTGCTTAGCCCAGAGCGTAACCCGCGCCACGCACCGTGCGCACCGGGTCTTCGCCACCATGCTGGCACAGCGCCTTGCGCAGCCGACCGATGTGGACATCGACGGTGCGGGTGTCGACATAGATGTCGCGGCCCCAGACGCGGTCGAGCAATTGCTCGCGCGACCAGACCCGGCCCGGTTTTTCCATGAAGGTGGACAGGAGACGGAATTCCGTCGGCCCGAGTTTCAGGGAGTCGTCGCCACGGGTGACGCGATGGGTCTCGGAATCCAGACGAATGTCTTCGAATTCAAGCACCTGCCCGGTCGAGGCCGGACGCACGCGGCGCAATTGGGTGCGCACGCGAGCCATCAGTTCGATCACGGAGTAAGGTTTCACCACATAGTCATCCGCGCCGGTCTCAAGACCGCGTACCCGATCCACCTCTTCGGAACGGGCCGAGAGCATGATGATCGGAATCTCGCGGGTGTCGGGCCGGGTTTTCAGGCGTCGACAAATCTCGATACCGGAGACGCCGGGCAGCATCCAATCGAGGACGATGATGTCCGGGCTGTCTTCATCGACATACAACAGCGCGTCGTCGCCGTTTTCCGCCTTGGAGACGGCAAACCCTTCAGCTTCGAGATTGTAGGCGAGGACTTCCCGCTGGGCGGGTTCATCCTCGACAACAAGAACACGGGGTTGGTCGGCAGCCATCAGAGGTCCTCCGCTCCCAGAGCGGTTTGCGAGGTCACATCGCCTTTCGGACGCGCATCTTCGGGCATTTCGCCGGTGGTCAGGTAGATCACCTGCTCGGCAATCGAAGTGGCATGATCGCCCATGCGTTCGATGTTCTTGGCGATGAAATGCAGGTGCATACAGGCGGTGATGTTGCGCGGGTCTTCCATCATATAGGTCAGGAATTCGCGGAACAGCGCGTTGTACATCTGATCGACGTCGAGATCGCGGTGACGCACCTCATTGGCGAGCCCGGTGTCGCGCTGGATATAGGCATCGAGTGCCAGACGCAGCATTTCCTCGACCTCGCGCGCCATACGACGGATCGAGGGCGCGGCCCCTTCGATCGGCGACATGTTGACCAGAACGCCGGTGCGTTTCGCGAGGTTCTTCGCGTAATCGCCACAGCGTTCGAGGTTGGTGGAGATCTTCATCACGGTCAGAACCGTGCGCAGATCGGAGGCGGTCGGCGAGCGCAGCGCGATGAGGCGCGCGGCCTCCTCGTTGACGCTTTCCTCGAGCTGGTCGATGGCCTTGTCGGACAGACGGACCTTTTCCGAGAGCTCGACATCCCGCTCTTCGAGCGCTTGGGCTGCGTCTTTGATGGCGACCTCGACGAGGCCCCCCATCTTCATGATCATCGCCTGAATGGCTTCGAGATCACGATCAAACGCCGAGGCGATATGTTTGGAATCGTTATGCATCAATTTGCTCCTTAGCCAATCCGACCGGTGATGTAGCTCTCGGTGCGCTCATCTTGCGGGTTGGTGAAAATCTGTTCCGTATCGCCATATTCCACCAGGTTACCGAGGTGGAAGAACGCGGTTTTCTGGCTGACACGGGCGGCCTGTTGCATCGAGTGGGTGACGATGACGACGGAGAAATTCTCGCGCAGCTCGTCAATCAGCTCCTCGACTTGCAGCGTGGCAATCGGGTCGAGCGCGGAACACGGCTCGTCCATCAACAACACTTCCGGCTCGGTCGCCACGGCGCGAGCGATGCAGAGACGCTGTTGCTGGCCACCGGAAAGACCGGTGCCCGGTGCGTCGAGACGGTCTTTGACCTCGTCCCAGATCGCACCACGACGCAGCGCCTTCTCGACGATGTCGTCCAGATCGGCTTTGTTTTTGGCGAGACCGTGGATGCGCGGACCGTAGGCGATGTTGTCGTAGATCGACTTCGGGAAGGGGTTCGGGCGCTGGAACACCATGCCGACTTTTGCCCGCAACTGCACCGGATCGACGCGTTTGTCGTAGATGTCTTCGCCGTCCAAGAGGATGTTCCCCTCGACGCGGCAGATATCAATCGTGTCGTTCATGCGGTTCAGACAGCGCAGGAAGGTCGACTTGCCACAGCCCGACGGACCGATGAAGGCGGTGACGGTCTTGTCTTTGATCTCGACATCCACGTCCTTGATGGCATGGGTGTCGCCATAGAAAACCTGCACTTTTTTGGCGGAGATTTTGGTGTCGTTCATGTCCACGTCTTTTCTCACAATTCGCATATCGTTCATAGGTCTAACCTCAACTCTTACCAACGGCGCTCAAAGCGGCGGCGCAGGAGGACGGCGATGATGTTCATCGTCATCAGGAAAACAAGAAGAATGATGATCCCGCCCCAGGCGCGCTCATAATAGGCCGGGTCGGCCCGTTTTGCCCATTCGTAAATCTGCGCCGGCATGGCGGAGTTCGGGTCGATAAAGCCAGAGGCAATCCCATCGGGCATGTTGGATGCGATAAAGCCCACCATACCGATCAGGAGAAGCGGTGCGGTTTCACCCAGTGCCTGTGCCAGACCGATGATGGTCCCGGTCAGGATGCCCGGCATGGCCAAAGGCAGCACATGGTGGAACACCGACTGCATCTTGGAGGCGCCTACACCCAGAGCCGCGTCGCGGATCGAGGGCGGCACAGCCTTGAGAGACGCCCGCGTCGAAATGATGATCGTCGGAAGCGTCATCAGCGTCAGCACGAGACCACCCACCAGCGGCGCAGATTGCGGCAGATGCGCGATCTGGATAAACACCGCAAGGCCCAGAATACCGAAGACGATGGAGGGCACAGCGGCGAGGTTCGAGATGTTCACCTCAATGAGATCGGTCCATTTGTTCTGCGGCGCAAATTCTTCGAGGTAAATCGAAGCGGCCACACCGATCGGCAGCGCCAGAGCCAGCACCACGATCATCATGAACAAGGAACCCACCATGGAAACCCCGATCCCGGCCTGTTCAGGACGGCTCTCGGAGGCATCGGCGCCAAAGATGAAATCGGCGTTGAAGGTGGTTTTCATCAGGCCCGCAGCCACCATGGCATCGGCGATGTCGAGGTGCTCGGCATCCAAATTCTTATCGCGCGCCAGTGCCTCACGGGTCACGCGGCCTTTGAAATAGCCATCCACACGCGACGAGGCCAGCAGGCGGAAGTCAACCGTCTCACCGATCAGGCTCGGATCGGCCAGAACCGTGTCGCGCACCTGAGCGGCGACCGACGCGGAGAGAATGTCCTCGACGTCTTTCTCCTTGGCAAAGGGAATTTCGATGCCCTCGGCCTTGAGCGCGGCGATCAGCGCGTCGGTGACCACCGGCTTATAGCCAAAGGTCGAGACCTTCGCGAGATCTTCAGGGTTGCGGTTGCCGTTCTTGTCGAGTTTCGCCTCGGTCAGTTCCACCGGAATGGTGACAAAGGTCTGTTTGAAGGCCGGCAAACCGTTGCCCAGAATGGCCACCAGAAGTGCGACCAGAAAGAACAGGCCCGTGGCGATGGCAGCAATGCCATAGGCTTTGAACCGGGTCTCGGCGGCGTTGCGGCGTTTGGTGCGCGTCGTCTCGTGGAACAGAGACGATTTGGCGTCACCTTTGGCGGGGCCGTTATCAGCGGTAAAATCGGACATCAGTCATACTGCTCCCGGTATTTGCGCACGATCACGAGCGCGAAGATGTTGAGGCAGAGGGTGATCACGAAAAGCGTCATCCCCAAGGCAAAGGCGACCAGCGCTTCGGCGGAGGCGAAATCGGCGTCGCCTGTGAGCTGCGATACGATCCGCGTGGTCACGGTGGTCATCGCTTCGAAGGGATTGAGGTTCAGCTTGGCCGCGGCCCCTGCCCCCAACACCACGATCATGGTCTCACCGATGGCGCGCGAGGCGGCAAGCAAGATGGCGCCCACGATGCCCGGCAAAGCGGCGGGCAGCACGACCTGACGCACGGTTTCGGATTTGGTGGCGCCGAGGCCCAGAGAGCCATCACGCATCGCCTGCGGCACTGCGTTGATGATGTCATCGGACAGCGAGGAGACGAAGGGAATGAGCATCACGCCCATCACCAGACCTGCGGTCATCACGGAGCGACCGCCCTGCATCCAGCCGAGGCCCCCGTCAGAACCAAACACCGTCATCAGAATCGGGCCGACGGTCAGCAAAGCGAAGAGACCGTAGACGATGGTCGGGATACCGGCGAGCACCTCCAAAAGCGGTTTCGCAATCGCGCGCACTTTGGGTCCTGCGTATTCCGAAAGATAGATGGCAGCGAAAAGCCCGATCGGCACGGCGACCAGCAGCGCAATAATTGAGACGTAGAAGGTGCCCCAGAACAGCGGCAGAATGCCAAGCTCCGAGCCCCCGCCAAAGGACGGCGACCAGGTGGTGCCGAAGAAGAAATCCAGCGCCGGGTAGAGTTTGAAGAACTCGATGGTATTGAAGATCAGCGACAAGACGATGCCCAGCGTCGTCAGGATCGCAATGGAGGCCGCCCCGATCAAAAGCCCGAGGATCACTTTCTCCACGGAATTGCGCGCCCGCATGTCCTTGTTGGTGCGCAGCATGGAGACCGCAAAGCCCGCCAGAGCTGCGCCCAGAACGGCGACGGTCATCATCCAGTTGCCCACGGCCGTCATCGTGCGATATTTCTGCGCGGCTTTCAGCACATAGCTTTCCACATTGGAGCCAAGCGCCACACCGACAGCGCCGAGACGGGCGCGGATGTCGGTGAACTCGGTGCGAATGTCGCGGGCCTGTTCTTTTGAAAGCGCGCCTTCGGAAACGGCGACATCAAGCCCTTCGGCAACGCGGCGCACGTCCGACATCACGAGGTTCAGCGCGCCTTTGTCGGTATAGGCGGTGTCCGGGATCATCGAGGAGACCTGCCCCTGGATCAGCATCGGCTGAAGGATCAGCCAGAGCAACAGGACGGCAAGCCCCGGGATCAGCACCGCCAAAAGGACGTTGGAGCCATAGTAGTTCGGAAGCGAATGCAACAGGCGGATGTCGCCATTTGCATCCTTGAGCGCGCGGGTGCGCCCCAGAATGAAACCGAGAAGGCCAAGGGCCAGAATAAGAATGAAAAGCCACATCAGAGGCATGGGCCGCTCCTTTGCGGGACACCTGTGATCAGGGTCCGGAGGCTGGAAATTTCAGATCGCGGGACGGCGTCCCGGCGAGAGAGGCGGCGCGAGATCGCCCGCGCCGCCTCGATGTGTCGCAAGCCTCAAGGCTTACTGCATGGTGTCTTCAGCTTCGATGGCCGCTTGGGTCGAGGCCAGTTCCGGGTCGGACACGAGGCCGTACTCGGCGAGCGGGCCGTCCGGGCCAGCCATGTCGTCGGAGATGAAGAACTCAGCGTATTCTTTCAGACCCGGGATCACGCCGATGTGGGCTTTCTTCACGTAGAAGTAGAGCGGGCGGGAGACCGGGTAGTCGCCGGACGCGATGGTCTCGGTGGTGGCTTCAACGCCGGACATGGTCGCGGTTTTCAGCTTGTCGGTGTTGTTCTCGTAGAAGGCGAGACCGAACACGCCGATGCCGTTCGGGTTGGCGTCGATGGAGGCGAGCGTCTCGGTGTAGTCGCCGTCGATGTCCACGGATTTGCCGTCGGTGCGGACAGCCATACATGCGTCTTCTGCGTCGTCTTCGGACATGCCGGAAGCAACCATGGCTTCCATGGCGCCGGTGGCTTCACAGCCAGCCATCAGAACTTTTTCTTCGAAGACTTCACGGGTGCCGTGCTTGGTGCCCGGGATGAAGGCCATGATGTCAGCCGCCGGCAGATCGGCGTTGAATTCGGACCACTGGGTGTAGGTGTTGTCGACCAGTTCGCCGTCTTTCAGGACTTTGGCGCCCAGAGCGTTGAAGATGTCAGCCGGCTCGAAGGCGGTGAAGGCCGGGCCGTTGAGCTGGGATGCGAAAACGATGCCATCGTAGCCGATGCGGACTTCGATGATGTCGGTCACGCCAGCTTCGGCACAAGCAGCGATCTCTTTGTCTTTGATTTTGCGGGACGCGTTGGCCACGTCGATGGTGTTTTCGCCAACACCTTCGCAGAAACGCTTGAGGCCAGCGGAGGAGCCGCCGGATTCCACGACCGGGGTCGGGAAGTCAAAGTTTTCACCGAAGGCTTCAGCGACGATGGAGGCGTAGGGAAGAACGGTCGAAGACCCGGCAACCTGCACCTGATCACGGGCAGAGGCGGCAGTGGCAGAGACGGCAGCGATCGCGATCGCGGAAGCGGTCAGTTTCACAAAGGACATGAGTTGCTCCTGAATTTGCTTATGTCCGAGAGCGGTATTGCTCTCTTGGGGGCGGTTTAGGGGGCAGCTGCAATGCTTTTGTGAAAGTAATGTAACGGTTTCATGACAGATGGGGTGAAAACCCTAGACATCTTGCCGATTTGACCATGTTTTTCCGTCATATTCCGGTCGTTTTCGCGTGAAAGCAGTCCCAAAACGGGTTTTCCGACGTTCATTTGTGACAAGAAATTAAGAACTGTGACGGGACATTAAGGACTGTGACAGTGCGTTAACGCTTGAGCTCCCCCGAAAGAGGGGCGCCCTAAGCCGTCACAGATTCTTATTCATAGGGCAATATGACAGAAAAACAGCTGCCCTGCCCCGTGTGGCTTTCGACCCGCAAACGGCCACGGTGACGGTTGAGAATATGCTTCACAATTGCCAGCCCAAGACCGGTGCCACCCATCTCGCGCGAGCGATGCGAATCCACGCGGTAGAATCGCTCAGTGAGGCGCGGAATATGCTGCGTGGCGATTCCCTCGCCCTGATCCGAGACATCGACCCGGATCGCCGAACTGCGCATCGTCGGTTCGACCGTGTGCGAGGTCAGGCAGATTCGCACCTCTTTATCACGCCCACCGTATTTGATCGCATTCTCGATCAGATTGGTGAAAACTTGGGTGAGCTGGTCGTGATCGCCCGGCACCTCTTCGGTGCCCTCGGCGCCTTCGAGGATCAATTTGACCCGCTGCGCCTCGGCCACCGGATGGAGGCTGCTGACGACAGAGCGCAAAATGGCGGGAATATCGACCCGGTCGGTCGGACGCACCCGGCGCTCGGCCTCGACGCGCGACAGAGACAGAAGATCGCCGACGATGCGGTTCATCCGCTGCGCCTCGCGGTCCATGATTTCGAGAAACCGCTTGCGGGCGACACCATCATCGGCGGCCGGCCCCAAAAGCGTTTCGATAAAGCCTAGCACAGCGGTCAGAGGCGTGCGCAGTTCGTGGCTGACGTTGGCGACGAAATCCCGGCGCATCTGGCCCGCTTCATGCAACTCCGTCTTGTCCTCGAAGGCGACCGAGACACAGGCGAAATCCTCGACGATCACCGGGCGCAGCGCCACATTGTAGACCAGATCGCGCTGGCTTTCGGTGATACGATAGATCGCCTCGGCGGGCTCGGAGAGCCGCAACACATTCTCGATCGCGTCTAACAACATCGGCTGACGCAGCACTGTAATGTAATGCCGCCCCACCATCGCCTCGTTGAACAGATGCCGCGCGGGGGCATTGGCGGCCATGATGCGTTCGTCTCGTCCAATCACAACGACGGGCAAAGGCATGGCATCCGCCATCGCCCCCATCATCTCTTCGCCGTATCTGACCCGTTTCAAACTGTTCTGCATCGCCTATCCAAACTTCGCGGCTGTGTATCGCCGCGGTGTAACTCTCTCATGACAAGGGGGCGGCACGTTGACAAGGGCGCTGCAAAACCCATCGAAAGATTTTCATTTTGCAAATTTTTTCGTTTTCGGCAAAAATATTATTGCATTTTCGATACTTTACCCGTTTCCTCGAAAGTGGAATGAGGAAAGAGATGGGAACCCGCCCCACCATGGGAACCATAAGTCAAAATATATTCGGTGATCTCCTTGCGCATCTCGACGGAGCGCAGAGCAAACCCAAGGGTATGATCCTGATGGTGGGTGAACCTCAGCGCATGCAAACGCTGAAGCGACACTTTCCGGAGCGTACCGGTGTGTTTTTCATAGAATTTTCCGATCTCACCGCAGATATCCTGCACAGCATCAACCCCGACAGTGTCGTGTCCCCCGTGATGTCAGCGCATTTCGATTGTCTCGATCTGGCGGCGTTTTTGCATCAGGCCGGGTTCAAAGGCACATTTCGGGCAATCACCAAGGGCCTGCCGCGTCCGGAGATCGTCCGCAACGAGGTGCGTGGCCAGTTCCCGGAGCTCGATTTCGACATGCTCAGCCCGGAGCCGGTGCGGCTTCAGACGGTGCTGCACTGAGCGCCGCCTGAACGGCTTTCTGATGCCTGTCGCGACAGGTTTAGTCGAGTGTTTTCAACCCATCCCGGAACCGTTGAGCATTCTGTTGATAATGCAGCGCGGAGGCTTTGAGCCCTTTGATCTGGGCTTCGGTCAGCTCACGGACCACACGCCCGGGGCTGCCCATCACCAGTGAGCCGTCCGGGATCTCCTTGCCTTCCGTGATCAGCGCGCCTGCCCCGATCAAACAGTTCTTGCCGATCTTTGCGCCGTTCAAAACCGTCGCATCCATGCCGATCAGGCTGTTTTCTCCGACGGTACAACCGTGCAGCATCGCCTTATGCCCAATGGTACAGCCCGCGCCGATGGTCAGCGGATAGCCCATATCGGTGTGCAGCACTGCGTTTTCCTGAATATTCGTGCCCTCACCCACGACAATCGCCTCGTTGTCGCCGCGCAGCGTGGCGCCGAACCAAATGTTGGCGCCCTCCTCCAGGATCACCTTGCCGATGACATGCGCCCCCGGTGCGACCCAATAGTCGCCATTCTCCGGCAAAACCGGCGCGTGATCGTTCAAAGAATAAAGCGTCATCCTTCCACCTCCTCGAATTCCGACTGAAGTCCGCGCACAAACCCCATGAGGCCGGGTTGCTGGACCCGGCGCAGGCGTTCGGCGGCAATGATCGTTTTGAGGCGTTCGAAACTGACCTCAAGATCGTCATTCACCAGCACGTAATCATAGCCATCCCAATGGCTGATCTCGTCCCAGCTTTTCTCCATCCGCTTGCCGATGGTCTCTGCACTGTCCTGACCGCGGGTCTCCAACCGACGCCGCAGCTCCTTGATCGAGGGCGGCAGCACGAAGATCGACAACACGTGATCACGCAGCACCGAATTCGCGATCTGTTGCGCGCCCTGCCAGTCTACATCGAACAGGACATCGCGCCCCTCTTCGATCGCGGCCCGCACAGGTGCGGCGGGCGAGCCGTAGAAATTGCCGAACACATGGGCGTGCTCCAGCATCTCGCCCTCGGCGACCATCTGTTTGAATCGCGGCTCGTCGACGAAATGGTAATGCACGCCGTCCTCTTCGCCCGCGCGCGGCGCGCGTGTGGTGGCGGAGACCGAAAAGCTCAGTGTCTCGTCCCAATCCATCAAACGCCGCGCCAGCGTCGATTTTCCGGCGCCCGAGGGCGAGGACAGGATGATGAGAAGACCGCGTCGCTCGGCTGACGTGTTTGCGCTGCGCATAGTGAACCCTTCGCATGTTTGGTGCCTGCCATGGCTCTATGGCGGCGCTCTTGTCTCGTCTATAGCCGCCCGTTGGCGGCATGACCAGCATCGGCACGGGTGGTAAATGTGGCAACGTTGGATTTTAGGCCGCCGGAAAGAGACTCACTTTGCAGATGCGGCGTCACATTTCTGCCTTTTTTGCGGCAGGCTTTCTTATTTTGTCAGCTTTGTGAGAGTTCTATAAAATTTTAGAAAACTGCATCACGTTAAAACTCTGATAACGATCATTTCTGACGCAAAAATCTTAATTCATTGATATCTAATGATAATGTATCACGTCAGAGGTATTACCCTTTACAGTTTCCTAAGATTTACCCCCGTATTGTCGAGGCTTTGTTGCGAGATGTTAACCATTGGTTAGGATTTTCCACCAATTTAGGCAATCTCGTGGCATATTCAGGTCAAGCCAGCGATGAGAGATCGTCGCACAAAACAACGTCGGGAGCCAAAGAGGCCCAGTGCCCCTTTCGCCAGCGGCAGAACGCCCGCCCGACCCCATAATAAGACCCGCTTGAGGACCCGGCACGGGCCCCGGATCGCACAGTTGAATAGGTGTTGAGATGAAAATTGAATATGTCAGTGGCTCCAACGTCGTCTCCCTCATGCCCCGCCGCAATGAGATGCATTTCCCGGCGTTGAAAACCGTCGAGGCCTATTGGGAAGGCCTGCGCAACGGGCGTCCGGTTCCAGCGCGTTCCGAAGTGGACCCGCGCGGCATGCAATCGGCGCTGGAATTTGCCTTCATCCTCGAACGCATCGCCCCCGGCGTGGCACGGTTCCGCCTTGCTGGCATGCACCTGACCGATCTCATGGGGATGGAAGTGCGCGGCATGCCGTTGACCGCGATGTTCGTGCCGGAAAGCCGCGCGAAGCTGTCTGAGGCGCTCGAAGCCGTGTTCGAGACCCCGCAAATCACCGTCATCACGCTTAAGGCCGAGCGCGGCATCGGGCGTGGCGCGATGGATGCACAGCTTTTGCTCTGCCCGCTGAAATCCGATCTGGGCGATGTGAACCGCGTGTTGGGCTGTCTTCAGTCCAAAGGCGAGATCGGCCGTCAGCCGCGCCGCTTTGAAGTGGTCGACATCCAGTCCCGCCCGCTCTTGGGCAACCCGGCGGATCAGAGCTTTGACACCACGCCGAAAGGCACGCCGGTGCCTGCCGGTTTCGCCGAGGCCAAAAAGGCCTATGAGGACAGCAAACCCACCGCTTCTGAGACGCAGGACAAGGTGGAAGAGACCCCGCGCCCCGCAAAGCCGGTGCTGCGTCTGGTCAAAACGGACGAATAATCTTTTATAGACCCTGCCATGAAACAGGCGCGGTTTCCGAGGACGGAGCCGCGCCTTTTTGCTTTTCAATTCGCCGGGCGCATGCTCCTCTCAAGGCGATAAAGGAGCGCCCATGATCACCTATGCCATAGAGCCCGACCTCTCCGCCTCTGAATTTCTCTCGCTGCTGGCCGCCTCAACATTGGCCGAACGTCGCCCGGTCGATCAGCCGCAGCGGATTGCCAAGATGTTGGCGAACTCCGACCTGATCGTCACCGCACGCGATACGGCGGGGCATTTGGTCGGCGTGGCACGCTCTGTCACCGATTTCTCCTATTGCCTCTATTGCTCCGACCTCGCGGTGGACGCGCGGGTTCAGGGGCGCGGAATCGGCAAGGCTTTGTTGCGCGAAACCGTCAAAGCGGCGCCGGAGGTTAAAACGCATCTCCTGCTCTCCGCGCCCGGCGCGATGTCGTTCTATGAGGCGGCGGGATATGAGATGGTTGAGAATTGCTTCATCTTCCATCGCGGCGACTGACAGCGCGGAAAATGAAAAAAGCCGGACATAAAGCCCGGCTTTCAACATCTTGATTTTGCGAGACCTTAGGCGGTTGCCGCCACCGTCTCCGGGGTCTGACCTTTTTGCAGCTCTTCGGCCACAAGGAACGCCAGTTCCAGCGACTGAGAGGCGTTCAAACGCGGATCGCAAGCGGTGTGGTAACGGTCGGCGAGGTTCTCGTCGGTCACTGCACGCAGGCCGCCGGTGCATTCGGTCACATCTTTGCCGGTCATCTCGAAATGCACGCCACCCGGGATGGTGCCCTGATCGCGGTGCACGGCGAAGAATTCCTGCACCTCGGAGAGCACCTGTTCGAAGGGGCGGGTTTTATAGCCGCTCTCGGATTTGATCGTGTTGCCATGCATCGGGTCACAGGACCAGACGACATTGGCGCCTTCCGCTTTCACCGTTTCAATGAGACGCGGCAGGTGATCGGCCACTTTGCCCGCACCAAAACGCGCGATGAGCGTCAGACGCCCGGCCTCGTTTTCGGGGTTGAGTTTGCCCATCAGCACCTTGAGGTCTTCGGCGGTGGTCGAAGGACCGCATTTCAGACCGATCGGGTTCTGAACGCCGCGGCAGAATTCGACATGCGCGCCGTCCGGCTGACGCGTGCGGTCGCCGATCCAGATCATGTGACCGGAGCCCGCAATCGTGGCGCCGGTGGTGCTGTCCACACGGGTCAGCGCCTCTTCGTATTCCAGCAAAAGCGCCTCATGCGAGGTGTAGAAATCCACGGTTTGCAGATCGGGGTTGTGTTCCGCCGTCATGCCCGCCGCTTTCATGAAGTCGAGCGCATCCTGAATGCGGTTCGCCATGTCGCGGTATTTCTCGGCCTCATCGGATTCGGTGAAGCCCAGCGTCCAGGAGTGCACCCGGTGAATGTCGGCAAAACCACCTTTGGAGAAGGCGCGCAGCAGGTTCAGCGAGGCCGCCGCCTGTGTGTAGGCCTGCAGCATGCGGTTGGGATCGGGGATGCGCGAGGCCTCATCGAATTCGAATCCATTGATGATGTCGCCCCGGTAGGAGGGCAGTTCCACGCCTCCCACGGTCTCGGTCGGGGCTGAGCGCGGTTTGGCGAATTGGCCGGCCATGCGGCCCACCTTGATCACCGGCACTTTTGCGCCAAAGGTCAAAACCATCGCCATTTGCAGCATGACTTTGAAGGTGTCGCGGATCTGATCGCCGCCGAATTCGGCAAAGCTTTCGGCGCAATCGCCGCCTTGCAAAAGGAAGGCCTCGCCACGCGACGCTTTCGCCAGATCCCGCTTGAGGGTGCGCGCCTCGCCTGCAAAGACGAGCGGCGGATATTTGGCAAGCTGCGCCTCAACAGCGTTCAGCGCGGCCTCGTCCGTATAGTCGGGCATTTGCACACGCGGTTTGTTGCGCCATGCGGTTTTCACCCAATCCGTCATCGTCTTTTCTCCAAAACGGTTATTTATTCTCCTCCCTCATGCGCCCAAATCCGCCTGTGTTAGCGGTAGCGCGCACGAAGTCTGAAGACTTATAGAGGCGAGACGCCTGCGAGAAAACCCAAAACAATCGGGATTGGGCGTAGAAATCCCATGCAAACGCCTAATTCCTGCGCGGAAACGTCAGTCGCGCGGTGCAATCCGGTAGGCAGCCCCCTCCCCGACCGAGAGAAACCAGATCGCCCCATCCGGCGCCAAGGCGATGTCGCGCACGCGGCCTGTTTCGGGCCAGGACCATTGCTCCTCTTGCCAGCTGGCCGGGTCCATCACCGAAATATAGTCGAATTTCAGCGACCCGATCAGATGTTTGCCTTTGAGCTCCGGAAAGAGATCGCCCTCATAGATCGCATAGCCTGAAGGCGCGATGGAGGGGGTCCATTGATGCGCGGGCGGCTCTGTGCCCTCAAGCGTCTGAGGCGCGAAACGCCCGCCGCCGTAATTCTCGCCGTAGCTCGTGAGAGGCCAGCCATAGTTGGCACCTTTGGCGACCAGATTGATCTCATCGCCGCCCTGTGGCCCGTGTTCGTTGACCCAAAGCTGGCCTTGCCCGTCAAGCGCCGCGCCTTGCGGATTGCGGTGGCCATAGGACCAGAGCGCAGGGAGGGCGTCGTCGTTCAGAAACGGATTGTCTGCCGGAATGGTGCCGTCACGATTGATCCGAAGCACCGAACCATTGGCGCGGGTTTTGTCCTGCGCCGCATCCCGCTCGCCACGTTCGCCGACAGTGAGGAAGATCGTGCCATCCGTCGCCTCGACAATGCGGGAGCCGAAATGCTGGCCTTTGCGGCTGCCCTCCGCCATCACAAAGAGATCATGAAAATCAACAAGCCGGTCGCCTTCAAGCCGCCCGACGCCAAGCGCGGTGCCTGCGCCGCCGCGCATCGGTTTGGAATAGCTGAGAAAGACCTCGCGGCTCTCAGAGAAATCACGCGGGATCATGATGTCCAAAAGACCACCCTGCCCACTTTTCCAGACCTCCGGCGTGCCTTTGACCACGGTGACCGCGCCGTTTTGGACAAGCAAAAGCCGCCCGTCGATCTCGCTGATCAGCACGCCGCCTTCAGGCAGGAAGTCAATCGCCCAAGGCTCGTCCAGACCGCTCACGACCTCGGTGACGGCAACGGGTGTGGCCCCGGCCATGCGATCAGCGGCCCATAAAGACGTGGGAAGAACGAGAGACACACTGGCAATAAGCGGCGTGACAAGACGGGAGAAAATGAGAGACATCGAAAAAGGCCTTTCTCAGATAAGGGGGAAGGTCTCGGTGTTTTGTTTGAGATAATGCGGTCGCGGCGGGTTTCAATCCAACTCCCCCGAGTCGGGGGGGGACGCTTCCCAGCCCTGCGCAAATCGGCGGCCTCGGCGCATTTGACCCCCAAAGCCCCCAAACCCCTGTCAGAATTTGAGCAAATGCCCCAAATCCGAGCGCGAAACGCCGCGGCATATCTTTCCATCCGGTCAAAGCCCGTCTAGTCTCCGCCCTAGGACAAGATCCAAAACAGGGAGTATTTCCATATGAAAAAGCTGCTTCTGGCTTCCACCGCTGCGACCCTCATGGCGGGCGCGGGCTATGCCGAAGACGTCAAGGTCGGCGTCATTCTCGGGTTCACCGGACCGATTGAATCGCTGACCCCCGACATGGCCGCCAGCGCGGAGCTGGCCATGAAAGAAGTGAGCGACAGCGGCGCGTTCCTGGACGGCTCGACCATCACGCCCCTGCGTGCGGACAGCACCTGTGTCGACGCGGCGGCGGCCTCTGCGGCGGCTGAGCGTCTGATCACCTCCGACGGTGTCGTCGCCATCATGGGCGCGGACTGCTCCGGCGTGACCGGCGCGATCCTGTCGAATGTGGCTGTACCCAATGGTGTCGTGATGATTTCTCCGTCAGCCACCTCGCCGGGTCTCTCGACCGTCGAAGACAATGGCCTCTTCTTCCGCACCTCACCGTCGGACGCGCGTCAGGGCGAAGTTCTGGCCGATGTGCTGGAAGAAAAAGGTATCACCTCCGTGGCTGTGACCTACACCAACTCCGACTACGGTAAGGGCCTGTCGGACGCGTTTGCCGCCGCTTACGACGGTGAGATCACCATCAACACCTCGCATGAAGACGGCAAGGCCGACTACTCCGCCGAGATCGGCGCCATGGCCGCAGCGGGCGGCGACGTGCTTGTCGTGCTTGGCTATGTCGACCAAGGCGGCAAGGGCATCATTCAGGCTTCCGCCGACACCGGCGCCTTTGACACCTACCTCCTGGGCGACGGCATGTATGGCGACAGCCTCTTGTCCGATCTGGGCGATGTGGTCGAAGGCTCCATGGGCATCGTGCCCTGGGCCGAGGGCGAAGGCACCGATGCGTTCAACGCACTTGGCGAAGCCGCGGGCATCAACGTCTCCTCCGCCTACACCCGCGAAAGCTATGACGCGGCGGCTCTGATCGCTCTGGCCATGGCCAAGGGCGGCGAAGCCACGAAAGAAGCCGTGGCGGCCAATGTTCTGGACGTCGCCAACGCACCGGGCGAGCCGATCCTGCCGGGTGAGCTGGACAAGGCGCTCAAGATCCTCTCCGAAGGCGGCGACATCGACTATGTCGGCGCCACCAATGTGGAGCTGATCGGACCGGGCGAAGCCGCTGGTTCCTACCGCTACTACACCATCACCGATGGTGCGTTTGAGACGGTCGACATTCGCTAAGACGCGACCAACTTTAAGTAACGGCCCGGGGCGTTTTGGCGTCCCGGGCCCACGTTTTCGGCCCGAAAGACCAAAAGACATCGGGCCGATCTATGGGGACACATCACAATGATCGAAGTGCGTGATTTGCACATGCATTTCGGCGGTTTTCGCGCGGTTGACGGCGCCTCGCTCACGCTTGAGCAAGGTTCGATCACGGGGCTCATCGGGCCCAATGGCGCGGGGAAAACGTCGCTTTTCAACTGTATCGCGGGGGTCTTGACGCCGACCTCGGGGCATGTGCTGTTCGACGGTGAGGACATCACCGGGCTGAAACCGCACGAGCTGTTTCATAAGGGCATCCTGCGCACTTTCCAAATCGCGCATGAGTTCGGCTCTATGACATGTCGCGAGAACCTGATGATGGTGCCGTCGGGCCAATCGGGTGAGACGCTTTGGAACACCTGGTTCGGGCGCAAACGCATCGCCAATGAAGAGCGGGCTCTGCGCGCCAAGGCGGACGAAGTGCTTGAGTTCCTGACGATTTCCCATATCGCGGATTTGAAAGCGGGCGAGATTTCCGGCGGCCAGAAAAAGCTTTTGGAGCTTGGCCGCACCATGATGGTCGACGCCAAGATGGTCTTCCTCGACGAGGTCGGCGCGGGCGTGAACCGCACGCTGCTTTATACGATCGGCGACGCGATCAAACGCCTGAACGTCGAGCGCGGCTACACATTCTGCATGATCGAACATGACATGGAGTTCATCAAACAGCTTTGCGATCCGGTGATCGTCATGGCGCAGGGTCAGGTCATGGCGACCGGCACCGCCGACGAGATCATGCAAAACGAAGCGGTGATCGAGGCCTATCTCGGCACCGGGGTCAAAAATAAGAAAACCGAGGGAGCGAGCGCATGAGTTTCCTCCATGCCAATGAAATGCGCGGCGGCTATGGCGCAGGCGCAGATATTCTGCACGGCTGTACGCTGACCGTGCAAAAGGGCGAGATTGCCGTGATTGTCGGGCCGAATGGCGCGGGCAAATCGACCGCGATGAAGGCGGTCTTCGGCATGCTGAACCTGCGCGAGGGGCATGTGCATCTCGATGGAGAGGACATCACCGGCCTCAGCCCACAGGAGCGCGTCTACAAGGGCATGGGCTTTGTGCCGCAGACCCACAATATTTTCCCGACCATGACGGTGCGCGAGAACCTCGAGATGGGGGCGTTTATCCGCAAGGACGACATCGAGACCACTATTGAACAGGTCTACGAGCTTTTCCCGGCGGTCTTCGAGAAGCGCCATCAGAACGCGGGCGAGCTGTCCGGCGGGCAACGCCAACAGGTCGCCGTGGGGCGGGCTTTGATGACCAAGCCGAAGTTGTTGATGCTCGATGAGCCGACCGCGGGCGTGTCGCCCATCGTGATGGACGAGCTGTTCGACCGGATCATCGAGGTCGCCAAGACCGGGATTTCCATCCTCATGGTGGAACAGAACGCCCGCCAAGCGCTTGAAATTGCGGACAAAGGTTATGTTCTGGTTCAGGGCGCCAATGCCTATACCGACACCGGCGCGAACCTTTTGGCGAACCCGGACGTGCGCCGGACGTTCTTGGGGGGATGAGGGCATGAGTATTTTTCCCAAGAAAAAGACATGCGCCGCGCTCGTGATCGCCGCCCTGCCCGCGACCGCGATGGCCGCAGAGCAATGTACCGTCATGGTCCAAGGCGGCGGCGCGCCTTGGCGGTTTTCCTTTGAGGAAGGCGACGGCGTGAGCTGTGCGAAATATCTGCGCGAGGAAGGCGCTCAGGAGGCCACCTGTCTCGTCGAGACAGCGGCCGAGGCCCCCGCCACCCACCGTTATCAACATTTCGACAGCAAGGGGTTCTGGGACCTGCGCGAAGACGGTCTGATGACCGGCTATGTCGATGTTGTCACCCAAGATCCGACGCCGGGGGTAGAGATGCTGCCCTTTGGCGGCATCTGTCAGGAGGTTGTCTGATGGATATTCTCAACGCATTGGTTGCGTTTACAAATTTCGTCGTAATCCCGGCCACGACCTATGGCGCGCAGCTGGCGCTTGGCGCTTTGGGCGTCACGCTGATTTACGGCGTGTTGCGGTTCTCGAACTTTGCCCATGGCGAAACCATGTCCTTCGGGGCTATGGTTGTGGTGCTGGTCACGGGGCTGTTCCAAAGCTGGGGGATTTCGCTCGGCGTCTTGCCCACGGCGCTTTTGGCCCTGCCCTTTGGCATCTTGGCGACAGCGCTTTTGGTGCTGGCGACCGACAAGGTGGTCTACAAGTTCTACCGC
This sequence comes from Celeribacter sp., assembly GCF_048270365.1. NCBI lineage: Bacteria > Pseudomonadati > Pseudomonadota > Alphaproteobacteria > Rhodobacterales > Roseobacteraceae > Celeribacter > Celeribacter sp. Next base: position 113,887 of record NZ_JBLWTA010000003.1, read on the forward strand.
AAAGTCAAAGCCGCGCCGGTGATGCTTGTGATCGTTTCCACCGGCGTGATGTTCGTGCTCAACGGCGTGGTGCGGATGATTGTCGGCACCGAGGATCGCCGCTTTGCCGATGGTGCGCGGTTCGTGGTCAATGCCCGCGATTTCAAGGCCTGGTCGGGCCTGTCCGAAGGGCTCGCGATCCGCACGACGCAGGTCATCACCGTGGTCGTCGCGATGATCACCGTGGCCGCACTTTTTTGGTTCCTGAACAAAACCCGTACCGGCAAGTCGATGCGGGCCTATTCCGACAACGAGGATCTCGCGCTTCTCTCGGGCATCAACCCGGAGCGCGTGGTGACGATCACCTGGCTTTTGGTGGCGGCTCTGGCGACCATCGCAGGCGCTCTCTATGGCCTCGACAAGTCGTTCAAACCCTTCATCTTCCAACAGCTTCTCCTGCCGGTCTTCGCCGCGGCCATCGTCGGTGGCATCGGCAATCCGCTGGGCGCCATCGCGGGCGGCTTTGTCATCGCCTTCTCGGAAGTGACCCTGACCTACGCCTTCAAAAAGGTCGTGACCTATCTGGGCCCCGACAGCTGGGCGCCCGATGGGTTGGTCCAGCTCCTGTCGACGGATTACAAATTCGCCGTCTCCTTCGCGATCCTGATCATCGTCCTGCTGTTCAAACCGACAGGTCTCTTCAAGGGGCAAAACATATGACACATGCATCGACACAGCCCTCCAAACAGGCCCCCAAACCCCTGCCCCGTGCGCCTCTCTATTTCGCGGCGATGGCGGCGCTCATCATCGCGGTCGGGGTTTTGCAATCGTGGAACTCGGCGCTGGCCATTCTGAACATGGGGCTGATCTCGGCCATCATGGCCTTGGGGGTGAACCTGCAATGGGGCTATGCGGGTCTGTTCAACGTCGGCATCATGGGCTTTACCGCGCTGGGTGGTTTGGCCGTGGTCTTGACCTCCATGCCGCCTGTGCCAGCCGCTTGGGCTGCCGGTGGCGGACGCATGATCGTTGCGCTGCTTGTCGGGCTTGGCACCATCGTCGGTGCGGTTCTGATCTATCCGCGTCTGCCGAAAACCCGTGTGCGCGGGCTGTTTCTCACCGCGTTTCTTGTCGTCGGGTTTTTCATCTACCGCACGCTCTTTGATCCGGCGGTTGCTGCGATCGAGGCGGTGGATGCCTCCACGGCGGGCTATCTTGGCGGAATGGGGCTTCCGGTGTTGCTGGCATGGCCGGTCGGTGCGCTGTTGGCCGCGGGTGCCGCGTGGATCGTGGCCAAGACCGCCCTCGGCCTGCGCTCCGACTATCTCGCCATTGCCACCCTGGGCATCGCCGAGATCATTCTCGCCGTGCTCAAGAACGAGGATTGGCTGTCGCGCGGGGTGAAAAACGTCAACGGCCTGCCGCGTCCGGTGCCCTATGAGATTGACCTTCAGCAAAGCGAGTGGTTCCTGTCCTTGATGGGCAAGATCGGCGCGGACCCGGTCATCGGCTCGTCGATTTTCGTGAAACTGCTCTATGCCGGGTTCTTTTTGGCGGTCATCGGGATCATCGTTCTGGCGATGGAGCTGGCGCTCAAAAGCCCTTGGGGCCGGATGATGCGGGCGATCCGCGACAATGAAGTGGCCTCCGAGGCCATGGGCAAGGATGTCACCGGGCGACACTTGCAGATTTTCGTCCTTGGCGCTGCGATCATCGGCTTTGCCGGTGCGATGATGACCACGCTCGACGGCCAGTTGACGCCCACCACCTACCAGCCGCTGCGCTACACGTTTCTGGTCTGGGTCATGGTGATCGTGGGCGGCTCCGGCAACAACTGGGGCGCGGTTCTGGGCGGGATGCTGATCTGGTTCCTCTGGGTCGAGGTCGAACCCATCGGCGGTTGGATCGTGAGCGTTTTGACCTCTGGTCTGGCGGAAGATTCCGCGCTCAAGGCAGGGTTGATGGAACGTGTGGCCTATATGCGCTATCTGACCATGGGTGTGATTTTGTTGGTCGTGCTGCGGTTCTCGCCGCGCGGTTTGTTGCCCGAGAAATAAGCAAAAGACCCGCGCGCAACTCCATGCGCGCGGGTCTTTTTTCCGTAATGGTGTGGACGGTTGCCCGAAGTTGCGCAGATGCGCGCAGATATGAGACGGCGCAGTGCTGAAAAACCTTTCGGCGTCCCTGTCTCTCTCTCCCACTCTATAGCGGCGCCCAAACCGCACACCATGAGGCATTCGACATGAAACTTCTCGCAGGCATTTGTGCCGCCGGAAATTCGGCGCGGATGGGGTTCGACAAACTCTCGACCGCGCCCTCTTTGCATTCCCCGGACACGTTGTTGAGCCGGGCGGTCTCCGCGGCGCGGGGCCAGCCCTTTGTCGTCGCCCTGCCCGCCCAAAGCCATCCCTATCACCAGAACCGACGCGATGTGCTGCGACCGCATGATGATTTCATCACGGTGGATAACAGCGATCTGGGGATTTCCGAAACGCTCAAAGCCCTCGCCCGCGAGGCCATGGCGCGGCAAGCGGATGGGCTGGCAGTGATCATGGCCGATATGCCGTTTATCACCGCCAGCCATTTGGAAACTTTGGTCATTCTGTTTGAGACCTTCGGCGGCACGCGGATCGTGCGGGCGCAATGTCAAAGCGGGCGTGAGGGCTATCCGGTGATTTTCCCGGCCTCGGTGCTGCCGGAATTCGAGGCTCTGACCGGCGACGAGGGCGTGCCGGTCTTGGTCGAACGGCACGGCGCGAAACGGGTCGAGATGCCGTCTGAAGCCCCCTGTTGGCATGTCAACACGCCGGAGGACTGGCGCCAGATGTGAGCACTGTTGAAAGAAAACACCGCTCAGGCCCCCCTGAGCGGTGTTTCTTATGTTCTGAAAACCAAACAACTCGTAAAAATGCTCGAAATCGTCTCCCCCGGAAACTCCCGAGGGGGACGGTCAGGATCGACGCTTTGTGCCCAAGCACCCCCACCGCGTCGATCAGAGCGAACCTTTGAGATCAGGAGACGAGAAGCTCCGCCTCATGTTTGCGCAGGATGCGGCGCGCGGCGGAGAAGCCACCACGGGTCGACACTTCGGCCAGTTCCGGGAAAAGCGCGAAGAGCTCTTCGCGGGCCTCGTCGCCGATGCCGGAGAGCGTGTAGTCGCCCGGCTGGAAGCTTTCCGACCAGGTGCCGTCCGACAGAACCACTTCGTGGCGGTCGAACATCACGTGGATGTAGGTCACACCAGAGGCCTCAACCACATCCACACCTTCCAGACGGGTCAGGTGTTTGGCGGCCACGAGAACCTCGTGCTCTTCGAACAGAAGCGCGGCTTTCTCGTTGGAAACCAGCATCCGGTGGTTCGGAGAGACGACCATGTCACGCTCCGGCAGACCGGCGCCAAGCGCGCCCTGACGGATCAGAACCGGCATCAATGCGCGACGGGCGGCCAGCTCGGCGCCGGTGAGCACCTTGTGACCGATCCAGCGGATTTCCTGAATGCCGTTGTCGCGGGTGATGACGCGATCGCCGACCTTCAGCTCCTCGACCTTCATCTCGCCTTTCGGCGTGGCGATCAAAGTGCCCGGTGTGAAGCAGGGAATGATCTCTTCGATGTTGGTGTAGTTGACGTTGGCGTATTCGCCGGTGTCAGAATTGTAGAGCTGAATCTGGCCGTCATAGCCATTGCCATCGCTGTCCGGGTTCTGAACGTGGTGGGTGATCACCCAGCCATTGGACAAAAGCTCGGAGAGGTTCAGCGTGTCCCAATCGACGCCGCCCGCACCACCGTGGACGGTGGTGTTATAGACGCCCGAGGTGACATCGCTGAAGGTGATAAAGAACGTATCCTGATCGTCACCGCCATCCAAAACGTCGTTGTCGCCGCCACCATAGATGGTGTCATTGTCTTCACCACCATAGACATAGTCGGTTCCGGCACCTGCGTGGATGGTATCGTTGTCGATGCCACCGTAAATGATGTCATTGCCGTCGCCGCCAAAGATCAGGTCATCGTCGTCCTGACCGTAGATCGTGTCGTTACCAGCGCCGCCGTAGATGATGTCCTTGCCGTTCTCGACCTCGAGATCGCCCGCGTCGTCGGGGACATTCAGGCTGTCGGGATAGGCCGGATCGAGGCCACCGTAGATGGTGTCGTCGCCGTCGCCGCCGTCAATGGTGTCGGAGCCTTCGCCGCCGATGATGGTATCGTTGCCGCTGCCGCCGAAGATGGTGTCATCGTCGAAGCCGCCGTCGATATAGTCGTTGTCGTCGCCGCCATCGATATAGTCGTCGTCATCGCCACCATAGATGGTGTCATTGCCCGCGCCGCCAAAGATCGTATCCTTGTCGTTCTCCGGGTCGGAGTCGTCGGGCACATAGGGGCCATAGCCACGATCCGGGCTGCCGTCCGGGCCGCCGATGATGACATCGTCGCCGTCGCCGCCTTCGATATAATCCTGACCGTCCCCGCCGTTGAGGTAGTCGTCGCCGCCCCCGCCAGAGATGGTGTCGTCACCGCCCATGCCCCAGAATTCATTGGTGTAGGTGTCATCCGGATGGGTGCCCTGATGATCGAACCCGGTCAGGGTGTCGTCATATTCGGAGCCGATCACACCGTCGATGCCGCTCTGGATGGTGTCATTATCGGCATCGCCACCGGAAAGCTCGCCGGTGGAGAGGTTGACGTTCACCGCAGAGTCGGAGCCGGAATAATCGAGATTGTCCTGGCCAGCGCCGCCGTTAAAGGTGTCCGCGCCCGCACCCCCGATAAAGGTATCGTCGCCCGAGCCACCCGAGAGGTAGTTTGTGCCGGTGCCGCCGACCAAAGTGTCGTCGCCGCCTTCGCCGTAGAGCGTGTCATTGCCTGCGCCGCCATCGATGTAATCGTTGCCCTCGACAATCGGGGTCACGACCGCATCGTCGATCAGATCGCCATTCATCGAATAGCCGGAATTCACGTCACGCGAGGTGAGCGTGAAGGTGATGGAGCTTTGACCTTCGAATGAGGCGGAGAACCAGGCGTCCTGATCGCTCGGATCGTTGGGCTCGGTGCCGGTCGCAGAGACCGTGCCGTCCCCATTTGTAACGATCAGGGAGCTATCGCCGCTGACGCCGAAATTGGTGAAGGAGGCGCCATCCACGGTGACTGCTTCAGGATCGAGGCCATCGCTGTTCGTGCTGTCGATGTCATTGAAGGTCGCGGTGGAGTTGATCGTGACCGGCTCACCGGTTTCGGCGTTGTAGAATTCCATGCGGAAGGTCGCGGTCATGCCGCCCTGGCTGGAATAGTTGTTGCCGTTCAACAGGATCTCGGAGCCATTGCCACCGGAAAGATCGACATCGAGGTTCGGATCAGAGGTCTCGACCAAGACCAGACGCGCGTTGACGACGGTGCCGTCTTCGAGCGTGGTGACGTTCTTATAGATGGCGCTGTCACCCGACTTTGCATTGTTGTTGCCCCAAGACGTGTCGCTGCCATAGAGGTAGTTGTTGTAAGACAGAACCAGCGGATCAGCGTCTTGTGCCTCATAGGAGGAACCCGCTCCGCCGTCGCCATAGACAATATCGTCACCGTTGCCAGCAAAAACAGTATCATCCCCGCCGCCCGCAATCACGACGTCGTCGTCATTGCCTGCCGCATTGTCGCCCGCGTCGATCATGTCGCCTTCGGGATCACCCGTATAGGCGGTGTCGATCAGATCGTCTCCGGATGTCCCCGAAACGACCCCGTCCAGCGTCGGATCTGTCGGATCGGAAGGATCGCAACCATCATGATCATGGTGATTATATGTCATCGTCTCTTTCCTTCACACCTCGTTAACGCGGGCATACATCCCCCCGTGCAACGGTAACCATACGCCCGGGATACGCCCGAACTGCTCAATCAACCCTTTTGAGGCCAAACAAGCGTCCGCGCAGACCGAATATGTGAGGGAAAGAAACGACCTAAGAGGCCAGTGGCAACACTCGCAATCGTCTCAATATGCAGCAGCAGACAGACCCGCAGCAGGTCAATCCATTTCCACAACGGACGCACAAGTCGGCTCCTTCCCGGAACTCGATTCACGCGGCCGCCCCCGTGGCCTTTTAAATGCCCCCCAGTGGGCTCTTACTGGATAAGTCAAAATTGCGACCAAGCAACAGGGAAAAAGGCGGGATTGTGATCAAATATGGCAATGAAGTGTCCTTCATCACAGGAAAACAGTGTGATTTTGCAGTTTTTCGAGCAATTTTTAGCGCCATTATTTCAAGAAAAAATGCAATGTTAACAAAGCCTTTATATCTGTTTTAGGGATCATTAGAGTGGCTATTTACCATAGGTTAAGTTTCCGCCGCGCACCCCTTAAGGAACTGTCCTAAAATATGGCAAAATAAAGGCGCACCCTTGGGGATGGAACCAATCGAGGCTTTTGGGTCAAATTTCGGAAGAGATGAGAACAATCTAAATTGCTGAGCCGAATCGAGACTTTAGCCGTTTGCGCTCGCACATTTTTAGACGTTTTCAGACAGGATGGCGGCACAGGACCCGATCAGCCCTTTGTCGTCAGGTCGAGTTTGAAGAGTTTGATCATCGTCCTGCGTGCAGGTCGGGCGTGACAGAAGGCGCTCAAGATAATGATCCGGTTTGCGTACTCATGAATCGCAGGCCTTTGTTCCTTCGGATTGACTGATCCTCGCCGCGACCAGCATCAGAGCCGTTTGACACCAATACCCAAAGTTGAATTCTGATCAGCCTTGCCTTAGGACGAAAGATATCAATTCATTTCTAGTCTCACTCATTTCCCCCATTATGCCTGTCATAGCGCCCGATCAACCAGTCGAACAGCTCTTGCGCAAGATTGCCACCACTCACAGGCTGGCAACGCTGGAGGAAGTCATTTATCTGCGCCGTTTCAACCGGATCAGGCTGCTACGCTATGCGATGTTCTGGTTTTATCAGGTGGTTCTTACTGTTGCCTTTGTGGCCCCCGTCGGGCTCCTGGTGGGTATTTCGCTAGACGATAGCCAGGATCTGGGGATTCGCGTGTTCATGGGTTTGCTCGCCGCATTTATGATTTTTGTAACCGTCCTCTGGCTGAGGCAGGTATTCCCACAATTTCTGAAAGTCAGGCCGATTCTGCGGGTCCCCGACGAGATTGAGGTTTTTGGCGTATCCGACATTCTTGCAATGCAGCATCTGCACTGGTCCCTGAACAACGATATATATACATTCTACGGACACCCGATCTATGTCGACCTGCCAGACCATTGGATGAGTTCTTTTCGCGAGGATGTTGAGCGCGCGGAAAGCAAGCAAGATTTCGAGATCGCCTACATTCCGGGTGCGACGGACGCTATCTACTGGCAGAAGACAGCTCACAAGAATACCGGCGATATGCTTTCGCGAGCCGATGCTGTCATCACGGATTTCGGCAGCCATATCGTGCGATTGGGGGACTATTCCGTCACCGCAGACATCAAAGCACGGCTGCCAATTTTGCGAGCCCATTCCCGCGTCTTTAAACTGGCTGCCAACGGCATTTATATTCTGGGACTTGGGGTGCTCTTCAGCGGCGCCTTTATCGTCGTCTATAAGGACTATCTGAAATCTCTGAATTACGAGATCGAGGAGATTTTTGATATCCACGGCGAATTGCCTGTATCAATGCTCGAGGCCCGCGGTATCAGAGACCTCCATCTCGATCCGGAACTGGGGGCAAGGCTTGTTCATAGCGATGAGCCACTGGAAGTCGTCCGTGTAGCACGTCACCGCGAAGACATACCTGTTTTGTTGACACAAGACGAACTCGCAACATTTCGGGTAGCTCTCGGTCCCGGTTTTTCCCCAGACCAGCGACCTGTTCGACCTCAGATTCGTATGAAACTGAAGGAAACAGCGCTCCGTTTGGCCGCAGGTTCACCGATACAGGAACCCATCGTGCGTGGAATATCTACGTCAGAGGCCAGCATGGACTCCAAAACCTTGCAATATTGCGGTGTGATCGCGTCCTATCTCGACAAGAATTGGCCCGAAGTCCCTATGGTCCGTGCTGACAGGAAATGGAACGACACAGTCGTGCTTCTCGGTTGGGACTGGTATTTCAACGCTGACTGCATGCCGCTCGACGCCCAGTTTGCTACGCCGGAGAGCCACGCGAGATTTGAGCAGCCAGCCTTCTTCATGCATGACGACAAAATCCAGATTGCCACGACCGAGCAGGTCGCGGAATTCCGCGTAAGATACGATAAATTGAAGCGCGCAGAATCGGTGATTTGGCCGTATTTCCCGATCGTAATATGTTTCGTTGGCGTAATGTTGATGCTGTGGCTCTGGCGTGTGCATGATCAGGCAAACGCCCGCGTACAACGTCACTTTCATTGAGAATCTGCGAGGATCGTTTTGCTTCTGCTTCGATCCGAGCTCGACTATTCGACGGTGTGTCGGCGTCAGGCGTGTATCTCGGCGCATATCCCGTTTCGGCGCTCCGGTGCGCTGCTGAAACTGCGGATCGACAGCACCGGCATCTGCTTCCGTGGCAACGGGCGAATGGCTCGTCCGCAAACATGGCACAAGGCGCCGACGTGACTGGCACAAGGGGCATCTTGCGACGGACAGAACCACTGGAGATATCCGCACGGCCGAATTCTCTTCAAGCAGGCATGGCGACAGCCCGATCCTGCCGGAACTGATGATGCAGATCCCTACCGGCGAAGAGATCGAGACGGTTACAGTCGATGACGGCGCAGAATGCTTGAAACCGTCGCTTCAGACCTCTTAACGTTATGGTAACGCTCCACGATCCGTATTGGCCCCAGATGATGTTTGCGGCGTCAATAAAGAACCTTTTCCTCGCGCTCAGGCGACGTCCTGTTGGCGTGCCATTTGGGGATCGGCGGCACATTGATCAGGCCAGCTTCGCCGTGTTCAGCCTAGGCTTGGCGCCATCGGTAAAAGCTTGATCGGCCGATCCCAAAATAGCGGCAGACTTTAGCGACGTGGCCGATCTCTTCCGCGTATCGAAGTATCCTCAATTTACGTTGGATTTCGCGTTGATCTTTGGTCATGGATAACTTCCTTTTCCTAAATCTGGGAAGTTAAAGAAAATGTCCCGCGAGTAATGGTATATCTACACGCTTTGCGCGTTTCGCTCAGTGCGCGTCCGCAATCTGCGCACTGCTGTCGTTCGTCAAAAATGCTGCGAAAGTCCGCTCCCCGCCCTCAACTCAACCCCCAACCAAATCATCAAGCAGAACAGAAGCGGAATGAAACGGGAAAGTGTGAGTAAGGTGTGTGAGCAACTTTCACACACACCCTTCACAGATCAGGAGCTTGGTGGATAGCTCCTTGATTTAATTGGTACCCGTGGCCGGACTCGAACCGGCAAGGCCGTTAAGCCGGGGGATTTTGAATCCCCTGTGTCTACCAATTCCACCACACGGGCAGAGCGCCGCAAAAGCTGCGCAGTAAAAGGCGTTTAGCGAAGCGCGCGGGCGACGTCCAGAGGGATCGTCACGGTTTTTGAAAAAATCCGTTCCTTCCCCCTTCGCCACTATACAGACTTCCCCTGCGCCGACTTAAAGCCTGTCGGCGGAAAACGTATCGCAGGCGTCCAATGCGCCCGTCTTATACCCCGTCGCAAACCAGCGCTGGCGCTGTTCGGCGGTGCCATGGGTAAAGGTGTGCGGCTGCGGCACGCGGCCGGCGTTCCGTTGCAATGTATCGTCGCCGATCTGTTTCGCCGCGTTCAGAGCCTCGCGAATGTCGCCATGCTCGACGGAGCCGAATTTCTCATCCGCCATTTTCGCCCAGATGCCGGAAAAGCAATCGGCCTGAAGCTCGATCATCACAGAGACGGCGTTGCTTTCGGCCTGAGAGGCCTTGGCGCGATAGGCGTTGGCCTGACCGAGAATGCCCAGCTCGTTTTGCACGTGGTGGGCGACCTCATGGGCAACGACATAGGCCTGGGCGAAATCGCCACCTGCGCCCAATTGCCGGGACATGGTGGTGAAAAACGCAGTGTCGAGATAGACCTTTTGATCGCCGGGGCAGTAGAACGGTCCTGTGGCGCCCGAGGCCGAGCCACAGGGGCTTTGCGTCACACCTTTATAGAGCACGAGAATGGGCGGGATATATTCGCCGCCGAGCTGCTCCGAAAACACTTCTGTCCAGATCTCTTCGGTGTCCGCGAGCGTGACAGAGACGAATTGTGCCGCCTGCTCATCGGCTTGAGTAATTTCAACCGTTTGCGAGGAACTGGAAATGTCGCCCGCGCCTTCGAGCAAAGGGGTCACATCGATGCCGAGGAAATAGCCGATCACGACAATGGCCAAAAGCCCGACGCCACCAACGCCGCCGACGGCCTTGCCGCCTCTCACACCGCCGCCCGAACGCCGCCGATCCTCGATATTGCGCGATCCGCGCCGCCCCTGCCATTTCATCGCAACCACCCCGTTCCAAGATAAACCTGTGCTCACAATATCGTCAGGAATCGACGGGACAAGATCAAAGCGCCTCATCCGACCCGGGGCATGCTTGACCCCGCGACAGGAATGGGGCCTAAAGAGCCAAAGACGCGTCAGCACATAGGGACAGCGATGATCAGACGGCTTTACAACTGGACCATGTCCCTGGCCGAAAGCCCGCATGCGCTTTGGGCACTGGCTGTGGTGGCCTTTATAGAAAGCTCCGTCTTTCCGATCCCGCCTGACATCCTGATGATCCCGCTGATCGTCGCCCGCCCGCGCGAGGCCTTCAAGATCGCGGGCATTGCCACCTTAGCCTCTGTTTTGGGCGGCATGTTGGGCTATTGGATCGGCGCAAGCGCCTTTGAAACGCTGGGCCGCCCGGTGTTGGAATTCTATGGCAAAGATGCCTATTTCGACGACTTCGCGGTCAAATATAACGAATATGGCGCCTGGGCCGTGTTGATCGCGGGCGTCACGCCCTTCCCCTATAAGGTGATCACCATCCTGTCGGGCACCACCGGACTGTCTTTGCCGGTCTTCATCGTCGCCTCGATCACGGCGCGCGCGCTTCGGTTCTTTGTTGTCGCGGCGCTCCTGTGGAAATTCGGCGACCCGATCCGCGACTTTATCGAGCGCCGTCTGGGCCTCGTCTTCACCCTTCTCATCGTCATCTTCCTGGGCGGCTTCTATGCCGTGAAATACCTATGACCAAAGCTTCCTCCGATTTTGCCGCCCTCCAACCTGCGCTTGCCGCCTCTGTCGGCTCTCTGGCGATCCTGTCGGGTGCCTTCGTGTTTCAGGCCTTTGGATTTGCGCCCTGCCCCATGTGCATTTGGCAGCGCTGGCCGCATGCCATCGCCATTGCGATCGGTGTTCTTTTTGCGGTGGTGCGGCTGCGCATCCTGACGCTTCTGGGGATGCTCACCATGCTGGTCTCTGCGGGCCTCGGCCTTTACCACGCGGGCGTCGAGCAAAAATGGTGGCCGGGTCCGTCGTCTTGCACCGGTTCCGGCGACGCGCTGTCTGGTCTGTCCGGCATGGATCTTTTGCCCGGTGGCGCAGGCGATCCGGGTCTTGTGCTTTGCGATCAGATCGTTTGGGACACCTGGGGGCTTGGCATCACCATGGCGGGCTGGAATTTCGTGTTTTCGCTGGTTTTCGCGGCACTTTGGTTCATCGCTTGGCGAAAAACGGCGAAACAGGCTTGAGACAGGCTTGAGATTTGGGAAAATCCACCCCATCTTTTGTTCATGACACAGCGTAAAATCAAATCCGTCATCCCCTTTCCCACCGCGCGTCGCGCGCGCAAGCGGGTTGGCGGCACATTGGCAGACGCCCGCGCCGAGGCGCTGCGTCAACGCTTTAAAAAAGTGTCACAAGACAGCCAAACGGGCGATGCAACCACGCCGCTCAAAAAGCTGTTGAAGCGGTTTTAACTCTTCTCAATGCACCGTAAATTCGCCCACGCAATTGCGCCATTCACCTGGCGCGATCAGTTTGCGGTGGGTAAATCGGACGTGGTGCAGCGGACCTTCGATATTTTCCTGCCAGAATTCGATGAATTTGAAGAGCTTCGGGTAATCCGGGGCCAGATCGAAAAGCTGCCATGAAAACGTGTTCAGCACGCTTTGGTGATCCGGCATCCGATAGGTGAATTCCGCAAGCGTGAGCCCGTAACCCGAGAGCATCATCTCCATTTCGCTCATGTCCTGCGACGTGGTGTGTGTCATGTGCATGTCTCCTGTTGGTGGGGCCGTTTTTCGGCCTTTTTTGAGCCTCCCATAAAAATCCTGCCACAGATTGGTTAACTGTCAATAAAAACAGTATGTTGTCACTCTTGTTCTCTGGCTGCCATCGCGCGAGAGCATCCGCCATTGCACCCCATATCCGGTATGGGGTAGAGTGTGACACAACGAGATACGGGGGGCTTCCCCGTCACATGAAAGACAACAGGCGGACAACGTGAGCGATACACCCGAAACCCCTGAAAACGAACAAGAAAACCCGCGCCAGCCGATGGCTTGGGATGGGCCGAAAATCTCCATCACGCAGGAGATGAAAACCTCCTACCTCGATTACGCCATGTCCGTGATCGTGTCCCGCGCGATCCCCGATCTGCGCGACGGGCTCAAGCCGGTGCACCGGCGCATTCTTTTTGCGATGCAAGAAGGCGGCTACACCCACGACAAGTCCTACCGCAAATCCGCGAAATCCGTGGGCGACGTGATGGGCAGCTATCACCCGCATGGCGATAGCGCGATTTATGACGCGCTTGTGCGGATGGCGCAGCCGTTTTCCATGTCATTGATGCTGATCGACGGTCAGGGCAACTTCGGTTCCATGGATGGCGATCCACCTGCGGCGATGCGGTATACGGAATCGCGTCTGGCGAAATCTGCCCGCGCACTATTGGACGATCTCGACAAGGATACCGTCGATTTTCAGGACAACTACGACGGCAAGGAACGCGAACCTACCGTTTTGCCCGCCAAATTCCCGAACATGCTGGTCAACGGCGCGGGCGGGATCGCGGTCGGGATGGCGACGAACATTCCGCCGCACAATTTGGGCGAGGTCGTGGATGCGACTCTGGCGCTCATCGAGAACCCGGATGTGTCGACCGAGCGGTTGATGGAGATCATCCCGGGGCCGGATTTCCCGACGGGGGCAACCATCCTCGGGCGCTCGGGCATTCGCAAAGCCTATCTGGAAAGCCGCGGCTCCGTCGTGATGCGGGCCAAGACCAAGATCGAGGAAATCCGCAAGGATCGCTACGCCATCATCGTCGAGGAAATCCCCTATCAGGTGAACAAATCCACGATGATCGAGAAGATCGCGGAGCTGGTGCGTGAGAAGCGCGTCGAGGGCATCGCGCATATTCAGGACGAATCCGACCGCAACGGTGTGCGTGTCGTGGTCGAGCTGAAACGTGACGCGACCGCGGAGGTGGTGCTGAACCAGCTGTTCCGCTTTACGCCTTTGCAGACCTCTTTCGGCTGTAACATGCTGGCTTTGAACGGTGGTCGCCCGGAGCAGCTGACGCTGCGCGACTTCCTCGAGCATTTCATTACCTTCCGCGAGGAAGTGGTGGCGCGCCGCACCGCCTTTGAGCTGCGCAAGGCACGCGATCGGGCACATATTCTCTGTGGTTTGGCCGTGGCTGTGTCCAACGTGGACGAGGTCGTCGCGACCATTCGCTCCTCTGCCGATGCCTCCGAGGCCCGGATCAAATTGATGGAGCGGCGCTGGCCGGCGCAGGAAATCCTGCCTTACATCCTGCTCATTGATGACCCGAACCATAAGGCCAACGACGACGGCACCTATAACCTGTCCGAGGTTCAGGCCCGCGCGATCCTCGATCTGCGTCTGCAACGCCTCACGCAAATCGGTGTCAAAGAAGTCACCGACGAGCTGCAAGAGCTGGCCGCCAAGATCAAGGAATTCCTCGAAATTCTCGCGTCGCGCGAGCGGATCATGGAGATCATCTCGAATGAGCTGATCGACGTGAAAACGCAATTCGCCGTGCCGCGCCGCACCGAGATTGTCGATTGGTCCGGCGATATGGACGACGAGGATCTGATCGAGAAAGAGGACATGGTGGTGACCGTGACTCAATCCGGTTGGGCCAAACGCACGCCTCTGGCCGATTACCGCGCGCAAAAACGCGGCGGCAAAGGCCTGTCGGGCATGTCAACCAAGGATGAGGATGTGATCACGACCTTGTTCGTGGCGAACACCCACACCCAGCTTCTGGTCTTCACCGACGACGGCATGGCCTACAAGATGAAGACCTGGCGCCTGCCCCAGGGCGGTCGGACGGCGAAGGGCAAGCCTTTGCTGCAAATCCTGCCGATCCCGCAGGGCGTGTCCATCGCGGCGATCCTGCCGGTGGACCGCGACGAGAAGGATTGGGACGATCTCCAGATTGTCTTCGCCACCTCGAAAGGCTCGGTGCGTCGTAACCGTCTGTCGGATTTCACCAATGTGAAGTCGAACGGCAAGATCGCGATGAAATTCGAAGGCGACGACGAAGGAACCCGCCTGATCAACGCCCGGATTTGCGATGAAAACGATGACGTGATGCTCGTCACTTCAAGTGGTCGCGCGATCCGTTTCCCCGTCCCTGATGTGCGGGTGTTCAACTCGCGCTCTTCCACCGGGGTGCGTGGCATCAAGTTGATCAACGAGGGCGACGAGGTCGTCTCCATGTCCGTGATCCGTCACTTCGAGGCGGAAAGCTATGAGCGTCAGGCCTATCTCAAAATGCGTCGCCAACAGGTCGGCGCAGATGAGGCCGAGGTGTCGGATGAGGAGGAAGACGTCGCAGAAGGCTCGATCTCCATGGAGCGGTTCGAAGCGATGAAAGCCGCCGAGGAGCTTTTGGTGACCATCACCAAGGGCGGCATCGGCAAGCTGTCCTCCTCGCATGATTACCCGGTCCGTGGCCGTGGCGGTCAGGGCGTAACCGCGATGGAGAAAACCATGCGCGGCGGTCCGATCGTGGCCTGTTTCCCGGTCGGCATGGAAGACCAGATCATGCTCGCCACCTCGAAAGGCCAGTCGATCCGCTGCCCTGTCGATGGCATCTCTTTCCGCTCGCGTGGCGCGGGTGGTGTGAAGGTGTTCAACACGGGCAAGGGCGAAGAAGTCGTTTCCGTCGCCTGGATCGCGGAAAGTGAAGATGAGGACGAGGTCGAGAGCTGATCGCTCCTCGTTTTGTGATCGCCTGAAGACAATTTTAGGATTTAAAATCAACCGGATGGCGCGATTTCGCCGTCCGGTTTTTCTTTGCCTCACGCGGCATCACAAAAAGTTTTGTGACAAAAAAGTAACGCGTTAATTTTTCTCAAACTGCACAACTTTAACTCTTCTCTGTGCGGATCTAGATCAGCGCTATAGCAACTTATTAAAGGCAACTCCCCATGCTGAAACATACTTCCGCAATCACGTTGGCTCTTTTGGCAGCCACTGGTGCAGCCTCCGCAAACGGTCTGACCTACAGCACCGTTGAAGGCACCTACTACGACATCGACGGCAACGACGCGCAAGCCCTCTATGGCGCGTTCGACTATGTGACCGGCAACCTGTCCTTCACCGGTGCAGCCGGTTACGCGACCGACGACAATGACGATGCAAGCGCGCTTGACCTGACCGTCGGCTACGCCATCATCCCCGGCCTGACCGTTTACGGTGCTGTCGACTATGTCGACTCCGACAATAACGGTGACGATACCGCTCTGGGTCTCGGCCTCGAATACCAAGCCGCCAACTACGGTGTCGCCGTCGACTACCGCTCCTGGGATGACAGCGACGTAGATGTCGCAACCCTCGCCGGTTTCTACGGCTTCGGTGCATCCACGGTCTACGCCCGCTACTCCAACATCGACGCCGCTGCCGGCGACGAAGACGAATACCTCCTGGGTTACACCTACGAGGCCTCCAACTGGGACGTCGATCTGGCCAGCGAATGGGGCGACGATTTCGATGATGGTTCGACCTACATCGCCTCCACCTACGACTTCAACGACGCCTTCACTTTTGGCGTGTCGCTGATGACCCTCAACGACGATTTCGGGGACTACGGTATCGCCACCATCGGCGGCACCTATAACTTCACCGAAACCGTGTCGCTCGAAGCCAACTACGGTCAGTCCTTCGGCTATGACGACGATCTCGACGGCTTCAACATCGCTCTGACCTGGGAAAACGGTTCCCGTCGTCTGCGCGTGATCGATCAGGTCGAAGATTATGTGAGCGACGTTTCCCCGCTCTACGGTCTGAATCTGGGCGGCTCGCTCTAATCCAACCTTCTCTCGTTAAATATCAGGCATAAAAAGAAAAGGCCCCGCAATCGCGGGGCCTTTTTATATCCTCTGAACTGAAAAACAGCATAGTTTCATGCTAGTCAGATCAATCTTGACCAGCCCGCGCGCAAAAGCGAAAACTTCCCGCCGCCAAGGAAAATAAGAGGAATGGCGAAGATAACGGCGATCATCACTTGCAGAGTTTCAGGTGTCAGCATCATCGGATTGCGAGATACTGCGAAATGGAAGGTGACGAGAAGAGCCGCCGAGATCAGCGCCATGACGCGGGTGTGAATGCCAAACATGATCCATACCCCGATCAAAACGAACAACATTGCCACGACAAGATTTCGGATGTCGCTCAATTGCAGGAGGAAGGCCGCAGGTCGTGGGGTGAAGGAACTGGCATTGGCCCGCATCGATTCATCCAGACGCAAAGCCAGCGTCACCGGATGAAGAAGAAGTGTGCCCGCAAGTGCCAGACGCAACCCTAGACAGCCAACGTCGGACAGCTGCCGCGTCACTGAGGGGGATTTGATCATGATGTGCCTCAAGTTTTTTAAAGTCTTTTGGCAACCATGACGAAGACTTTGCGTATTACCTATAGTTGTTTTCGACGTTACGGATTTGCAAAAATATAAACCTGCCCCCGTATTGACCAAGTTGTCGCGTCCAGACGGCGTCTCGAGGCTCGGTTTGTGGCCGCAGATCAGGCAAAGACTTCAAACCTCCGCACGTGCCTGAGCCCATGGGGATTGACCGAAGCTCTCGACGATAAATGCCGTCACTGCCGTGAGCGCCGGATCACCGCGACGGCTTTCATGATAGCTCATGAAAATATCCGTGGTGCTATAGCTGCCCTCGATGGCATCAAATCCCTCAAGATTCTGCGCTGCCATCACCGGAATAAATCCCCCGATACGGGCTGATGTCATCACGTCGTACAGCTGACTCAAAGTATCCACTTCGATCCTTGCAGGCCCTTTGAAGTGCTGCTCACATTTTCTCATAATGGGAAAATCTTTATAATCGGGGGACAGCCCCACCCATTCACGGCAGTCCTTATCCTCAGTCGGGACATAGGCCTCCAGGGCGAACATGCCAATTTTCCGCGACAGTATCCGCCCGCTTTCAGGAGGCGCCGCCGAGATGATGATGTCGTGCCCAGACAATGTTGTGATCAGCGCCCGGTTGGAAAAACTCAGACGGATATGTGCCAATTCTGTCGCATAATGTTTCATGTTTGGCGCAAGGATGCGGCGCAACATCATTGGCGAGCAGGCAACACGGATCTCGCTGCTTTTCATCCCCGCACGCATCCGCAACCGGTTCTGCTCCCCGCGAATAATCTCATCAAAGGTCTCAGAAGCCTTGATCAATTCGCGCATCTCTGGGTTGAGTCCCCACCCCATAGACGTCTTAATAACAGGGTTCAGCCCGAGTTCATCCGCCATACGCTCCATACGGCGCGACACTGTTGCAGGATTCGTCCCAAGCATACGTGCCGCTGCCGCCATCGTCCCGTATTTGTCGATGGCCAGTAAGAATCTCAGATCATCCCAACGATCCATGTTCGCGCCTTCACCTCCCTAAGGACTCCATCTCCGGTTGAAACCATCACCATGTATGACAAAACAGTAAGGCAACAACCTGCTACGCACGGGCCGTACTTGTACATTTTCACATAGGGTAAAATCGTTTATCAGCGCGAGACTTAACAGCGTCAGGCGTCATGCCCGGCCTTGGTCATCTGCCCAAAATGCTATGAGCATTGAGTCAGGTCGAGCACGAGTAATATATGAGTCATAGAGGACTGCGTCCCACTGATGCAATACCACTTTGCAAAAAAGTGACCCTCCATGCGGCGGTATTCCCACCGCGCTCAAACGGTCTCGCATGAAGATCACAGTTCAGCTTTTCCTCTTTCCTCCTTGCCTCACAAAAGCTACATCCCGGCACATGACACAGAACACACTTCACATCGTCGGCGGCGGCATGGCGGGCTCCGAAGCCGCTTGGCAGGCCGCAAATCTGGGCCTCAACGTCGTGCTGCATGAGATGCGGCCCGAGGTCGAAACCTTCGCGCATCAAAGCGGCAAATTCGGCGAGATGGTGTGCTCCAACTCCTTCCGCTCGGATGACGACGAACAGAATGCCGTGGGGCTTTTGCATTGGGAAATGCGCGCCGCCAACGGTTTGATCATGGCGACGGCGGACAAGCACAAACTGCCTGCAGGCGGTGCTTTAGCCGTGGATCGCGAGGCCTTCGCCGATCAGGTCACCGCCACGCTTGAGGCGCATCCGAACATCTCCGTCGACTACGGCGAGATCACCGAACTGCCCTCAGAAGGCATGTGGATTTTCGCCACCGGCCCTCTGACCTCTCCCGCGCTTGGTGAGGCCATTGCCAAAGAGACCGGCGCTGACCGGCTGGCGTTTTTTGATGCCATCGCGCCCATCGTCTATGCCGAGAGCGTCAATATGGACGTCGCCTGGTTGCAAAGCCGCTACGACAAGGGCGAGACCGAGGAAGAGCAGAAAGCCTATCTCAACTGCCCGATGACCAAGGACCAATACGAGGCCTTCATCGACGCACTTTTGGCGGCTGACAAGACCGAGTTCCACGAGGGCGAAACCGCGAAATATTTCGACGGGTGCCTGCCGATCGAGGTCATGGCTGAACGTGGGCGGGAAACTCTGCGCCACGGGCCGATGAAACCCATCGGTCTGACCAACGCGCATAAGCCCGAGGATAAGGCCTATGCGGTGGTGCAACTGCGCCGCGACAATGCGTTAGGAACGCTTTATAACATCGTCGGATTTCAGACAAAAATGAAGTACGGCGCGCAGACTGAGGTGTTCAAAATGATCCCCGGTCTGGAGAATGCCTCCTTTGCCCGTCTGGGTGGCATTCACCGCAACACCTTCCTCAATTCGCCGACGCTTTTGGACGATCAGATGCGGTTGAAAACGCGTCCCAACATCCGCTTTGCCGGTCAGGTGACGGGCGTCGAAGGCTATGTGGAGAGCGCCGCCATGGGCTTGCTCGCCGGTCGCATGGCTGCTGCCGAACTGCTGGGTCACGACCTGCCGCCGCCGCCCTTCACCACCGCCATGGGCGCCTTGATCAACCACATCACCGGTGGCGCGGAGGCCAAGACCTTTCAGCCGATGAATGTGAACTTCGGCCTCTTCCCGCCGCTGGACGGTCTGCGTGGTGGTCGCAAAGGCCGAAAAGAGCGGTACAAAGGCTACACAGATCGCGCCAAAGAAGATTTTAATCAATGGCTTGAGGGTCAATCCTAATGACCTACGTGACCCGGTTTGCCCCCAGCCCCACAGGGCCTCTGCATCTGGGTCACGCCTTTTCCGCGCTCACGGCTTACACCCGTGCGCAAGACCAGACCGGCACGTTTCTCCTGCGTATCGAGGATGGAGACATCAGTCGCTGTCGTCCAGAATGGGAGGCGCTGATCTATGCCGATCTCAGGTGGCTCGGGATCACTTGGCCGGACCCCGTCCTACATGTCACGGTGCGTGAAGACATCTACGCAAGTGCATTGCAATTGCTCGAAGAATTGGGCCTCATTTATCCCTGTTCCTGCACCCGTCGCGACGTGATGAATGCGCTCTCCGCCCCGCAAGAAGGCGCCCCAATGGGCCCCGATGGCGTAATCTATCCGGGCACCTGTCGTCACCGCGATATGGACCGCTTTGAACCCGGCGAGGCCATTCGCCTCAACATGGCAAAAGCCGTTGAATTTCTGGGAGATGTGAGCCGTTTCTCATGGCAGGAAACCGGCCCTTTTGAGACCGGAACGCACCACCTCGACGCCGATCAACTGATCCATGGCGTGGGTGACATCGTGCTCGCCCGCAAGGACATCGGCACCGCCGCCTATCACCTCTCCGTGGTGATCGACGACGCGGCCCAGGGCGTCACAGAGGCCGTGCGCGGCGCGGATCTCATGGAGGCGACGCAAATCCACCGGCTGTTGCAGGCGCTTCTGGACCTGCCGGAGATTGCCTATTACCATCACAGGCTGATCCGCGACAACGACGGCAAGCGTCTTGCCAAACGCGCGGACGCCAAGGCAATATCGAAATTCCGCGAAGAGGGCCTGAGCTCTGAAGAGGTCAAAGCCCTGATCGGCTTATGAGTATTTGAGGCAGCAAAGGAAAACGAAACGCGTGTCCTTTGCTGGAAAAATACTCAATTCTGTCAGCCCATTGGCGTCATAAGTTCAACAGCCGCGCCATCCCGAACCGCACGGTAAAAGCACGACCGACGGTTGGTGTGACACGCGGGGCCAGTTTGATCAACCAGAACGAGAATGCAATCGCTGTCGCAATCAAAGCGGAAATCGACCAGCTTTTGCACATGGCCAGAGGTCTCGCCCTTGATCCAGAACGCCTGACGCGAACGCGACCAATAGGTCACCTTGCCACTCTCAAGCGTCTTTTTCACCGCCTCTTCGTTCATCCAGGCCATCATGAGCACCTCGCGGCTCTCATGATCCTGCGCGATCACGGGGATCAACCCCTTGTCATCGAATTTCAATTGAGCGGCATCGAATGTGCCAAAACTCTCTTCGGAACACATGGTCCGTCCTTTCCAAGCGCGGGTGTTTGCCCTATCTATGAGCTCCGATCTCGAAAGGCAAACCATGTCCACGCAATCGTCGCCGCCCTCCACCACGGACCTCGCGCAGCTCTACTCCGGCAAGCTTCTGGCGCTGGCCGCCGATATTCCGCTGACCGGACGGTTGGAGAACCCGATGGTGTCGATCAAAGAGCGCGCGCCGCTCTGTGGCTCTACCGTGACGGTCGAGATGGATGTCGAGGACGGGCGCATCACGCGGTTTGCGCAGGATGTCAAAGCCTGCGCTTTGGGTCAGGCGGCCGCGTCAGTTCTGGGGCGTCATGTCATCGGTCGGACAGAGGCCGAGATGATCCGCGCCCGTGATGACATGACCGCGTTTCTGAAAGACAGCGGCCCCGTGCCGTCCGCGCCCTTTGAGGGGTTTGAAGCCCTCCTGCCCGCGCGCGATTTCAAGAACCGGCACGATTCCATTCTCCTGGCGCTCCGGGCCACGTGTCGCGGCTTTGAAGAGCTCGCAAGCCAACGCGCATAGGCCATTTTTCAGGTTTTGCTTAACTCTCCCGTAAGACCCGCCGCGTAAAACTGGCGATCATATCGGAGGAGCGCATGATTCCAAATCCTGAATTTACTGACGCGCAGTCGACAGATCCACGCATGACGCAGCTGGCCGAATATGCCAGCCGTCTTGGGTTCGAAGTGGTCGATATTGCGGGCTTTCTCGACAGTGTCGATCAACAGTCACAGCATCAGATTTCCGTCCTCGGGCGCGTCCAAACCTCTGCCTCCGAGGTGATGATCGCCAATGGCGCCGTGCGAGATGCGCTTGGCCGTGTGACGGACATCACGAGCCGGACTTTGGAGCGTGTCGAAGGATCGGTCGCTTTCGTGCGCGAAACCGGGCAAAAGTCACAAACCGTCGCCTCATGGGTCAAGGAACTTGCGGCGCGGATGGAGCGTGTCGCGACCTCCCTCGAGGCAGTCGAGGCCAACAATGCCAATATCGCCGACATTGCCCGTCAGGTGAACATCCTCGCCATCAATGCCAAAATCGAGGCCGCGCGCGCGGGCGACAGTGGCCGCGGCTTTGGTGTCGTGGCCGAAGCGATCAATGAGCTGTCGCAAAAGACCGCCCGCGCCGCAGAGGGCATCGAGGAAAACATCGAAACCCTCTCGTCCTGGGTCGGGCGCCTGCGTGAGGAGGCCTCTGGCGTGTCCAATGACGCAAGCCATGTGATCGAATCTTCCGTTGAGGCCGACCGGGCGCTGACGGAGATCGCGCAGGGCGTTCAGGAAACCCATGGCGCAACCCGTGTGATGGAGGCGGAGGCCGATAAGGTGCAACAGGCCGTCGAAGACTTTCAACCGGCGTTCGACGAGATCGGAAAATCCGCACGCGGCACGGCGGACGGCATCCATGTCGCCAATACGCGCGTGGAGAAACTTATCGACACCTCTGAGACGATCTTTCAAACCACCGTGGCTTTGGGCGGGGCGAGCGAGGATCAAGGGTTTATCACTCGAGTGCAGGAGGCGGCATCGCAAATTTCTGAGCTGTTCAGTTCCGGGATTGGCAACGGGCGGATCAGTCGCAACGATCTTTTCGACCGAACCTATACGCCGCTTGCGGGCACCGACCCGGCACAGCATATGGCGCGGTTCACCAGTTTCACGGATGAGGTCTTGCCCAGCGTGCAAGAAGCCATGCTCACCTTCGATCCGAAAGTCGTGTTCTGTGTCGCGATTGACCCGAACGGCTATTTGCCGACCCACAACAAGAAATTCTCGCAACCGCAGGGCAAAGACCCGGCCTGGAATGCCGCCAATTCCCGCAATCGTCGGATGTTCGATGATCGCGTGGGGCTGAAAGCCGGGCGCAACAAGGAGCCATTCCTATTACAGGTCTATCGCCGCGACATGGGAGCCGGAAAATTCGTGATGATGAAAGATCTCTCCGCGCCGATCTTCGTCGATGGCCAACATTGGGGCGGATTGCGTCTCGGCTATACCTTTTAAAAAAAACCGCCGCACTTCGAAAGAAGGCGGCGGCAGGCATGATCTGATGTCACAGGGGATAGGCAAGAGGCATTGGCGGTTGAGGGCGCCACATCTGACAGGAACAGGTAAAGCGTCAGAACAAGCTCAGAGAAAGCCAAGTGTGTCGGGTCAGATCGGAGGCAGAAAGAAAAAGCCTGAGACTGGGGAGGTCTCAAACCAGAGCGGGCAGTGTCAAGCCACCGACAAGGATCACCAAGAGAGCAACGGCACCCAACATATCTTCGAACAGCGTCGCTTGGGAGCGGGCAACAACAGATTTCAGGTCTTTGATCATAGCATCCTCACCAGTATGGTTAATGACTTGTTGCTAATTTGTTCTCATATTGCGCGCAGCCTGTAAAGAACTTTTTAAGAACATTTGTGAACAAAAGTGAGAACAGAATGTGGGCCTGATCTTAACCCACTGAAATCAAACGGATTGCTTCATCTTTCCCCATGAGCCAAAGAAGAACACGCACATGGTCTCCCCGTTCCGTTTTCAATGTCGGATCGTCATGCAGCAGTTTTCGCGCATCCGATTGCGCCAGCGCCATGAGCGCCGATTGGCGCTCCAGATCGGCGACCCGAAACCGCGGCAGCCCCGATTGCGCCGTGCCCAAGACATCGCCGGCCCCACGCATCGCCAAATCTTCCTCGGCGATACGAAATCCATCTTCGGTCTCGCGCAAAATCTCCAACCGCCTCCGGCCGGTCTCTGTCAGAGGCGGTTTGTACAACAACAAACAGGTCGAGGCGACATCGCCGCGCCCCACCCGGCCCCGCAACTGGTGCAGCTGCGCCAGCCCGAAATGTTCCGCCCGTTCGATCACCATGATCGAGGCATTCGGCACATTGACCCCCACTTCGATCACCGTGGTGGCGACCAGAACCGACAGCCGCCCGGCGGCAAAATCCGCCATGGTTCGGTCTTTATCCTCAGCCGCCATCTGACCGTGCACCAAGCCGACATGCCCCTCGCCAAAGGCCGCGCGCAGCGTTTTGAACCGCTCTTCGGCGGCCATCATGTCGACCACTTCGCTTTCTTCAACCAGCGGACAGACCCAATAGGCCTGCCGCCCCTGCGCAATCGCATCTTTGAGATGCGCAACGACCTCATCCATCCGCTCAATAGAACTCAGCGCTGTCTTGACGGGCGTGCGCCCGGGCGGTTTTTCGTCCAACACGGAGACATCCATGTCGCCGTAATGCGCCAGCGAAAGCGACCGCGGGATCGGCGTCGCGGTCATCACCAAAACATCCACCGCCTCGCCCTTTTGCGCCAACGCCAGACGCTGCGTGACGCCGAAACGGTGCTGTTCGTCGATGATCGACAGACGCAAATCATGAAATTCGACATCGTCTTGAAACACCGCATGGGTGCCGACAAGGATGTGAATGTCCCCGCGTTTCAAAGCCGCCAATTTCTCCGCCCGCGCGCGGCCTTTATCGCGCCCGGTCAAGAGCTCCAACACCACACCGACAGCCTCGGCCAGAGGTTTGAGGCCTTCAAGATGTTGGCGCGCAAGGATTTCTGTAGGCGCCATCATGACTCCCTGCCCGCCCGTTTCAACCGCAACCAAAAGCGCGAACAGCGCGACCAAGGTCTTGCCGGACCCGACATCGCCCATCAAAAGCCGGTTCATCCGCTGCGGTGCGGCCATGTCCGTTGCGATCTCATCCATTGCGCGGGCCTGGGCGCCGGTCGGGCGATAGGGCAGGTTTTTCAACACCTTACCGCGCAAGCTCCCGTCGCCTTCGTTCACCCGCCCCTTGCCCCGCCGCACCCGCGCCCGCGCCAGAGCCAGTGTCACCTGATGTGCGAACAATTCGTCATAGGCCAAGCGCTGTCGCGCGGCACTGGTCGGCGCGATTTCATTTTGCGACAGCGGACGATGTGCCTGCGTCAAAGCCGCCGTAAAATCCGGCCAACCTTCGCGGGCTTTCAACGCCGGATCGATCCACTCTTCGAGATCGGGCACCAATTCCAGCGCCGCTGCACTCGCCTTGGCCATGGTTTTCTGGGTCACGCCCGCTGTCAACGGATAGACCGACTCGTAACCCGGCAAATCGTCAGCCTCCTCAAGCGTCAGAACATAATCCGGGTGCGGCATCTGATATTGGCCGTCATACATCTCGACTTTGCCGGACAGCAAACGCCGCTCGCCCACGGGCAATTGCGCCTCGATCCACTTCGGGGAACCGCGAAAGAACACGACCTGAAAGGCGATCTCGCGATCTTCAACGATCACGCGATACGGCAGACCTTTGCGTGCAGGCGGTTGGTGACGCAGCACGGTAACTTCGACCGTGGCGATCATCCCGGGAGAGACCTCGCGCAGGCTGTCGCGTCGCCGACGATCCACAACCGCATTGGGCAGGGTGAACAAAAGATCGCGCGGGCGTTCCACCGCGAGCGCAGGCATGAGCTTGGCGGTTTTCGGACCGATGCCAGCCAGAGTTTCAAGTCCGGCAAAGAGCGGAAAGAGGATATCCGGGCGGCCCGTGCTCATGCGCTCATGCGTCTCCGATCAGGGCGAGCCAGCCGTCTTCGTCCAAGAGATCGATGCCCAATTCGCGGGCCTTCTTCTCTTTCGATCCGGCACCGGGCCCAGCCACAACGAGATCGGTTTTGGCCGACACGGAGCCGGAAACCTTGGCGCCAAGCGCCTCGGCGCGGGCTTTGGCCTCGGATCGGCTCATTTTCTCCAATGTGCCAGTGAACACCACGGTTTTGCCACTGACCGGACTGTCATTTTTGGGCTTTTCGGCCTCGATCGGGCGCAGATGGGCGACGAGCCGCGCAATGCTTTCGCGTTCGGCCTCCTGATGAAAGGCGGTGACCAAGGAGGTCGCCATGACCTCGCCCACGCCGTCGATGGACAAAAGGTCGTCCCAGGCTTCGCCCACGCCGATGGTCATTGAGGCCATGGCAGTCTCAAAGGCCTCCCACGTGCCGTAATGCGTCGCCAAAAGATTGGCGGAGCTGTCGCCAACGTGGCGGATGCCGAGGCCAAAGATGAGCTTGGCCAGAGGAATGTCGCGTCGGGCATCGATGGCGTCGAAAAGGTTGAGCGCGGATTTCTCGCCCCAGCCTTCTCGGTTCTTGAGCTGTTGCAACTTTCCGGGGCCATAATTTTCTTTGAGATCAAAGATATCGGCGGGTTCTTTGACCCACCCGTCTTTGTAGAATTGCTCGACCTGTTTGGAGCCCAGCCCCTCAATATCAAAAGCGCCGCGCGAGACGAGATGTTTGAGTTTTTCAACCGCTTGCGCGGGGCAAATCAGACCGCCGGAACAGCGGCGCACGGCGTCGCCCTCTTCGCGGATCGCCTCGGACCCGCATTCGGGACAGGTCGTTGGAAAGACATAGGGGATGCTATCCGCCGCGCGTTTGGTCAAATCGACATCGGCAACCTTTGGGATGACATCGCCCGCGCGGTAGACCTGCACCCAGTCACCAACGCGGATGTCTTTGCCGCTGCGGATTTCTTCGCCTTTGCTATCGAGACCTTTGATGTAGTCCTCATTGTGCAGCGTGGCGTTTGAGACGACGACGCCACCAACAGTCACGGGCGTCAGCCGCGCGACCGGCGACAAGGCCCCGGTGCGGCCCACTTGAATGTCGATAGCCTCCAAGCGGGTCCAAGCCAATTCGGCAGGGAATTTATGGGCAATGGCCCAACGCGGCGTTGTTGAACGAAAACCCAGACGGCGTTGCAGCTCGAGGGTGTCGACCTTGTACACCACCCCGTCGATGTCATAGCCAAGCGTGGCGCGTTGGGTCTCGATCTTGCGGTAATGCGTGATGAGATCGTCGATGTCGGTGAAACACTCGGTCAGCGGGTTGGTTTGGAAACCGAGCGCCGCGAGACGTTGAATTGCACCCATTTGCGTGTCCGACAGCGGTTCGGAAATCTCGCCCCAGGCGTAGGCGAAAAATTTAAGCGGACGCGCGCGGGTGATCTCGGCGTCGAGTTGGCGCAAAGACCCGGCGGCGGCGTTGCGTGGGTTGGCAAAAGTCTTGCCTCCGCGTTCGGCATGGCGGGCATTCAAGGATTCGAAATCGGCGTGGGACATATAGACCTCGCCGCGCACTTCGAGCACATCCGGCGCGCCGGTGAGGTCTTGTGGAATATTGTCGATGGTGCGGGCATTGGCGGTGACGTTTTCGCCGATCTGACCATCACCTCGGGTGGCGGCGGAGACCAGTTTGCCCTGTTCATAGCGCAAAGACAGGGAGAGACCGTCAATTTTCGGTTCAGCCGTATAGGCAATCTCTCCCGGAGCGCCCAGATATTTGCGTACGGATCGGTCGAATTCCCGGACATCTTCGTCATCGAAGGCGTTTGCCAGCGACATCATCCGCACCGCATGGGTAATTTTGCCAAAGCCCTCTGCGGGCGTTGCGCCGACCTGATCCGTCGGGCTGTCGCTGCGTTTGAGCTCGGGAAAGCGTGCCTCGATGGCCATGTTGCGCTGCTTAAGCGCGTCATAATCCGCATCCGACATCACCGGGGCATCTTCGGTGTGATAGGCGGTGTTGGCCCCGTCCAAAAGCTCCGCCAGCCGGGCAAGCTCCGCACGCGCCTGCGCCTCTGTCAGCGCGTCGACGTCAAGTGTAGCGTGGTTTGCGTTGTCCAGAGCGTCAGCCATAAAAATACCTCCCCGCGGATGCTTCTCCTTTGGTTTAGGAGAGGCGCACGGGGAGGTCCAGTTCAGATATCCACGGGTAGGAAAACTAAGAGGAAAAAATGCCTCGACGGGTTACAGACCGGCGGCGCTGATGTCGCCGGGTACAGGGAATTCATGTGTCTTGGTCAGGCACCGATCGCAATCTGTTCGTCGCCATGGCCACTGCCAGGCTCCGGATCACGCAGCACATAGCCACGGCCCCAGACGGTTTCGATGTAGTTTTCACCGTCGGTCGCATTGGCGAGTTTCTTGCGAAGTTTACAAATGAACACGTCGATGATCTTGAGTTCCGGCTCATCCATGCCGCCATAGAGGTGGTTGAGGAACATTTCCTTGGTGAGCGTCGTGCCCTTGCGCAGGGACAGAAGCTCCAGCATCTGATATTCTTTGCCGGTCAAATGCACGGGCTTGCCACCGACGGAGACGGTTTTGGCATCGAGATTGACCTCGATCTTGCCGGTGCGGATGATGGATTGGGAATGCCCTTTGGAACGGCGAATGATGGCGTGAATACGCGCCACAAGCTCTTCGCGGTGAAAGGGTTTCGTCAGATAGTCATCGGCACCAAAGCCGAAGCCTTTAATCTTGTTCTCGGTGTCATCGGCGCCCGAGAGGATCAGGATCGGAGTATCGACACGGGCCAGTCGCAACTGGCGCAGCACATCGTGGCCGTTCATATCCGGCAGGCCGAGGTCCAAAAGGATCAAATCGTAATCATAAAGTTTCGCGAGATCGATCCCCTCTTCGCCAAGATCCGTCGTATAGACGTTCAGGTTGGCGTGAGACAGCATCAACTCGATGCTTTTCGAGGTGGTGGGATCGTCTTCGACCAGCAAAATTCGCATAACCGTGGGTCTCCGTTGCTCTCTTCCAAATGTGTTCTTGTTGCGTTCGCTCATTAGGAAGATGGTCAAAAATGGTTAACTACACGTTACCAGTTTTAACCTTTTCGCATTTTCAACTCAAGGTTGTCTATATTTTTGCACCGCAGTGGCCTTTAAAGCCGCTTCACCATGCTCGGAAATGGCATTTTTCCACGAATTGAACTCTTCTTCGGACAATCCGTACATTTTGAGCGCCTCCGTCAGGGGAATCAGTCCAAAGACCACACCCTTGACCACAAGGGCCTTGCGAGAGGCCACCCAGCGGCGGGTTTCCTTCGGCGGAAGGTCGGCACGGGTCATGATCGATCCGTCGGGAAGCGTAACGGCACGCGGGCCATCGACTTTTTTGAGATACATGGGCTCACCCTCGTCTTGAATTGCACAGCCTTTGTGACTCAATCCTCTTAATGGGGGGTGAAGCTGGGCCTTGAGAATAGGTCGAATTTTCTTATATAGCGGGTCTGTTCCCGAAAGGATTTGTTCATGTTTGACGACGGCGTACACCCGCTGAACTCCCTGGGCTTTGCGAAAGCCCCGAAAGACACCCGCGTGGTTGTGGCCATGTCCGGCGGCGTCGACTCGTCTGTCGTCGCGGCCATGCTGGCCGAAGAGGGCTATGACGTGGTCGGCGTGACGCTTCAGCTCTACGACCACGGTGCGGCTCTGGCCAAGAAAGGCGCCTGTTGCGCCGGACGTGACATTCACGACGCGCGCCGCGTGGCCGAGGAGATGGGCTTCCCGCATTATGTGCTGGATTACGAGAACATCTTTCAGGACGCCGTGATTGATGAATTCGCCGACAGCTATCTCGCGGGGGCGACGCCTGTCCCTTGCATCCGCTGCAACGAGCGCGTGAAGTTCAAGGATCTGTTGAACACCGCCAAGGATCTCGACGCCGATTGCATGGCGACCGGACATTATATTCAACGCGTGATGGGCGACACCGGGCCTGAGCTGCATTCGGCCGCCGATGCGAACCGCGACCAGAGCTATTTTCTGTTCTCCACCACGCCCGAACAGCTGTCTTACCTGCGTTTCCCGCTCGGGCATCTGCCGTCGAAAGACGCCACACGCGCGCTGGCCGCGAAATACGGTCTCTCGGTGGCGGACAAGCCCGACAGCCAAGACATCTGTTTCGTGCCCAATGGCAACTATGCGCAAGTCATCGAGAAACTGCGCCCCGGCGCCGCCGAACCCGGCGAGATCGTCGATCACAATGGCAATGTGTTGGCGACGCATAAAGGCGTTATCCATTACACCATCGGCCAGCGCCGCGGGCTTGGCATCGGTGGACTTGCCGATCCGCTCTATGTGGTGAAACTCGATGTCGACAATCGTCAGGTCGTTGTCGGCCCGAAAGACATGCTTGCGACCCGCAAAATCCCGGTGCGTGAAATCAACTGGCTGGGCGATGAGCCGTTTACGTCGCGCGATGAATGGGTGCTGGACGTCAAAGTCCGCTCCACCCGCCCGCCGCGCGAAGCCATCGTACGCCCGATCTCGGACACCGAAGCCGAGGTCGAATTGGTCGTGGCCGAAGAAGGGGTCTCGCCAGGACAGGCCTGTGTGTTCTACGATCCGGAAAGCTCGCGCATCTATGGCGGCGGGTGGATCTGGAAAGGGAACTGAGATGAACCGCTTTGCCTTCGTTGCGCTTTTGACCCTGTCTCCGCTGTCCTCACCTCTGACGGCCTTCGCCGATGCCTCCTCGGAATGCGCGCTGGATCTCGGCTCTCAGGTCGAGATAGCGGATTGCGTGGCCGCCACCGAGATCAAAGCCACCCGCGCGATGGAGATGATGCTCGAGTTCGCCAAAAGCTCGGCGCAGGAGCTTGATGAGATGACCGGACGCGTCGTTGCCCTGCCCGCCTTGGAAGCCTCTCAATCCGCTTGGGAAGCCTACCGCGATGCGCAGTGCGACTATGTCGGCGCGGGCTTTGGCGGCGGCTCGGGTACGGGGATTGCGATCCGGTCCTGTAAGGTCGAGTTGACCCGAGCGCGGACCAAAGAGATCGCATCTCAGTTGCGTTGAAGCGGTGAGAGGCTGACCAGATAGGCCGCAAGATCGGCGTTGTCCTGATCACTGCGGATCGGGTCAAAACGGATTTTGTGGCTGGCCAGAAACGAAGCCAAACGCGGCGCGTCCTCCGGCGACACCACCATGTCGATCGACACCTCATGACAGCGGGCGCAGCGCTCGGCGTAGATCACGGCTCCCTGCTCGGCATCGCCCGTCAGAGCACCTGCCCCCAAAGAAACAGCGGAGCCGAGCAAAACAACAAAGGCAAAGCCGCATCTGCGCGTCGTTTCCTTTGTGCGCCAAATACTCACGTCTCAGCCATCCCATCCAACACAGCCCGCGCCGCCCGCAGGCCCGGTGGTTCTTCGCCCCGCCCCAGCCGCTCCATGGTCAAAGCGAGGGCGGCATGTTGATCCGCGCCCGCGTTCAACACATGCGACAGGCTTGCCGCGATCTTTTGTGGGATACAGTCGGCGCCCAGAAATTCCGGCACCACTCGGGTTTCAGAGACCAGATTGACCAGTGTCACCGTGTCGATCAACAGCTTGCGTTTGACGATCTGCTCGGTGAGCCAGGCCATGCGATAGGCCACCACCATCGGTGTGTCGTTGGCCGCAAGCTCAAGAGACACCGTTCCCGAGGCCGCCAGCGCCACATCGGCGGCGCGGAAGGCGGCGGCTTTGCCCGCTTTGTCCGTCGCCTCGATCAGGATCGGCGCGACCTTCCACTCTCGCGTCACCTCACGCACCAGCGGCTCGACATTTTGCGCCATCGGCAAAACGTAACGCGCCTCCGGGTGATGCTTTGCAAAATGCCCGAGCGTCTCGCCAAAGATCGGCGCAAGACGCGTGACCTCGCCCCGGCGTGAGCCCGGCAGAACGAGCATCAAAGGCGCGTCGCCGATGTCATGCGCGGCACGGAAGGCTGCGACCTCTGTGTCCGTCGCGACCGCTTCGGTCACCACCGGATGGCCGACGAAATCACAGCGCACCCCCTCTTTCTCAAAGTAAGGCGGCTCAAAGGGAAACAGCGCCAGCACCTGATCCACCCGTTTCGCAAGCTTGGCCGCGCGCTCAGGCCGCCAGGCCCACACTGTCGGCGCGACGTAGTGGCAAATGCGGATGTCACTCCGCGCTTTGACAATATCCGCCACGCGCAGACAGAAATCCGGACTGTCGATGGTCAGAACCACGTCCGGTTTCCAGTCCAATATCGCCTCAGCCACCTCGCGAATGCGGCGTTTGAGGTGGAAATATTTCGGCAGAATCTCGGCGATCCCCATGAGCGACAGTTCGGACATCGGGAATTGCGAGGTGAGCCCCTGCTCCGCCATGGCCGCGCCGCCGACGCCGCGAAACTCAACATCCGTGAGGGCTTTGAGCCCCGCCATCGCCGCGCCGCCCAGACGGTCGCCGGAGGGTTCGCCCGCGATGACAAAGACCTTAAATCTCGTGGCGAGGCTCATTGCGCTTTCAGGAAGAGACCTGCCTCCTTGATGCGCGCTTCCACAGCGGCACGATCCAGCACGATCACCTCGCCCGCCGGGATCACCAGCCCGCCGAGACCCGCGTCGATCACCGCCTCGATGGTGGCCATGCCGATGGTCGGCACGTCGATGCGCATGTCTTGTCCGGGCTTGGGCGCTTTGACAAAAACACCCTTGGCACGGCGCAGGCGGTCCGGCGTGGCTTTGACAAAAGACAGCATCGCGTCGGTGCCCTGAAGCGTCTCGATGCCCAGAACCAGCCCGCCCGCACAGACCGCGCCCTGGCCCACGTCGAGCGGCCCCAAAGCATCCAGAACGGCTTGCGCGCGGGTGGCGTCGTCCAAATCTTCGCGGGTCGGTTTGCGGCCCCAAAGCGTGCCGGGTTCCAGCACCAGATCGGGGCGAATTTCGGTCGCGCCGCGAATGAGAAAGCCTTGATCCTCGAACAGCGCCAGCACCTCACGCAAAAGTCCGTCGTCGCCTTTTTTCATCGCCATCGCGAGCCGCAGCGCGTGGCGGTCCATCAACACGGGGTTCACTTTCGGGCGGCTCATCGCGCCTGCAAAGGTAACCGCGCCCACGTCATGGGATTTCAGCTCCTTGAACAACCGCCCGAGCTTTTCGATCCGCGCAGGAACATGCGTCAGGCCGCCCGGCACCGGCGTGTCGTCAAAAGTCACATAGACGGGATCGTTAAGCGCCTCCGCCAAAAGCCGGGGCAGCGCGCCCGATCCGGCGATGATCGCGGTCCGGGTCATGGCGCTATTTCGGGGTCAGAAAGCCGCGGTCGCTGTCGCCCATGACGAAATCGACCATACGGGCGACGTAATCGCTGTTGAAATCGTCCTTGAGGCGCTCGGCGCGATCTTTGAAAGCGCCCTCGCCCTGTTTGAGCATCTGGAAGGCCGCGCGGAGCTGATTGATGTCGTCGCGGGCCACGCCTTTGCGTTTGAGACCGACGAGGTTGAGACCATCGAGTTCCGCACGCGGCCCCTGCACCAAAGCGTGCGGCAAGACATCGGCGGTGACCATGGACAGCGCGCCCACGATGGCGCCCTGCCCGATCCGCACCCATTGGTGGATGCCCGACAGACCGCCGATGATCACATCGTCCTCGATGTGGCAATGGCCTGCGACAGCCACCGAGTTCACCAAAATCACCCTGTCGCCGATCTGGGCGTCATGCGCCACATGGCAGGACGACATGAACAGCCCGTCATCGCCCACGCGCGTCACCCCGCCACCGCCCTCTGTGCCAGTGTTCATGGTGACATACTCGCGGATGCGGTTGCGCTTACCGATGATCAGTTTGGTCTCTTCGCCCCTGAATTTAAGATCCTGCGGGATCTCCCCGATGGAGGCGAATTGGAACACCGTGGTGTCCTCGCCGATCTCGGTGGCGCCCGCGACAACGACATGGGATTTGAGCGTCACGCGATCCGCAAGCCGCACCTTCGGGCCGACAAGGCAGAACGGGCCAATCTCGCAGCCCGCGCCGATGACGGCGCCCTCTTCGATCACCGAAGACGGGTGAATTTTGGCGCTTGGATCAATTGTGCTCATCGTGTGAATCCTCTCAGGATTTCGGCGTCAGATCCATCATCGCGGTGAATTCGGCCTGACAGGCCAATTCGCCATCGACCTCGGCGCGACCGTCGAATTTCCAAACCTTGCCGCCGCCGCGTTTCACGGTGACATGCATCTTGAGCTGGTCGCCGGGGACCACCTTGCGGCGGAATTTCACGCCGTCGATGTTCATGAAATAGACGTTGAATTCCTTATCCGCCAGGTCCATGTGAACGCCGACCATGACCGCCGCCGTCTGTGCCATCGCCTCGACGATGGTCACGCCGGGCATCACCGGTTCGCCCGGGAAATGGCCCTGAAAATGCGGCTCGTTATAGGTCACATTCTTGATGCCGGTGCAGCTTTCGGGGCAGACGATGTCCACCACGCGGTCCACCAAAAGGAATGGATAGCGATGCGGCAGGATGCGCTGGATCAGGTCGATGTCGGCGATGCTGGGTTTGGTGGTCTCGGTCATATCTTGTCCCTGGGCCTTTTGGTCTTCTTTATATTGTGGACCGATGGACCCCTTAAAGCCCATGCGATCCAATGCCCCACATGAGGCGTAAAATCTCTGGCCACCTTCCTATCAACCGCCGCCCGAGGTGACAAGGCAATGGCGCACCAGCTCACTCCTGGGTGGGCGGTGTCTCCGGCGTGCCTTCGCCGTCCGACGGCTGCATCGTCTCGCTGCTCTGTGCGCCCTCTTGGTCATCGAGTTTCTCAATCGCGATGCGCGAAATGTCGATTGCGCCGTTCATCAGATAAACTTGGTTGCGTTCGAAGACCACGACGGCCCCGAGATCGCGGGCGATCTGGGCAAGGATCGTGTTCATCTGTTGTTCAATCTCGGCCAGACCTTCGTCATAAAGTGTCTGAATCTCGCCCGCCTTCTCGTCCTGACGTTGGCGGACCTGTGTCACTTTTTCGTCAAAGGCCTGCGCGCGGGCGCGAAAGTCCGCCTCGGTCATCGTGGGTTTGGCGTCGGAGATCTCTTGCTCCTCGGCCTCGAGATCGGCGTAGATCTGGTCGTTTTCCGTCAAAAGTGCTGCGCGGGCGTCGTCGATTTCCGCCTCAAGGGCGGCGCCAACCTGACTTTGGTTCAACACGCGGGCGCGGTCGAACACCAGAACCGGAAACACCAGTTTCGGCTCAGACGTCCGCTGGCCCGGTTGCGCAGCGGGCGCGGCCTCTTGCGAGGTCGGCTGGTCTTGTGTTGCATCTTGAGAAAACAGGCCTGTCGCACAAAGGCTGAACAGGCCTGCCATCCAAAGGGGACGCAAAAGCGACATCTCAGAAGCTCGACGAGATGGTCAGGTCGAAACTCTGTTCCTTGTCGTAGTCTTCTTTGTCGAGCGCTTTGGTGAAGTTAAAGCGCAGCGGGCCCAGAGGCGTGGTCCAGAACACCGAAGCCCCAATGACAGAGCGCCAGTTCGGATCGTCGGAGCCGGCGATGATATTCGTGGTGTCATCGAGCCCCCAGACCGAGCCGTAGTCAAAGAACAGGCCCCCGGAGAGACCGTATTCTTCGGGCAGACCCAGCGGGAAATTCGCCTCAAGACGGGCCACGGCATACATATTGCCACCAAGCGCCAGATCGTTGTTGTTCGAACGCGGACCGATACCGCCCGGCTCAAAGCCGCGCATGATCGAGGTGCTGTTGAAATACCGTTCGGAGACGCGGCTGTCGCCGTCAGCGTCAATCACGCCGCCTTCGACGGTGGCCCGCAGGGTCACCTCTTCGTTCCAGACCTTCATCTCGCCGGTCAGTTCGGCGGAGGTTTTGATATACTCGGCCTCGCCACCAATGAGACCCGCGAAATCCTGACCGAACTTGAACAGCATGCCCGCGTTCGGGTTCAACCCGTTGCGACGCGTGTCGTAGCTATAGGAATAGCCCAGAGAATGGGTCGAATAGCGGCCTTCGTCGATGTCGTTCTGAATTTGCACAGGGTAGCTGTAGCCGCCATCGGTATAATCGCTGTCTTCGACGGTCTCAGCGATCTCACCGCGATAGTTCACCGTCAAAGCCCCATTCTCAGAGACCGGGAAAGTCAGGCGCGGCGAAATATAGGCGCGACGCAGCTCATGTTCGGCATAAGACGGTTGCGAGGTCCCAAGACCCGCGCTCAGCCCAAAGGCGACATCGCGCCCCAGGAAGGCCGGTTCGACGAAATTCAACGACAGGCTGCCGTCTTCGACGTCCGTGGTCAGGCTGAAGGACAACCGCTGGCCACGGCCCAGGAAGTTCGACTCGCTGAAGGAGGCAATCAGGTTGACACCTTCGGACACGGAGTAGTTGCCGCCGAAAGTGAAAGACCCTGTCGGTTTTTCGGTGACGTTCACATCGACGATCATTTGATCGGCGGCGGAGCCCTGACGCGTGCTCACATCGGCGTTCGAGAAGAACCCGAGCGCCCGGATGCGGTCAGCGGCAGCGCGAATCTCGCGCGGGTTGAACGGGTCGCCTTCGACGGTTTTGAATTTTTGACGCACCACACGGTCGAGCGTCGTGGCGTTGCCCTCGATGTCGATGCGTTCGACAAAGATGCGCGGCCCGCGGACCAGCACGAAATCGACATCGAGCGTCTGCGTGCGGGGATTGCGCGTCACACGCGGCTCGGCGCGCAGGAAATCGATGCCTTTTTTGGTTGCCAGCGTTTCGATGCGGTCGATCATATTGTCTACCGCCAGCGGCGAATAGGTCTGGCCAGCGCGGATATTGGTGACCTTGGTAAACTCCGCGGCATCGACGCCTGCCATCTCGGAGGAGATGGAGATTTTGCCAAAGTCGTATTTCTGGCCCTCACGCACGTTGAAGGTCAGGAAATAGGCGTTGCGCTCACGCGAAAACTCGGCGGCGACGTTGAGCACCTGGAAATCGATATAGCCACGCGAAGTGTAGAAATCCGTCAGCACGCGTTTGTCGAACTGGAGACGATCCTCGGTGTAGGTGTCACGCCCGATGATAAAGCGCAGCGCGCCTGCCTGTTTGGTTTCAAGCACGCGACGCAGGCGCGAATCCGAATATTCGCGGTTGCCGACAAAGCTAAGACGCTCGATCTCAACGCCTTTGCCCTCGGTCACCTCAAACACCACATCGACGCGGTTGTCGGACCGGCGAATGATCTTCGGCGTCACGGTGGCGACCAGCTGGCCTCTGGTCTCGTAAATCTGCGTCAGCGTGGCGGCGTCGGCCTCTGCAACAGAGGGCGAATAGACCTGACGGACCTTGGTGGTGAGCGCGGGCATCAGCGCGTCATCGCTGACCTTGCGGTTGCCTTCGATGGCGATACGCGAGACGACCGGGAATTCGGCGACCTTGATCACAAGCGTGTTGCCACGCGGGGTGAATTCCACCGTCTCGAACAACCCGGTGCCCAAGACGTTCTGATAGGCGTCGTTCAACTCGCCGCCGGACACCGTCTGGCCGCGCGTGATTCCCGCGTAGGACAGGATCGTACCTGCGGACACCCGCTGCGCGCCTTCGACCACCACATTGGTGAAATTGAAGGACTGCGCCTCGGCCGGCGCCGGAAATGCGGTGTAAGATACGGTTGTGACTGCGAAAGCCGCAAAAGACAGCGCAAAGGCACGTGCTACAAAACGTGGTTTCACGCGGATCGAACGGTGATTCAATGGCAACATGGCAGCTTTCTCGATATTCCCCACTTGTTCCTAGCTGAGTAACGGCAATACCGCCCCTTGTCAAAAGCGATCGACCATAAAAACGGCTTTGAGACACAGCATAAGGGCCTTCGCCGAAAGCGAAAGCCCTACTTGTAGCGTTTGTCAGGTGTTTAGCGGATTTCCGCCCTCGCCTTTTTTCGGTATTGAACCGACCGTTTGAAAGGCAGGTAGAAAGACTCGTGGCTCAGAACTCGACGGGTCAGAACTCGACGTGGCGCCCCTTAGAGCAAAAGCTGTCCGAAAAACGACCCGGCCACCAGCGCGACGACGATGGTTGCGGCATAGAGCAGACGATCCCAGTTGAGATCGGCCAGTTGCGACAGGCTTTGGTATCCAGCACGAATTGCGGTCATCTCGAGGCCCTCCTCAGTCATCGACAGGCTCACCCTGCCACACATACCCTCTGCGGCCCGCAAAAGCCGACCGCTCTGAGTTCAGGAGATACGCTTTGATTGTGGCGAGATTTGGACCAAGACTGCGTATTTCCGCAAAATACGCAGGGATTTTGCCGGGATTTTGGCAACAGTCTCCGAGGAAACGGGGGATTATTTACAGAACAAATCAGATCCCAGTCCCAGCACCATAAAGCCCAGGATCACCGCCAGACCGATGGTCATCATGACATTCACCGCCCGATCCGGCAGAGGTTTTCCGCGCACCGCCTCATAGGCGTAGAACACCAGATGCCCGCCATCCAGAACCGGGATCGGGAAGAGGTTCATCAGGCCAATTGCGGTCGACAGAAGCGCCACGGTGGACAGGAAACTCGCCACACCATCGGAAGCCGAGGTCGACACCACCTCGGCAATGCCCACGGGCCCCGAGAGGTTACAGGCAGAGATCGCGCCGGTGATCATATGCGCCATGCCCGAGAGCGACATTGTGATGATCTGCCACACGCCTTGGATACCGGCCAAAAGCGCTGCGCCGAGGCCAACCGGTTCGGTGCCGACCGAGAACAGCAGACCGCCGGTGATGCCGATCAGCCAACGAGTCTCGAACCCGCCATCGTCGGTCGGAAGATCGCGACGACGCGGCTCAAGCGTGGTCTCAAAGGTCTCGCCGCCCTCCGCAGAGGTCTCACCATTGGGCCGCCAGACGGTCAGCGTCATCGGCGCGCCATCATGGCTGGTGACATAGTCCTGAAGGTCCCAAAACGTGGTGATCGGCGCGCCATCGATCTGGGTGATCACATCGCCGGTCTTGATGCCTGCATCGCGTGCGGCGGATTTCGGCGACACGCCCGCGACGATCACCGGATAGGGATAGGGGCCCGTGACGGTCAGCTCCTGCCCCTCGCGCGCGACGGTGTAGGACACGTCGCCTTCACGCGGCAGCTCTTGCAAAAAGCCCAAAAGCGCGCCCGGTTCCGGCACCTCCTGCCCCGCGATGGCTGTGATCTCATCGCCGGGCATCAGGCCGATTTCATAGGGCACAGGCGCGACCTCATCGACCACCAAGGTGTCCGCGGCCTTGCCCGCGATCAACACAAAGATGGTGAAGACGATGAAAGAAAACACGAAATTGAAGATCGGCCCCGCCGCCACCGTCGCGGTCCGCGCCCACAGAGGCGCGCCCGGCATGGTGTGGCGGGCTTCTTCGGGGCTCATGCCCTCGACCGCGTGCGCATCGGGCGCCGACGCCGCGTTGGCGTCACCTGCGAATTTCACGTAGCCGCCAAAGGGGAGTGCAGCAATCTGCCAGACCGTGCCGCGTTTGTCGGTGCGCTGCCACAGCGGTTTGCCGAAGCCCAAAGAGAAGACATCCGCCCGGATACCCGACCAGCGCCCGACGATGTAATGGCCGTATTCATGCACCGTGACGATGATCGACAAGGCGACAATGAAAAACACCAGCGTAAAGGCCGTACCGCCAAGGCTGCTGAGAAGGCTGGTTACATCCATTCGAGATCGTCCTTATTGCTTCGTTTGCAGCGCCATCACACGCGCCCGCGCTTCTTTATCGGCTGCGAGCACCGTGTCCAAGCTCATGTTGGTCTGGGGCTGGCTCACATCCGTTGACATCTGATTGAGCACCTCTTCGGTGAGGCGCGCCATGTCGAGAAACCCGATCTTTTGGGCGATGAAAAGGTCCAAAGCGGCCTCTTTCGCGGCATTGAACACGCTACCTGCCAAACCGCCCATCTGCATCACCTGACGCGCAAGGCGCAGCGGCGGGAAACGGACCTCATCGGGCGCCTCGAACCGAAGCTGACCGACTTTGGCGAGGTCCAACCTTTCGACAGGCAGGTCGCGCCGCTCGGGCCAGTGCAGCGAATAGCCGATGGCGTGACGCATATCGGGCGCGCCGAGATGGGCCATCAAGGCCCCGTCACGAAAGCCCACAAGGGCGTGGACGTAGGACCCGGGATGGACCAATACTTCGATCTGATCGGGCGTGAAGCCAAAATATTCCTTGGTCTCAATAATTTCGAGCGCCTTGTTGAACATCGAGGCACTGTCGATGGTGATCCGCTGCCCCATGTCCCAAGACGGGTGCTTACAGGCCTGCGCCAGTGTCGCGCCTTTCAACTGGTCCAGCGACCAGTCGCGGAACGGCCCTCCGGAAGCGGTGATGATGACGCGCTCGACCTCCGCTTGATCCTCCCCCACGAGGCCTTGGAAGACGGCGGAATGTTCGCTGTCGACGGGCAGAACGCGGGCGCCGTGGCTCTGAGCGGATCGCATCAGAAGCGGCCCGGCGGTGACGAGGCTCTCCTTATTCGCGAGCGCCAGCGTGGTGCCGTGGCGCAGCGCATGAAGGCCGGGTGCGAGGCCAGCGGAGCCGACGATGGCCGACATGATCCAATCCGCCTCGCGATCCGCCGCCTCAATGAGGGCGTGCTCGCCCGCGGCGGCTTGAATGCCAGTGCCGGACAGCGCGGATTTGAGGTCCGCGAGGCGATCCTCATAGGCGGTGACGGCCACTTTTGCGCCCAGATCAATGGCATCTTTCGCCAGCACATCGATATTGCCGCCCCCGGTGAGCGCCACCACATCGTAAGCGCTTCGATCCCGGCGGATCAGATCGATGGTCGATTGCCCGATGGAGCCCGTCGCGCCGAAAATGGAAATGCGTCGCATGTCTGCCTCAGCCGAAAATCAGATTAAGCACATAGGCCAGCGCGCCCAAGGCCAAAAGCGCATCGAACCGGTCGAGCACGCCGCCGTGGCCGGGGATGATGTTGGAGCTGTCCTTGACCCCCATCCGACGCTTGAGGCCGCTTTCCGCCATATCGCCCAGTTGCGAAGCGAAAGACAGCACCATCGAGGAGGTCACAAAGAACCACAGGCGCACGAAGCCCTCGGGCATGAAGGGGTGGCAAAAATAGGCCAAGACCCCTGCCCCGACCCAGCCGCCAAGCACGCCGGACCAGGTCTTGTTCGGGCTGATCCGCGCCCAGAATTTCGGGCCGCCGAAGGTCTTGCCAACCAGATACCCCATGCTGTCCGTCACCACCACAAGGCCGATGACATAGAGCAAAAGCGCGCGGCCGCCCTCAGAAGAAAGTGTGACGAGGCCCAGACAGCCCAGAACCAGAACGGCGAGATAGGCGGCGAGGTTGAGGCTGTCTGCGGTGTTCAGGCCCGAAGCGGCCAGTTTCACCTGACGCATGCGCCAAAGCTCCCAAAGCCCGATACAGCCGACCACGACGACCAGCGTTGTGAAGGCCAGATGCGAGGACAGCACGGCGCCAAGCCCCACCGCCACCATGACAACAGCCGAGAGCAGACGCGGCATCAGATCGCGCCACTTGCCGTTTTTAGATGTCTTGGATGTCACTTTTTCACCCCGCCAAACCGACGGTCACGCCCGGCGTAGCGGGACACGCATTGGGCAAAGACCTCTGCGGTGAAATCCGGCCAGAGCGTGTCGATGAATTCATATTCGGCATAGGCAGATTGCCACAGAAGAAAGTTCGAAATCCGCGCCTCGCCCGAGGTGCGGATCACCAGATCGGGGTCGGGCAGCACTTTGGTATCGAGGTAGCGCGTCAGCGTGGTCTCATCGACCGTCTCCGGGTCCAATTCGCCCCGCGCAACATCACAGGCCAGATCTTTCACAGCCCGCGACACCTCATCGCGCCCACCATAGTTGATCGCGATGGTGAGATGCACCTTGGTGTTCTCTTGCGTGACCTCTTCGAGATCGTCCATCAAAGCGATCAGTTTCTTGTCGAGCCGCACCCGGTCGCCGATGAAGCGCACCCGCACGCCCTCCGCCACAAGGCCCTTCATCTCGTTCTGGATATACCGCCGAAACAGGCTCATGAGGCCGGAGACCTCGGTCTGGGTGCGTTTCCAGTTCTCGGTCGAAAAGGCAAAGATCGTCAGGTATTTGACGCCCAGATCGGGACAGGCCCGGACGATTTCCTTGACCCTCTTGGCGCCTGCGTGATGGCCGAACAGCCGCGGTTTGCCCCGCGACTGCGCCCAGCGACCGTTGCCATCCATGATCATCGCGACATGGGTCGGTCCGCCGGAAATGACCTCATCGGGTGTGGCTGGACTCATGTCGCTCATAGGGCCTCTCGTAACAGGTTGCTTCATGAAACACGCTCTTGTTTCCGTCTGCAACCCTTTCAAATCACTCGCACAGGGTTGGTAAAGGGCCGTAAAAGGCCCAAGCCCCGCTCAGACCTGCATGATCTCTTCTTGTTTATGCGCCAGAAGATCGTCGATCAGCTTGATATGTTTGTCGGTCAGATCCTGGACCTCGGATTCCCAGAATTTCTGATCGTCGTCGGACATGCCGTCCTTGTTCTTCTTGATCTGCTGCATGCCGTCCTGACGCACGTTGCGCACGGCGACACGGGCGTGTTCGGCATATTGGCCGGCCACTTTGGTCAACTCGCGACGGCGCTCTTCGTTCAGCTCCGGGATCGGCAGCATAATAATAGTCCCGTTCAGCTGCGGGTTGATGCCCAGACCGGATTCGCGGATCGCTTTTTCGACCTTGTTCACCAAACCCTTGTCCCAGACGTTGATCGTCACCATGCGCGGCTCCGGCACGTTGACGGTGCCAACCTGGTTGATCGGAGTCATCGAGCCGTAGGCGTCCACCATGATCGGCTCCAGCATCGAGCCCGAGGCTCGGCCCGTACGCAGCGAGGCAAATTCCGTGCGCAGGTTGCTCAGCGAGCCGTCCATACGTTTGGACAGATCGGCGGTGTCGAGTTCGAAATCTTCGGACATGGGTGTTCCCCTTTGTATCGTCTTTGCCCCGCTATAACGGGTTTGGTTTCAGGCTGCCAGTGTTTAGGCGCGGCTCCACTTATGGCGCGATGTGACACAGAGGCGGGCGTGGCATGCCCTTGTCCTGCGCCGTCATCCCCTCGTGCCATCCGGCGGCGAGGGTGAGCATCATCGCATCCATAAACATCCAGGCATTGTCGGTCCTGTCCTTTACCGTCTTGGCAAAGGCCATATCGCCACTTTGGCCATCGCCACAGGTGTTTGCCGCATAGGACATGCGGACATAGGTGTCGAACAGCTCTGCCAGATCACCGGAAGACGCCTTAATGGCCTCGGCCCGCGCGCCTTGGTCGCATCCTTCCGGCACAACGGTCTGAAAACCGAAGGGCGTTCTGAGCGGGCTATCGCTATAGAACGACATCCGACCAGCGGTGATTTCGGAGGCGAGAAACCCCACCCCTTCGGCAAAGGCCGCATCGGCGTCGTGTCCGGTCGCCTCGAAGGCCTGCTGCCAATCCGTGAGATAACACCCCGCCTCATAGGCAGGGTCGCTCACTGAGGTAATGTGTGACGCGAGGACATCGTCGGTGATCTCGTAGGTGCTGGTGATCTCCGGCAGTTTGATCGTGCAAACAGAGGCATCAAACACCACCCAATCGCCATTATGCTCCGCCGTGCCCGCCTGCACCGCTGTGCGGGCATGGCTGGCCAAGCCTTCGGGCGTCAACCCGGCGGCACGAACCTCTGCGTCGAGCTTTGGCCCATAGGTGCAGCCATGGGTCTCCAGAAATCCGGTGTAAACGGAGGTCTCAGACAGCGCGGGCGACGCAGCCGCGATCAAGACCACGCCAAACCCCATCGAAAACCGCATTATTTCACCAATGTATAGGTGCCTTCACCCGCGAGGATCGACTGGAACCC
Organism: Celeribacter sp.; assembly: GCF_048270365.1. Classification (NCBI taxonomy): domain Bacteria; kingdom Pseudomonadati; phylum Pseudomonadota; class Alphaproteobacteria; order Rhodobacterales; family Roseobacteraceae; genus Celeribacter; species Celeribacter sp. The sequence continues at coordinate 157,204 of NZ_JBLWTA010000003.1, forward strand.
GCCCGGGGCATCGAGCGGAAAAACGATCAGCGGCAAGGAATTGTCGCGCGCCAGAGCGATGGCAGAGGCGTCCATGACTTTGAGGTTCTTGCGCAGAACCTCATCATAGCTGACCTCGTCGTAGCGTTTCGCATCCGGGTTGGTTTTCGGGTCCTTGTCGTAGACCCCGTCCACCCCGTTCTTGCCCATGAAAATCGCCTCACAGGCCATCTCATTGGCGCGCAGCGTGGCCGCCGTGTCGGTGGTGAAATAGGGGTTGCCCGTGCCCGCCGCAAAGATGCAAATCCGGCCTTTTTCAAGGTGACGCACGGCGCGGCGGCGGATGTAGGGCTCGGCCACCTCGTTCATCGTGATCGCGGAGATCACCCGCGTGTGGATGCCGAGCGCCTCCAAAGCGGCCTGCATGCCGAGCGCGTTCATCACGGTCGCAAGCATGCCCATATAGTCGGCGGTGGTGCGCTCCATGCCCTGCGCCGAGCCCTGAAGTCCGCGGAAGATGTTGCCGCCCCCGATCACCATGCAGATCTCGACACCGAGGTCATGCACGGATTTCACCTCACGGGCGATCCGCTCCACCGTCGGCGGGTGCAGGCCAAAGCCCTGATCGCCCATCAGCGCCTCGCCCGAGATTTTCAACAGCACACGTTTATATTTCGTGGCCGGGTGCGCAACATTTTGCCCCGTGCCAGTTTCAAGCTCCGCGTCGCTCATCAGATGTCCCCGAACTGAAATGTGATTGCGGGCAAAATGGTCCAAAACCGGGCCGGGATCAATGGACGCAGCAAGATATTTTTCCCCTTTGCCCTCTGGACAAATGCCGCAGTCTTTGCCACCGCAGTTTCATGGTCGTGCCCTTTGATATAGCCCCTCATCAGCCCGTGTTGATCGCGGGCCCCACCGCCTCCGGTAAATCCGCTCTCGCGCTCGAGATTGCGGAGCGTCAGGGCGGTGTGATCATCAACGCGGATGCCTTGCAAGTCTTTGACAATTGGCGGGTTTTGACCGCGCGACCCTCTTGTGTCGATGAATCCCGCGCGCCGCATGCGCTTTACGGCCATGTGCCGGGAACCGAGGCCTATTCCGTCGGCCATTGGCTGCGCGATGTCGCACCTCATCTCATCGGCCCGGATCGGCCGATTATCGTCGGCGGCACGGGGCTTTATTTTGCGGCCTTGACCGAAGGGTTGGTCGAAATACCCGAGACACCGGCGGAGCTTCGCGCAGAAGCCGACCAGAGACGTAGCGAAGAAGACGGACACGCCGGGCTTTTGGCCGATCTCGACGCCGAGGACCCCGAGACCGCGCAAAAGATCGACCGGCTGAACCCGATGCGGGTGCAACGCGCCTGGGAAGTGCTGCGGGCCACGGGTCGGGGTCTGGCCGCCTGGCAGGCCGACACGCCGCCGCCGCTTTTGCCGCTCGCAAAGACCTTTCCCGTGGTGCTCGATGCCCACAAGGAATGGCTCAACGACCGGATCGCGCGGCGATTCGAGATCATGGTGGCGAAAGGCGCTTTGGAGGAGGCGGAGGGCAATCTGGCCACTTGGGACCCCGCCGCGCCCGCGTCAAAAGCCATCGGCGCGCCGGAATTGATTGCCTATCTGCAAGGCAAACTGACGCTTGAAGAGGCAAAAGAGGCCGCCACCATCGCCACACGGCAATATGCCAAGCGGCAACGCACTTGGTTTAGAGCGCGCATGAAAGCCTACCACAAGATATCGCTGCCCTGAGCAGTCTTTGCGGAATCGCCAAAGGATACGCATATCTTATTGAAAACACAATGTTTTCTTTGACTCACCCCAAACCATGGCTAGTCTCTGTCGGAATTGTACAAACCGAACAGAATGTGCCGCCATGCCCGAGTCCAAACCCCTTAGAATTTTTCAAACCCTACCGCTGGGGGAAATGGGTCAGCCCGCGCAAGGTCTCTCAAAGCCTGCCAATGCCCCTGTCGAAACCACGAAAGACAAAACCGCGAAACCCGCCAAGCCGCGCAAACGTCGCGAGGCGAGCATTCCCGATATTCCGCTACAAAACGCCTATCGCGTCACCACGCTGGGCCGCGGTTCCGGCACGTTGTCGACCGAAAACAAATGGCGCACCGAAGCAATGCGCAGCCACCGCACCCCGACGCTGTTGTGGTTCACCCGTGGGCAAGGCCGGATCACGGTCGCGGGCGTGACGCGCGGCTTTGGGCCGCACAATCTGGTCTACCTGCCGACCCGCACCATGTACGCTTTTGAACCTGTCGGTCAGGTCATGGGCTTTGCCGTCCACCTGCCCGACGATCCGACACTCGCCCTGCCCGAGGAGCCGTTGCACATGCGGTTTCGAGAGGTGATCCAGCAAAACGAGATCACCGGCCTGATCGAAGGGTTGCAACGCGAGATCGAGGGTGATCGCCCGGGGCGTGACCGCGCCATGGCGTTTCAGGCCGGGATGATTGCGGTTTGGTTAGAGCGGCAAATGTCGATCATGCCCGAGTACGACCTGACACCGGACGCCTCGCGCCGACTGGCCGCCGCCTACACGGCGCTGGTGGAAAACGAGCTGCGCGACGGGCGCACGGTGGCGCATTTCGCCGCGGAACTGGGCGTCAGCCCGACCCATTTGACGCGGGCCTGCAATGTGGCCTGTGGGCGGTCGGCCTCGGCCATTTTGAGTGACCGGGTGCATTATGAAGCCCGACGGATGCTGCGGGAGACCGATCTGCCGATCAACCAGATCGCCGAAAAACTCGGCTTTCATTCGGCGGCCTATTTCAGCCGGGCCTTTCACAAACACACCGGCATTTCGCCACGCGATTTCCGGCGCGCAACGTAAAACATTGCTAAGACCAAAAAGAAAAAGGCGGGGACTGTCCCCGCCTTCTTTGTCTTACGAATTGTCTTCGGCCTGATCCGGTTCAAGCCATTGGGTCTGAAGCTCCGAAACTTCGCCCACGACCTGTGTCGCAAAGCCCATCACCAGAGCATCATAGAACGCGGCGCGGTCCGGCGGCACCATGGTGGCGTTGATCGCGGTCACACCGTCCAGCTCTTCGGCCTTGAGCATGACATGCATTTTCTTCAGCGCCTCATCGGAATCCGGCCCGTCGATATAAACCCAGCCTTCGAGCGTGTTGAACTCGCCTTCGTCGCTGAGATAGGTGGTGCCGAGGTTGGAAATCTCGGTCACATCGACGCGGACGTCATAGGGGCCATCCTCGGACATCTGCTCGTCGAGACCGGCGGAAATCATCAACGTCAGGTCTTCGGCGATGTCGGGCCAGCGGTCGAGCGCGTTGGAATCGACGGCTTCGAGATTGGCAGTCACCTCAACGGAGGAAATGTCGAGCGGTTCGGCCATCAGAGGCGTCGCAGCCAAAGACGCAGAAGCCAGCAGGGACAACAGAGCGGTACGTTTCGCAGTCAGTTTCGCAGAGTTCATCATGGTCTTATCCTTTCCAATCAGCGACGCGGGGCGTCGCGATGCATTGAAAGAACAACCCGGCACCGGGCGAAAAGTTCCGAATAAGACCTATTGGGCCTACGACCCGTAGATGATCCGCACGTAATTCATCGTCTCTTTGTAGGGCGGAATGCCGTCGTATTTCTCGACCGCCAGAGGCCCGGCGTTATAGGCCGCAAGCGCCAGACGCCAGTTGCCGAAACGGTTGTACATCATGCGCAAATAGCGCGCGCCGCCCTCGAGGTTCTGATGCGGATCGTTGATGTTCACGCCCAGTTGCCGCGCCGTGTCCGGCATGAGTTGCGCCAGGCCTGTGGCGCCTTTCGGACTGCGAATGGTCGGGTTCCAGCCGCTTTCCTGCTGCACAAGGCGCAGGAAAAGATCGGACGGAATGCCGTGTTTGTTGGCCATCTTCTCCGCCACGGGCAACCATTGGCCCTTATAAGCGCCGGTGTAGCGCGCGGTGCCGGTCTCGCCGCCGAACCGCTCGGGTTGATAGGTCACGGAGTTGGAATATTGATCGGCGGCACGGCCATCGAGGACGGAAAGCTGCGAGTCAAAGATCGCCATGCGGTTTCGTGTGGAGAAAATATCCTCGGCCCCGGCTTCTGTGGGCGTCAAAACCGCAGTTCCCAAAAGCCCCGCGATCACCCCAAATGTCATAAAGCCCAGACGAACACCGCTCTCCCGGCGTTTGACCACCGAAACCCCAAGCCCTGCACGCATATGAAAATCCAATCACCGCTATTCTTCGCGCGCAATACCAATCACCGCTATTCTTCGCGCGCAATATAGGGGCAAAAGCCGAAGTTTCAAAGCCTATAGGCGTCTCAGGCAGATTTTGCGCTTTCAAACACCTTGTGGGTTTGGTGTAAGGTGCGCTCAAGTTTAAGAATCTCAGGGAGTAAATCGCATGGCCGGGTCCGTGAACAAAGTCATCCTCGTGGGCAATCTGGGCGCCGACCCGGAAGTGCGCACCTTCCAGAACGGCGGCAAGGTCTGCAACCTGCGGATTGCCACCTCGGAAAACTGGAAAGACCGCAACACCGGCGAGCGCAAAGAGCGCACCCAGTGGCACACGGTCGCCATTTTCTCCGAACCTCTGGCGCGCACCGCAGAGCAATATCTGCGCAAAGGCTCCAAGGTCTATCTCGAAGGTCAGCTCGAGACCCGCAAATGGCAGGATCAAAACGGTCAGGACCGCTATTCCACCGAAGTCGTGCTGCGCCCCTACACCTCGACCATGGTGATGCTCGACGGTCGCTCGGGCGGCGGTGACGGTGGTGGCTATGGCGGCGGCCAAGGTGGCGGTGGTGGCTACGGCGGTGGCTATGACCAAGGTCCGTCGGGGGGCTACGATGACGGCGGTTACGGCGGCGGCTCGCAGGGCGGTGGCTCTGGCGGCGGCTCGCGCCCGTCCTTGGATGACGACGAAATCCCGTTCTAATCCAAACGATTACAGACCAGACTCGATAGAATGCCCTGCCCTGTGCGGGGCATTTTTGGTTCTGGCGGCACACTCTGAGCCGCAAACGATATTTCACCTGCGACCACTCGCCTCACCACTCTCGAAAATGTGTTTAGAATTCCTACATATACGATGAGGCCCGCAGAGGAGCGGCCTCACGTGATATCGAAAGAGGAGACCATCATGATCAAACGTATTCTCGTGGCCAGCGACCTGTCATCGCGGTCTGACCGTGCCGTGGAGCGCGCGGTGCAATTGGCGGGCCAACATGGGGCGAAAATCGTGGTCATGACTGTGATCGACGACGATTTGCCCTCGACGGTCGTGGCGCAAATGCGCCAGACGGCAGAAGAGACGATGCGCGCCGTGCTCACCTCCGCCCATGCGTCCGAGGATGCAGAGATCACGGTGGAGGCCGGCGAGCCGGTGCGCACCATCGCCGAGATGACTGACACGATCGGCGCCGATCTGGTGGTCTTGGGCGTCCACCGTCCGCGGCCGTTTTGGGACATGTTTGCAGGCACCACGATGGAACGTCTGGTGCGCGCCTTGAATTGCCCCGTGCTTTTGGTGCGTGACCCGGTGACGGCCCCCTATCGCTCGGTCCTGTGTGGTATCGATTTGTCGCCATCCTGTCTTGCGGCGGGGCGGACGGCCATGGCGCTTGCCCCGGAGGCCAAGATCACCACGTTTCACGCGGTCCATGTGCCCTATCGCGGCCTGATCGCCCGGGATGAGAGCGCAAAACACCTCGCGCCTTTTGTCAAAGAGGCTCAGGCCCATCTCGACGGCTGGTGGGAGGTGGCCGAGCTTCCAGAAGGTCTGCCGAAACCCGAGATCAGCGCCGCAAGTGTGAACGATGTGTTCACCACCGCTCTGGCTGACAGCGGAGCCGATCTTTTCGCGCTTGGCGCACATGGCCGTATGCCTTTGTCGCCCAGCCTGCTTGGTGGGTTTACCGAAGCACAGATTCGCGATCCGCGCTGTGATCTTCTGGTCGTTCGCGGCTAAAGCGCGACGGCTCACCCCGCGCGGGACCGTCATCACTGACGGACATGGACGACATCACGCGGTCCCGCCCGGCTTGTTTGGCCCGGTAGAGATGATTGTCCGCCCGTGACAGGGCGGCTTCAATCTCTTCGCCCGAGCTGAATTTTTCGACCCCGATTGAGACGGTGACCCGGGTCTTCACCGTGCCTTGCGCCTCCCTGTCCGCCTCACCCGCCTCGCCGGGCATGGCCTGTTGGCTGATATGACGCCGCATGCGTTCCGCGATCATCGCGGCCAGTTCGATGGGGGTGTTGGGCATCAAAAGGGCGAATTCCTCGCCGCCGATGCGGTAGATATGGCCCTGCCCTTTCAACACCTCGCGCATCGCCTCGACCACGGCGACCAACACCTTGTCCCCGACGATATGGCCGTGGCGGTCGTTGATCTTTTTGAAATGATCGATGTCGACGAACAACAAGGCGCCGCTGCTCACAGGCACATCGCCACGGATCAGCCGCATGAAGGCCCGGCGATTGTAGCAACCGGTCAAGGCGTCACGCTCCAGCGCATGTTCGAGATTGGCCTGCATGGCCCACATCGTGGTCAACATGAACCGCACAAAGAGGATCACAGTGCCAAGAGCGACCCCCAAACGAAAGGCGAACCAAGGGTCGTGGGACGCCAGATAGCTCAGGACAGGCCCAAGCACCATGGCGACCACCCCGATGCTGGTTGCCACCCAGAGCGCGCAGTAAAAGAACCCGGCCACGGTGATCGGAAACAGCCAAAAGGCCGCAGAGGTGCCATGATGTCGGATCAGGATCAGATCGCCGATCTGAACGGCGATCAAGAGAATGGCGGCATTAATCGGCAAGCGCTTGCCACTCAAATACGCGCGCAAATCAAACAGGATGAGCCCACAGAGAAAGAGGTAATAGCCCGCAAGCCAAGAGTGCCCGCTCATCGCATATTTCACGATGGCAATCGGCAGGATCAGCAGGCTGACCGTCGCCATGAACTTGGCGATCCTCGGCGCACCCAAATCTGTCGGGACGGAAAAGCCCGTTTTGATACGACGTTGCCCGCGCATAGAATCGCCCAAATCTTTAACCACCAGATCACTATGATCCAAGGTGCGACGCGGCCAAAGCCTATAGCGCTAACCGTCGGCCGTTTCCCGACCATACCGGCAACAAGGCGCAATAAAATGTCTTTTCCGAATATTAAAGCGCATCTTTCAGCAACTTGAGAACAGCCTCACGCGGCACATCTGCGGTCACAAAAGCCGACCCGATGCCGCGGGCCAGGATGAAACGCAGCTGGCCATCAACGACTTTCTTGTCCTGCGCCATGAGATCGACAAGCTCTTCGGCGGAGGGCAAATCGCCCTCAATATCAGAGAGATCACATTTCATCCCCATAGCTTGGAGGTGTTCACGCACACGCGAAGGCGCCTCTTGCGAACAAAGCCCCAAACGCGCCGACAGTTCAAACGCCAGAGCACAGCCGATGGCCACGCCTTCGCCATGCAATAGCCGGTCGGAATAGCCGGTCGCGGATTCCAGCACGTGACAAAACGTATGCCCGAGGTTCAAAAGCGCGCGGTCGCCCTGTTCGGTCTCGTCACGTTCGACGATGTCGGCCTTCATCTGCACCGACCGCCGCACCGCCTCGGCCCGCAGCGCGAGATCACCGGCGGCCAGTGCGGGGCCGTTGGATTCGAGCCATTCAAAGAACGCCTCGTCGCCCAAAAGACCGTATTTCTGGACCTCGCCATAGCCCGCAAGGAAATCGCGCGCCGTCAACGTGCCGAGAATGGAAATATCGGCGAGCACCAGAGAAGGCTGGTGAAAGGCGCCGATCAGGTTCTTGCCCTGCGGCGCGTTGATGCCGGTTTTGCCACCGACCGAACTGTCGACCTGCGCCAAAAGCGTCGTCGGGATCTGCACAAACCGCACACCTCGGCGCAGCACAGAAGCCGCAAACCCCGCCAGATCGCCGATCACGCCGCCACCGAAAGCGACAACGATGTCGCGACGCTCGCATTTCTCTTCCAAAAGCCATTCAACCGCGCAGGTGAATTGCGGCCAGGCCTTCGTGCTTTCTCCCGCAGGCAAGGCAAGCGCCACCATGTCGATGCCGGACACCGCAAGCCCCGCGCGCAATGCATCGAGATGCAGCCCAGCAACGGTTTCATCGGTCAGCACAAAAACCTTTTTCTTCTTGCCCAAAAGCGGTGCGATATGGGCGCCCGCCTCGGCCACAAGCCCCTCACCGATCCGCACATCATAGGCGCGATCCCCCAAAGGCACGTGGACGGCCTCGAATTGAGCCTGATAGGTCATTGATCTTCCTCCAGAATACCGCCGTGCGCCTTAAGAGCCTCGACGACTTTGTCGGCCATGCCCTCGATCGAGAGCTTCGGCTCGGCCTCCACCACGATCCCGGCCTGTGCGTAAAGCGGCTCGCGCGCCGCGACCAGCTCTTTCAAGGTCTCGTAAGGGTTTTCGGTGCGTAAAAGCGGCCGGGTGCTTTTGTGTTTCACGCGGTTCCACAGCAAATCGAGATCGGCCTTGAGCCAAACTGCTACGCCTTTCTCGGCGATCATCTCGCGGTTGGCCTCAGACAGGAACGCGCCGCCTCCGGTCGAGAGGATCGCGCGGTGGTTTTCCAACAAACGCCCGATCACCTCGGTCTCACGACTGCGGAAAAACGCCTCTCCATGCTCGGTGAAAATCTCCGCGATGGTGCGGTCTGCGGCTTTTTCGATCTCGGTATCCGAATCCAGAAACGGCACGCCAAGACGCACGGCCAAGGCCTTGCCCACAGCAGTTTTTCCGGCGCCCATCATGCCGACCAGTGCAACGGTTTTTTTCAATGCCCCGGCCCCTCCAGCCACCTGTTCCATCCCTCTTGTCTCACCGTCTTCGCCTACCCTGCCACGGCCCTGCGCGCAACTGCCTTTGCCGCAGGACATGGACAGGTCCAAGGCCGTCAACACGGCAAAATCCCGCTTATCAAATTTTCGTTCTCTCAATGGCGTGATCTCACGAAAAATGCCATATATAAAGCCAAAGAAACCCGGTTCGGAGGCAAACTCCGGCAAAGATCGGGAATAAAACCGCCCACAATGGGCGCGATTGGAGGCAGTCGACCTTGCGTAAATTTCTCTTTCGCCTTTTGGCCATCCTTATTTTGTTGGGTCTCATTGGCTTTATCGGCTTTGCCTATGTCGGCGATTTGTCGCCCGAACGGTCCGAGCAGGTGGTGCCCACGGAGATCGAACTGAAGTGAGCAAACGCCCAGGTTCTTCCCGGTTTTTCATCAGTTGTGCGCCGTTGTGTTTGGCTCTTGTGCTCACAGCAGAGCCGGGTGCCGCACAAACAAACGGTGACGACCGGCCGCTTTCCGCCATCGATTGGCTGTCCGACACGTTGGACGCACCCCGCCCTGCGGCCCCGCCGAAGACCGGCGACATCGCGTTGAGCGCCCTGCCCGAAGATGTCAGCGTCCTGCCCCTGGACGCGCCCGATCCCGATCAGGCCGGGCTGTTGCCCAGTTCGGTCACCGGATTGCCGCGCGGGCTTTGGGGCGCCTCAACCGCCAGCGACATCGCGCGGCGGATCAGGACGATTTCCACACGGCCGGACCTTTTGCCCGCCTCGCGGCGTCTGCTCAATACGCTGGTTCTGGCGGAGCTCGACCCGCCGGTCTTGTCGGATCGCGACGGGCGGCTGTTCCTTGCCCGGATCGACGCGCTCTTGTCGCAAGGCCTGCTGGACGAGGCGGATTCGCTGATGGCGCTGGCGGGTCTCAGCACGCCTGAGATTTTCCGCCGTTCCTTTGACACCAAACTGCTGCTCGGCACCGAGGACGAAGCCTGCGCGCGGTTGACCCACACGCCGGGGCTGTCGCCCACCTTGCAGGCGCGGATTTTCTGTCTGGCACGCAGTGGCGATTGGGACGCGGCGGCGCTCACCTTGGAGACCGGCGAGGCGCTTGGGCTCATTCGCGACAATCAGGGCGAGCTTTTGGCACGTTTTTTGGATCCCGAGCTGTTCGAGGGCGAACCGCATCTGCCGACACCTGAGCATCCGACGCCGCTGACATTTCGCCTGATGGAGGCCATCGGTGAGCCGCTGCCGACGACCGCGCTGCCGCTGGCCTTTGCGCAAAGCGATCTACGTGCCAGCTCCGGTTGGAAGGCCCGCGCCACCGCCGCCGAACGCTTGGCCCGCGTGGGTGCGCTCTCGCCAAACCGCTGGCTTGGCATCTGGTCGGAGCATCTTCCGGCGGCCTCTGGCGGCATCTGGGACCGGATCGACGTGTTGCAGGACTTCGAGAAAACTCTTTTGGCCAAGGATGTTGACGGTCTCAACCGCACCCTGCCGCCGGTTTGGGATGCGATGCGCGCCTCCGGTCTGCAAAGCGTCTTCGCCGAACTTTTTGCCACGCCACTTTCGACCCTGCCCCTAACGGGCAAGGCCTCCGAGATCGCTTTTGAAGTCGCGCTTTTGTCGCCGGATTATGAGCGCATCGCGTTGAAATGGAGCCCGGCGCTCACGAAGGATCAATTGCTGTTGCATGGGATTGCCGTGGGAGATCTGCCGACGCAGCGGCAAAGCGAGGCGCAGGCCCGCGCCATTGCGCAAGGGTTCCGAGGCACCGGCATTCCGGTGCGGCTGTCGTCTCTGGTGAGCGAAAAGCGACTGGGCGAGGCGATCCTGAGGGCGATTGAGCTTCTCGAAGGTGGCGCGGCGGGCGATCTCGACGAGTTGTCGGATGCGATCCAATTCTTTCGTGCCATCGGGCTTGAGGCCACGGCGCGGCGCGCGGCGCTGGAACTCCTGCTTTTGGAGCGGCGCGGATGAGCGATCACGGCTGGATTTCGCGCTTTGCCGAGGCGCAGCTGGCCGAATTGGGCGCCGCAGAGAACACGCGCGAATCTTACGGGCGGGATTTGTTGGGGTTTTCCGAATGGCTTGCGCGGCGCGGCAAGGATTTCGCAGCCGCCGAGCGCGCCGAGATCGAGGCCTATCTCGTGGCCTGCGAGGCCGAAGGGCTGGCGCAATCCACCCGCGCGCGGCGGCTCTCATCCATCAAACAGCTCTACCGTTTTGCCTTTGAGGAAGGCTGGCGCGAGGACAATCCGGCGATCCAGATCAAGGGGCCGGGTCGTGCGAAACGCCTGCCGAAAACCCTGTCTGAGGAAGAAGTTTCTCGGCTTTTGGAGGCTGTCCAAGAGGTGGGCCGCACCGAGGCCGACCGGCAGCGCAACATCTGCTTGATGGAGCTTTTGTACGCCACCGGCATGCGGGTGTCGGAGCTTGTGTCCCTGCCCGTCTCTGCCACGCGTGGCGACCCGAGGATGCTGTTGATCCTCGGCAAAGGCGGCAAGGAGCGCATGGTGCCTCTGTCCGACCCGGCGCGCGCGGCACTCAGGACCTGGTTGGAAACCCGCGACGCGGGCGAAGAGCTGGCCAAACGTGAAAAGGGCGAAAAACCTTCGGCCTTTCTGTTCCCCTCACGCGGCAAGACCGGGCATTTCACCCGCATTCGCTTCTACCAACTGATCAAGGACATCGCGGTACGCGCCGGTGTTAGCCCCTCTAAAGTGACGCCCCACACGCTGCGCCACGCCTTTGCGACGCATCTTTTGGCGCATGGTGCGGATTTGCGGGCGATCCAGACGCTTTTGGGCCATGCCGATCTGTCGACGACCGAGATTTACACCCATGTCTTGGACGAGCGGCTGAGGGAATTGGTGCTCACGCATCACCCGCTGGCGGAGGATTAGCGCCCCCTCCCCTTAGATTTACGGCACTTGTGCGGCTGTGCCTCTTGCGCAGCCCCCTGAGCGTGCCCATAACCACGGGTATGACAGAGACCATGACCGATCCCACCCTCCTTGATGCCGCCTTTTGGATCACCGCCGTCGCGATTGTGGCGCTCTTGGTGATGTCCGGCTTTTTCTCGGGCTCCGAGACCGCTTTGACCGCCGCCTCGCGCGGCAAGTTGCGCTCGCAGGCCGATAAGGGCGACAAAGGCGCCGAACGCGCGTTGAGCGTGACCGACGACAGCGAGCGGCTGATCGGCTCGGTGCTTTTGGGCAACAACCTTGTGAACATTCTGGCGACGTCTTTGGCGACCGCGATGTTCACCAAACTGTTCGGCCAGAACGGCGTGGCTTTGGCGACGCTGATCATGACCGTGCTGGTGCTGATTTTTGCCGAGGTGCTGCCTAAGACCTACGCGATCACCAACCCGGAATCCGCCGCCTCGCGTGTCGCCGGGCCGATTTCCATTGTCGTGACGGTCTTTGCCCCGGTCGTGGGATTTGTGCGCCTTTTGGTGCGCGGGATTTTGCGGCTGTTTGGCGTTCAGACCGACCCCGAAGCCGATGTTTTGGCGGTGCGCGACGAGATCGCAGGCGCGATTGCTCTGGGCCATGTCGAGGGTGTGGTGGAGAAAGAGGACCGCGACCGTTTGCTGGGCGCGCTCGATCTGGGCGACCGCACGGTCGAGGAGATCATGCTGCACCGCTCTCAAATCGAGATGCTTGATGCCGATCTTGCGGCCTCTGAAATCCTCGAGCTGTCTTTGAAAAGTCCGCACACGCGCCTGCCGCTGTTTCGGGATGATCCTGAAAATATCGTCGGTGTCTTGCACTCCAAAGACCTGCTGCGCGGCATGCATGCCAAACGCGTCGAACACGAGAGCGAAGACCCGCATATGATGGTGGATTTCCACGATTTCGACGTGATGGCGGTGGCGATGAAGCCCTATTTCGTGCCAGAAACCACCACGCTCGACGACCAGATGCGGCAGTTTTTGAAACGCCACACGCATTTTGCGCTGGTGGTGGATGAATATGGCTCGCTACAGGGTCTGATCACGCTCGAAGATATTCTCGAAGAGATCGTGGGCGAGATCACCGACGAATTCGACCGTTCCGAGGATGCGCCGAAAAAATCCGGCGAGACCGGCGAATGGGAGGTCGACGGCGGCATGACGATCCGCGACTTCAACCGCTGGACCGAGTGCAACCTGTCCGATGAAGAGGCCAACACCATGGCCGGTCTGGTGATCCACGAAGCGCAAACCATCCCCAATCCGGGCCAGGTCTTTTCCTTCCACGGCTATCGTTTCGAAGTCGTCGAACGCAAAGACAACCGGATCACGAAACTCAAAATTCGCCCTCTGGGAGACCTCTGATGCTGTCCTACCAACACGGTTTCCACGCCGGAAATCTCGCCGATGTGCAAAAACACGCGCTCTTGTCGGTGATGCTCGATTACATGACCCGCAAAGACAAGCCGATCTCTTATATCGAGACCCATGCGGGGCGCGCGCTTTATGATCTTGAGGGGTCTCAGGCGCAAAAAACCGGCGAGGCCACGAAGGGGATCAAGGCGGTCGATGGCTGGTTCAAGCCCTCGCACCCCTACGCCCGCGCGCGCAAGGCGATTGCCGAGGCCCATGGCAAAAACATCTACCCCGGCTCTCCGGCGATTGCGCAGGCTTTGCTGCGCGACACCGATCAGCTGCATCTGGCGGAATTGCACCCGACCGAATTCGAGGAGCTGACGGCCAACACCAAAGCCTCTCCCAGCTTTGCGGGGCTGCATCTCAAGCAACAAGACGGCATCCAATTCGCCCAGTCGATCTGTCCGCCAGAGCCCAAACGCGGCCTGATGCTGATCGATCCCTCCTATGAGATCAAATCGGATTTCGAAACGCTGCCGAGCCAGATCTACAAGCTGCACCGCAAATGGAACGTGGGCATCATAGCGCTTTGGTATCCGATCCTGAAAAACGGCACGCATCTGCCGCTGGTCGAGGGCATGCTCTATGCCAATTTCCCCGGGTGTTTGCACCACGAAGTGCGGTTCAAACCCGCTCAAAAAGGCCACGGCATGTTCGGCTCCGGCATGTTCGTGATCAACGCGCCTTATGGGCTTTCGGATGAGGCGAACCGGCTAAGCGGGTTGTTCAACCGGCTCTGAGTTTCAACCTGTGCGCAACGGGAACTGATATTGCGCAACCTATTGATGTATAAGAACATATATCTGCACAGCCGCGTTGTCACAGACGGGGCTTTGCTAGGTTGACGCTGTCCCACACACGAATATGTTAACGAAAGGTTAACCGCTATTTCGCGGACCATGTGTGGGGTTTTATTATGCTGTCTCTTTTCACTGTCCTGGCCGGATCGGCCATGGTCTACGCCTTTACCGAGATTTTTGACTCGGACGACGATCACTCTCAATCGCAACCCGACGGTCCGGAGCCCGAGGCGCCCGACACGGCCACCGTTTTCGTCGGCGAAGAGGGCGACGACAGCACCCATGGCGGCGCTTTGGCGGATCGTCTTTGGGGCAATGCTGGCGACGACACCCTCGCCGGTTGGGGCGGTGACGATGTGATCGGTGGCGGTGCGGGCAATGATCTGATCTACGGCAATGCGGGGGATGACAGGCTCAACGGCAACGACGGCGACGATCGTATCTATGGCGGTGCCGGCGACGACACCGTGATCGGCGGCGCCGGAGACGATCTGGTTTATGGGCAGGATGGCAACGATACGCTGTTCGGCTGGGGCGGTAACGACACCATCGAAGGCAACGAAGGCAACGATTTTCTCTATGGCAATGCCGGTGCCGACACCCTCTTAGGGGGCGCGGGCGACGACACATTGTCCGGTGGCGATGACGACGACACGCTCAACGGTGGCGAAGGCGATGACCTGCTGTATGGTGGGGACGGCGCGGATGTTTTGCAGGGCGGCTACGGCGATGATTTCCTCGACGGCGGTGAAGGGGATGACCAAATCTGGGACAGCGCCGGCAATGACGCAATCTTTGCAGGCGCAGGGGATGACACAATTCGCGACTATGGCGGAGAAAATGTCATTTCGGGCGGCGACGGCGACGACCGCATCTGGGACGGCGATGGCGACAGTCTCCTCTCCGGCGATGCCGGTGCGGATATCATCAGCGGCGGTGGCGGCAACGACATTCTGGACGGCGGTGAAGGCGACGACTACCTCGCCGGTGGCAGTGGCAACGACGAACTTTCTGGCGGCGCAGGCAACGATACGCTCGTCGGAGGCTTTGGCGATGATCTTTTGATCGTCACCGACGGCCAAGACACGCTTGAAGGTGGCGAAGGCGCGGACACCTTCATCACCGATCTCACCGGCACAGAGGAGAGCGCCGATCCGGTTTTGGCGACGGTGACGGATTTCACACCCGGCGAAGACATGCTGCAAATCAACGTGGACGAAGACACCCCCGTCAGCGCCGTCGATATTACTTACGACAGCGACGCAGGGAGCTACACGGTCCATCTGAGCTACGAGGACGAGGCGGAAGACACCCCCTTCGTGATCCATCTGGCAGAAGGCGTGACGGCCAGCGCAGATACCCTCACAGCAAGCGACATTGTAATCCAGTATGTCAGCGCGTCGCACATGTGATGCATCAAGACTGCGACATGGACCGCCGGGGATGTTTCTCCGGCGGTCTTTTTATCAACGCGCTTTGAACAACCCGCCCAGAATGCCCCGCACGATGCGTTTTCCGGTGGTGCCAGTCAGTTCCTTCATCACCATTTTGCCGAGCTGTTCGGTGATGGTTTTCTCAGAGGTCTTGCGGCTGCGTGGTGTGGTTTTGGGCGCGGATTTGCGGCTATATTGCGTGCCGTCATAGCGCCGCGCCTTGGAAAACTCGCGCTCCAAGGCCTCGCGTCCCGCGACCTCCTGCGCTTCCTCTTTCGCCTCAAGCTCTTCGGCCGCCTTGGCTGCGGCCTCGGCGCGGGCTTTCAGCATCTCAAAGGCGCTTTCGCGGTCCAGCACCGCCTCGTATTTCCCGGCAATCGGCGAGGCGGCATTGATCCCTGCCCGCTCCTCAACCGTGATCGGGCCAAGCTGCGACGACGGCGGGCGGATCAAGGTGCGTTGGGAAATGCCCGGCACGCCCTTGGCCTCCAGAAACGAGGTCACCGCCTCACCGGTGCCAACCTCTTTGATCGCGGTTTCCACCTCGAAAGCCGGGTTCGGACGATAGGTCTCGGCGGCGCGGGACAGCGCCTTTTGATCGCGGGCGGTAAAGGCCCGAAGTGCGTGTTGCACCCGGTTGCCAAGCTGGCCCAAGATGTCCTCGGGGATGTCGTCCGGGTTTTGCGTCACGAAATAGACGCCCACGCCTTTCGACCGGATGAGACGCGCGACCTGTTCCACCTTGTCGACCAGCGCTTTCGGCGCGTCATCGAACAAGAGGTGCGCTTCGTCGAAAAAGAACACCAGCTTCGGTTTGTCCGGGTTGCCGATCTCCGGCAGCTCTTCGAACAATTCGGACAAGAGCCACAGAAGGAAGGTCGCATAGAGCCCCGGCGAGGACATCAGCGTGTCGGCGGCGAGGATGTTCACTCTGCCCCGGCCGTCACTATCGGTGCGAATAATATCCGACAGCTCCAACGCCGGTTCGCCAAACAGCTTATCCCCGCCCTGATTTTCCAGCACCAGAAGATCGCGCTGGATCGCCCCGATGGAGGATTTCGAGATATTGCCGTAGCGCAGCGTCAGATCGTCGGCATTCTCACCGCACCAGACCAGAAGCGCCTGAAGGTCCTTGAGATCCAAAAGCGGCAGGCCCTGTTCGTCCGCCACGCGAAACGCGACGTTGACCACGCCTTCTTGCGCCTCGGAAAGCCCCAGAAGCCGCGAGATCAGCAGCGGCCCCATCTCCGCCACCGTGGTGCGGATCGGGTGGCCCTGTTCGCCGAACAAATCCCAGAAGGTGACCGGAAAGGCCTCATAGCTGTAGCGCTCGCCCAACCCGATGGTTTCCGCACGCGAGGTGAAGGCCTCGTGCAATTTGCTCTCCGCACTGCCGGATTTCGCAAGCCCCGACAGGTCGCCTTTGACGTCCGACAGAAACACCGGCACACCCGCCGCTGCAAAGCCTTCGGCCAGGATTTGCAGCGTGACGGTCTTGCCCGTCCCGGTGGCGCCCGCGATCAACCCGTGGCGGTTGCCGTATTTGAGCAAAAGCTCCTGCGCCTCGCCATAGGCCTCTCCGCCGCCGCCCACGAAAATCCGGTCCATCTCAGCCATCCCTGTCATTTATGTCAGACTGCGCGCGCATGATTCCCGCTCAAAACCCTGACAATTCAATCCCGTATGCCGCTACAATACTTAATTAACCACTTCGTGCCAGTCTATTGCTATCCGAACCACCTCTTCGGTTCGGATTGACTTCCTCCCTGTCAGACTGGCCGCCCGGGGCATCCCCGGTGCGGTCATTTTTTTGACCGAAGATTCAAAGATCGCACCGCCTGTGCAAGGCTGTCGCAACCAAGCGCACATCCTGTTGCTTTTTGGTGTAGAATACAGGTTTTCACCGCAAAATTCCCGTTGACGGTCGAAATGACCTGTCATACCGTCGTCGCAATAAGTCGGCCAAGTCCGGCAGGGAGACAATCAGAGAAATCACAAGATTTCGAGCGATCCAAGAGATCCGCGAAAGCCTCGGTTCAACCGGGGCTTTCGTCATTTTATAGCCAGCATTTTGACTCCCAGATTGCGCCTGAGTGCAAACATCTTTGAGACCTCTCGGCCATCCTTTGCCGTCCGCGTTCACATCTCACGAAAATATTCTCTCCTCCCCCCTGACAGCGCCAAGTGCCCGTGATAGATCGTTGGGGGAATTGAGCACAGAAACCAACAATATATGGACAGATGATGTTTTCCATCTCTCGCAAGATCACGACCCTCACCTCTGCAACCGTTCTGACGCTGGCTGCTGCCCTGCCGCTGGCGGCACAGGATTCCGGCCTCTCCGCAGGCACTCCGATCACGCCGGAAAGCAATGTCGGGCGTGCTTACACGCTTGAGACCCAAGGCGATTGGGAAGTGCGCTGCATCAACGCGCCTGAGGGTCAGGTCGATCCGTGCAGCATGTATCAGCTGTTGAAAGACGAAGACGGCACCGAAGTCGCCGAAGTGGCGCTGTTTCACGTCGGCAGCGAAGAGATCGAGGCCGCCGCGACCTTTACCACGCCGCTCGAGACGCTTTTGACCGCACAGCTTGCGCTGTTCGTCGATGGCGAAAACGGTCGCCGCTATCCGTTCCAGTTCTGCAACCGCGTGGGCTGTTTCGTGCGGGCCGGTCTGACCACCGCCGATGTCGATTTGTTGAAAAAAGGCTCTGAAGGCATGGTTGGCATCGTGCCGCTGGGCCGCACGGATGACCCGGTGCGTTTGAAACTGTCGCTCACAGGTTTTACCGCAGCCTACACCAAGGTGACCGAGCTGAACGAAGCCGCCAAGAATGGCGAAGGCCCGTCCGCACCGGAAGAGGCCACGGAAGAGGCGCCGGCTGAGGCACCAGCGGAATAATCCGCTGCAAAACCCACGAACAAAAAAACGCCGCATCAAACAGATGCGGCGTTTTTCTTTTGAGATATAAAAGACTTACGGTGCTTTTCTGAGCGCCAAAACCGCGTTCAGCCCACCAAAGGCAAAAGCGTTCGACAGCACCACATCGACCTTCGCGTCGCGCGCCTCATTGGGCACCACATCGAGGGCGCATTCCGGATCGGGCTCTTCGTAATTGATGGTCGGCGCGATGATGCCGTCCTTCAAGGCCATGATACAGGCCAGCAATTCGACCGCCCCTGTGCCACCGATCAGGTGACCGTGCATGGATTTCGTCGACGAGATCATGATGTTGTCGGCATGTGCCCCCAAAGCGTCGGCCACCGCCGCGCATTCGGTTTTGTCATTGGCCGCCGTGCCGGTGCCATGGGCGTTGATATAGCCGATCTCGGAGGCGTTGATCCTCGCGTCTTGCATGGCGCCGGAAATGGCCCGCGCCGCGCCCTGTTTCGAGGGCATGACAATGTCGGAGGCATCCGAGGTCATGGCAAACCCGATAACTTCCGCGAGGATTTCCGCGCCGCGCGCTTTGGCGTGGTCATAATCTTCGAACACGAACACGGCCGCGCCCTCGCCCTGCACCATGCCGTTGCGGTTCATCGAGAACGGACGGCAAGCGTCTTTCGACATGACGCGCAGCCCTTCCCAGGCTTTCACGCCGCCAAAGCAGAGCATCGATTCAGAGCCGCCGGTGACCATGGCCGTGGCCATGCCCGAACGGATCATGTTGAACGCCTGGCCCATGGCGTGGTTCGACGAGGCACATGCGGTCGCCACGGTGAAACACGGGCCTTTGAGGTTGTATTCCATCGACACGTGGCTGGTCGCCGCGTTGTTCATCAGCTTCGGCACGACAAAGGGGTGAACGCGGTTCTTCCCCTCCTCATAGACCATGCGGTAATTGTCATCCTGGGTCGTCAGGCCGCCGCCGGAGGTGCCCAAAACCACGCCCGAACGCAGCGCCAGATCGCCGACGAATTCGAGGCCGGATTGCCCGATCGCCTGTTGCGCCGCCGCCAGCGTGAATTGGGTGAACCGGTCATAAAGCGCCATTTGCTGACGGTTGAACCGGCCTTCGGCGTTCCAGTCGTGAATCTGCCCGCCAATGGTGATCGCCAAGCGTTCAACATCGCGAAATTCCAGATCGGAAATGCCGTTCTTGCCCTCGGCCATGGCCGCAAGCGTCGAGGCCACATCGAGGCCAAGCGCGTTGACCGTGCCCGCGCCGGTGATGACGACGCGCTTCATGATTTCTGGTCTGCGATCAGGGCTTCGACCGCTTTGACGATGGCGGACACGGAAGAGATGTCGAAATCCGACTGGTCCGGCTCATTGGCGTTGAACGGCACGGAAATATCAAAGGTTTCCTCGATGGCGAAAATGCTTTCGACAAGGCCGAGGCTGTCGATGCCCAGCTCTTCGAGAGATTGATCCATCGCCACATCGCTTGGGTCCAGAACGGCCTGTTCCGCGATGATCTCGATGATTTTCTCTTTCACATCCGACATGTGATCCCTCCGATCGAAACGTGTGGACTGCTTTAGTCCGAATTTCCCGCCTAGGAAACAGGTTTTTGTGACAGTTTGGTATGATGTGACGCTGCGAATTGCACGCGTCATGGCTGGGTCAGTCCTTGGATTTGAGCTTTGACAGCATGCGCGGCAGACGGCGGAGCGCCTTGTACATCTCGACATGGGTCTGCATCGCGACCGCCGGGTAGCCCATCATCGCCTTGCCTTTCGGCACATTGGACAAAACGCCCGTGCCCGCGCCGATGATCGCGCCCGCGCCGATGGTCAGGTTGTCGGCGGCGCCCGCCTGCCCGCCCATGACGCAATAATCGCCGATCACCGTGGAACCGGCGATGCCGACCTGACCGCACAAAAGGCAATGATTGCCGACCACGACGTTGTGGCCGATGTGGACCTGATTGTCGAGTTTCGTGCCGTTGCCGATGCGGGTCGCGCGGATCGTGCCCTGGTCAATCGTGACATTGGCGCCCAGTTCGACATCATCGCCGATCACCACGGAGCCGATGGAGGCGATGCGCAGCCACTCTTGCCCCGCCGCCTCGACCGTTTCGCCAAGGCTTTCGCGGGCTTCCTCGACGGCAGACTTCTGCTGCGTCACGAAAGAGAACCCGTCAGCCCCGACCACACCACCGGGCTGGGCGATCAGCCGGTCGCCAATCGTGGCACGCGCGCCAATTTTCACGCCGGGATGAATGAGGGAGTCGTCGCCGATGGTGACACCAGCGCCAATCGACACATGCTGAGCGATTTTGGCGTTCTTGCCAATTTTCGCCCCTTTGCCGATCACAACGAGCGGGCCGATGGCGGCATTCTCACCGATCTCGGCGCTTTCATGGATCACGGCGCTGGGATGGATGCCCGGTTCAAGCCCCAGCCCCGCATCGAAACTTGCGGTGATGCCCGCCATGGCCAGACGTGCGCGTTTGACGAGAATGGCAGCTTTCAGCCCCAGCGCCTGCCAATCCGCGCCCTCCCAGAGAACAGCCGCCTGAGCCGCGCCCTTGGCGATATTCTCGGCAAAACGCGGGTCCATCGCCAGCGCCAGATCGCCTTTGCCCGCGTCCTGCGGTTCACGCGCGGCCGCGACGACAAGGCCCCCGTCCCCCTCGAAAGGGGCATTCAATGAGGCGGCAAGCTCGGCAATGGTGATGGGCATTAGGGGGTCTCCGTCAATCTTGCCAAAGACATAGGTGTTTTGCGCCGCTTTGCAAAGCGAAGGCGTCCGAAGTTTCCCCCGAACGCCTCAATATTTCAGCTCTGTTTCAAACTCTTGAAGAGAGTGGCGCTCAACCGCCGACAGAATAGGATTGCACACCTCTGTCTTGCAGCGCGGCCCAGATTTTCGCGTCCCGACCATAGACATCGCGACGATATTCCATGCCGCCTTTCGGCAGGGTCACCGCGGTGCGATAGATCAGGTGCACCGGCACATGTTGCTCCAAAGGCACGAGGGTCTCAACGCCTGCGCGCAATTTGGCTTGGAAAAAACCTTCCGGATCGGAGGTCTGTTTCGCGAGCAAAGCATAAGCGAAATCAAAGGGTTGTTGCAGACGGATACAGCCATGCGAGAAGGCGCGGACCTCACGGCCAAAGAGGCTCTTCGAGGGCGTGTCATGCAGGTAGATATTGTATTTGTTCGGGAACATGAACTTCACGAGACCCAAGGCGTTGCTGTTCGACGGCGGTTGCTTGAGGTTGAACGGGAAGCTGCGGGTCGTGTATTGCGAGAAGTCCACATTGGCGCGGTTCACCGTGCGACCGCGACTGTCCACAAGACGCAGGTGACCTGCGGCATTCGGGTTCCGCTGCATCATCGGCAGGTATTCCTTGACGGCGATCGAGCGCGGCACGTGCCAGGTCGGGTTGATGACCATATGCTCCATCTCGTCGGAAAACTCCGGGCTGCGGCGATCACCGGAATTTTGACCGATCACCGAACGGGTTTCAAAGGTCACGCGGCCATGATCGACGATCTTGGCGGAGAAATCCGTCAGATTGACCCAGATGTGACGCTCGCCCAAAGGCATGTTGATCCAGCGTTCACGCTCCAGCGCGACCAAAATGGAGGCCATGCGTTTTTCCGGGCTGAGGTTGATCTCGTCAATCGTCGCCTGCCCGGCCACACCGTCAGAGGTCAGACCGTGGTCCATCTGGAACTGCTGAACAGCCTTTTCCATCTTCGCATCATAGCCGGTCGCCGCCGAGCGCGGCAGATAGCCCATGGCCATCAGACGGTTGCGCAGAAGGATCACGCCATTGCCCGTCGCGCCGGGTTCGTATTTGCCACCCGGCACCGTCTGGCCCCAGCCGCCATGAGCGATCAGCTCTTCGAGCTTGGCTTTTTCTTTCAACAGGCGGGCATATTCCGGCGAGCTGGGTTCGAGCTTGCGCAGATAGGCCTGAGGGTTGGATTGGGTGAAATTGGTGAGCACCTCAAGGCCGTCGCGGTACGGCACCTGACGCACGAGACCTGCGTCGATGCGGGACGGGATCAGCTGGCCGGTCTGCACGTCGCGGGCATAATCGAGAAAGAGCTGCGCCAGAGCGACTTCGGCGCGGCCAAGATCGCGGTCGGATTTGATCGCCCGCAGGTTGGCCTCAAGGAGCGAGGTGTCATAGGGCGCGAGACCTTTGTCCGGCGCGGATTGAACCGCGCGCAGGAGCGCCTGACGCCGCGCTTTCGCACTGGCGCTTTGATCGGCGAAGACCGGTTTGTAGCCATTGGAGCGGTAGAAGTCCGACAGAACCTTGGACGAGGACGCCGCTTCGGCCACCGATTGCATGAAAGCGCTGACCTGCTGGGCCTGAGCGGTCACGGGCATGAGCGCCAGAGGTGCGCTTGTCAGGGCGAGACTCAGGGCGACGAGACCGGCCTTCAACAGGGGCGCTTTCCGGCGCAAAGGCGCGGTTTGCAGGGTGTCAGTATGATGTGCGGCGCGATGTGCAGCAGGGGAAACCGGTGAAAAAAACATATCGGTCCTCGGGAAACTTGGGGTGGAAAGGCCAGAATAGGCCCGGAATGGCTCAGCAGTCGTTCGGAAAAGGTTACAGGAGTTCCGAGCGCGGCGTCAGGGGGGAAGAACGCAGTGAGGCGCCCCTGTGCCATATGCACAACAGTTGACACAAAAGGGAAGAAAATCGGATTTTTCCCCTTAAAACCGGGGGCTTCCCAAAAGGCCCAAAACGCTCAGGCGGCCTTGGCATCAGTCCCGCGCACGCAGACATGAGAGCCACTGACAGGCCGGCGCACACAACTCGAAGCCATGGAAATTGTTCCCGCAGGTAAGGTCTTACATCATATTTTGCGCAAAAACCCGCCGATTTCACCCATTGTTAAGCTCTGCGACAAAACCGGTGCTTGGCCCAAGAATCACAATATGCCATAACCCCATCAGAGCGACAGGGATGTGGCTCGCCTAAGAGGTTTTAACGGGTTTCGACGTCAGCTTGCGTCCAGAAACACCCAAAACTGCCGGATCACATGTTTGTGACGGCCGGAGGATTTGGGAGCGTGTTTGGATCAAGATGCTGAAAAAGAAGGCAAAAGACCGGGAAAAGGCAAGTTTGTCTGATCTAAGTCATTGTTCTGTTGAGAATCTTGGTTAAGAATGCCGGAACAAGCGGCACAAGCCGCAAATGGCGGCACATCCACAAACAGCCGCGTGAGGCGGGAACAGGTAAGCGACGGGACGCTTTGAGAGAATGACAACGAAAGCAAGTGGCGTGCTCACACGCCGTGGACTTCTTCGCGGTTTTGCAGCAACCGCAATCAGCGCAGCTCCAGTATATGCCAATGCAGCAGGCTTCCTGCGCGGCTCCGGCGACATTCGTCGGATCAACATGTATTCGGGCCGCACGGGTGAGAGCATCGACACCATCTACTGGATCGAAGGCGAATACATCCCCGAGGCGCTCAAGGAAGTGACCTATTTCTTCCGCGACTGGCGCAACTCGCAGATTAAGGCCGTGGATGCGCGCACCGTCGACATCATGACCGCCGCGCACCGCCTGATGGAAACCGACGAGCCCTATATGCTCCTGTCCGGCTACCGCTCGCCCGAGACCAACGCCATGCTGCGTTCGCGCTCGCGCGGTGTTGCGAAGAACTCGCTTCACATGAAAGCCCAGGCCGCCGACCTGCGTCTCAAGTCGCGCTCTGTGTCGCAAATGGCCTCTGCTGCGAAAGCCTGTTCCGCAGGCGGCGTTGGCACCTACCGTGGCTCCAACTTCGTTCACATGGATTGCGGCGTGGTCCGCTCTTGGAACGGTTAAGACAGTCGCTGATCCCGAACAGCGTGAAGGCCGCCCCATCCCGGGCGGCTTTTTTGTTTGGAGGATATGAAAACGGCGCCCGATTGCGGCGCCGTTTCGTGTTTTCGACTGACGGGAGTTATTCTGCGGGTTCCAGAGGTTTCAACCGATCCGGCGTGTTGGCCTCGAAATAGGCCTCCTGTTCCGGGGTCAGGTCAATCTCTTCATAGCCCGTCACCATTGGACGAACATGGTCGCGGAAACCGTGGCCCGTGGTCAAAAGGTAAATATGCGCGATGACGAAGGCGAAGATCACATAGGCCGCCAAGAGGTGAATGTTGCGCACCACTGCGAACACAAAGGTGCTGTCAGCCCCGCTGTCCCAAAAATTGTAGGTCAGATAGAGGATGCCGGTGACCCAGATCGCCGGGAAGACAACCCATTTCAGCCCGAAATAGGTCGCGGCCTGAAGCGGATTGTGTTTGCGCCAATATTGCTTTTGGTACGGCGCCTCCTCGCCTTTGAAGATGCCGTAAGCATAGTAGCGCGCGGTGGCGAGCATGCCTTCGACCTTCGGCAGGAATTGCCGCCATGTGCCGGTGGTGAAGAGCCAAAACGTGGCGAAAATCCACACGACCAGAAGCGTGAGCGCGGCCAGCGTATGGAGCATCACGGCGGGTCCAAAGGGAATGAACGCATGCACGCCGCTCACCCGAAGGCCGGTGAACATCAGCACCGCGATCAAAAGCGCCTGCGTCCAATGCCAGAGCCGTTCAAACCGGGGGTAAACCTTGACGATCCGTTTGGTCATGGGTGGGTCCCTCCTTTGCGTGTGATGAGGCGCAAAATGCCGTGGCCGATGACGCCCAGAGCGGTCAAGAGGACCAGAATCTGCCCCAGCCGACCGAACAGAGACTTCGGATCGGTGCCCGGCATCACCACGCCCGCAAGGCCCAGAAGTCGCCCGTCCTCAGAATGGCATTCCACGCAATCCATCGCCTCATCGGCAGGCGCGACCATATGTGTGATCGGCCAATACATATAAGTGTCGATGAAACCATATTCGCCGGAGTATGGCGACCCCGCCGCTTTCATCCCCGCCTCGATCGCCTTCGACCAATCGTAATTGGTCCAAAACGCCGTGTCCGTGGTCGGCCCCCAGACATGGGAATAGGCCAGTTTGTTATAGCCTGCGTCATAGGACTGCCGCCCGACCATGCGTTTGAACGGCCAGATGCGGCTGTCTTCACCGTCGGGCGTGCCCAACACCTTGTTGATCTCGACGACCTCCGTCGGGTCGATCTCTTCTTCCGGCAGGGTGTATTCCACCGCGCCGTTAAACCAAGCGTAATAGGGTTCGACATTCTCACCCCAGTCGAAATCACCTTTGATGGTCAGGTAGGTGTGCAACTCCTGCCCGTCGCTTTGGGTGAAATGATGTTCGGCAATCGGTTGACCGACCTCATTGAGCCGCCCCGCCGTGGACCAGTCCCAATAGGTTTTCGTCGCCACGCCACCGCGCGCGAATTCCGGGATGTGACAGGTCTGACAGGCGACTTTATCGACGTGGTCATTGAGCTTGATCGCCATGAGATCGCCCCCATGCGGGCTGTCGCTATGGCAGCTTTCGCAAGAGGCCGAGAACCGATCCTCGCCCGGATGCCCAAGCCCCACCGTGTCCTTCGCGTCCATCAGATAGCGCGATCCGGCCCAATTGTGGCTCTCTTCCCTGTGGCAATCGGAGCAGACCATATTGGCGCCGTCCTTCGACATATGCACGTCGGTGTGGATGTCCGGGTCATAGAGCGCGGAACTCAGATCGCCGTGTTTCACATTGTCGCCGCCGCCGCCGTAGAAATGGCACTGGCCGCAATTCTCGCGCGTCGGCATGCCCACAGACTGCGCCGATTTCATCAGATCGACCGCCCAGGCGTCGGCGCCTGTGATCGTCTGCCCCTTGACCGGCTGGCCGGGGATGTCGCCCAGAGGCGGATGCCCTGCCCCGGTCGAGAGTTTGGCATATTGCCCGGACTGGTCATGACAGACGAGACAGTCCACAGCAGTCGATTGCTGCGGCGGTGCATCATGCATGTCGTCCCAACCATAGCCCGCGTGGCACGAGGTGCAGCGCGGCTCATTGCCAACGACATTGCCACAGAACGCATTGATCACCTTGGATTTACCAAGCGTCTGACCGGTGGCCGAATTGTCGAACTCCCATTGGAAATGGATCGAATGCATGACCTGATCGTCGGCCTCTGTGTGGCACGTCAGACAGGCCGTCGTCACTTCGGGGCCGGATTTGAACTCCTGTTGCAGGATCTCGAATTTCGAGTGATCCGCCGTCGAGCCGTCACCCGACATCTGCGGCATCGCATCTTGAGCGAAGGCGACGCTGGCGCTCAGGACCAAAAACAGGCCGAAAGCGAGGCTGGCGCGCGCGGTTTTGAGTGCTGTGGCCTGCATGGGTTCCTCCCTTCACACGAGTCACCTCGCGCTTGGTATAAATTCACCCTATTGAATACATTCACGCCAACCCGGCATTGATTTATCGCAAATGCAACTTTGAAAACGACTTGATGGGCGGCTTTGGCCTTGCTCCATTCAAAAAATCACCCCGTCTGAAATTTTTTTGAAACTTTCCCGAAACGCCGTCGTGACTCTGGGCAAGAGCGGCTCACGAGCTGGCTCGAAACGCTAAACAAACATACGGAGACGACCCATGAAATTCCTGATGACCGCCGCCGCCATGACGATGGGCCTGAGCCTGACCGCAACCGCCGCTTTCGCTGGCGACGACATGATGCAAAAGGTCGAGGCCGCCGATCAGTCCGTCGCCAACGGCATCGTCAGCGCCGACAGCATCACCGCTGCGCAAAACGGCTGGCTCGTGGTGCACCGCACCGATGAGACAATGAAACCCGGCCCGGTCGTCGCCTATGCGCCGCTGCGTGCGGGCGAAACGAAAGACGTCGCCGCGATCCTGACCGAAGAGGTCAAGCCGGGCGAGATGCTCATGCTGATGATCCACGCCGAGGACGGCGGCATGCAGACCGGCGTGTTCGAATACACGTTGGGCGCCAAGGAAGACGGCCCGATCCGCGTCGACGACAAGCTGGTGATGACCACCATCACCGCGATGTAATCCGCGCCAAACGGTGACAACACCCGGCGCGTGATCCGTGCCGGGTGTTTTTATGTGTCCGGACGCTATATGCTCTCTGAAACAGGTGTTTGGTACAGGATTCAAAGATGCGCACACGGGCAGAGATCGAAGAGATGATCGCACGGATCGCGCTCAAGGATCGTCACGCCTTTTCAGAGCTTTATGACGCCACGAATGGCAAGTTGTTCGGCGTCGTGCTGCGCGTCTTGAACAACCGCGCCGAGGCCGAGGATGTGTTGCAGGAGGTCTATCTGCGCATTTGGCACAGGGCGGACCGCTATGCCGTGACGGGTCACAGTCCGATCACCTGGCTCGTCACCGTGGCGCGCAATCTGGCGATCGACCGGCTCCGCGCGAAACAGCGCATGGGCAATCCGCGCGACGTGAGCGAGATGCCCGATCTGGCGGATCCCGGCCCAAGCCCTGAGGCGCAAAGCATCGCAGCCTCGGAAAATGCCCGGCTGAACGTTTGCCTCGACGCGCTGGATCCCGACCGCAAAGACGCCGTGCGCGGCGCCTATCTCGAGGGCCATAGCTACGCCGATCTGGCCGAGAAATTTCGCGTGCCACTGAACACCATGCGCACCTGGCTGCGGCGCAGCCTGATCTCCTTGCGCGACTGCCTTAAGGCGTAACCTGAGCGTTTAACCTGAACCTCTAACCGAGGATAGCCCAATGACCGATGAGAGCGATCACATGGATCACATGGAAAGCAACGACCCCGCCCTTGCCGGGGAATATGTGCTGCGCCTGCTCGATGCGGTCGAGGAGGCCCGGTTCAAAGCGCGTCTGAAAGACGACCCGAAGCTTCAGCGCATGGTGCATGAATGGGAGCGCGAATTGGCGGTTTTCGCGGGCGATCTGGCCGAAGTGCGCCCGTCCAAGGCGTTGAAATCCCGGATCATGGCCCAGATCGCCCCCGCATCATCCGGCCCGAAACGGTCGATCTTCGGGCTTTGGGCCTCCGGGGCGGCCGCCGTCGCCATGGTGGGCTTTCTCGCCTTCGCGCCAGTGCTGAACGCTCCCGGTCCAAAATTCCACGTCGATCTGGTGAGCGGCGATCTGGTCGTGGCTGCGGGCTTTATCCCCGAGACCGATGTGATGATCGTGCAATTGAACCAAGGCGCGCCGCGTCCCGGTCGGGTGCTCGAACTTTGGCTCATCGCAGATGGCTCTGAGACGCCCGTCTCCTTGGGTCTCGTGCCCTCAGAAATCGGCGAAATCCGTGTGACCATCCCGCCCGCGCTTTTGGCACAGGTCGAAGGCGCCACCATGGCCGTCTCTGATGAGCCTCCGGGCGGCTCGCCCACAGGCCAACCGACGGGCGACATTTTGGCCTCTGCGGCGGTGTTTGAACTCTGAAAGGCTGGAAACCGGGGGCAAGGCTCGCTACCAAGGCTTTGAAACCTCGACAGAAAGAGCCTCGCATGTCCTCCCCCGTGATCGTCAACCAAATCGACGAAGACTTTGGCCGCATCCTCGCCGCGCACCCAAGCGCGCCGCGCGTGATCGACCATTTCGACCGCGAGCGCCCTTGGGATTTTTCGCCAGAGGCGGAGGTCTTGGTGACGCGGGCGTTTCGCACTTGGGCTGAGGCGCCGCAGATGGAATATCCGCATCTCAAATGGGTGCAGACCTTTTCTGCCGGGATCGAGATTTATCCTGATTGGCTGATGCGGAACCCGATCGTGACCAATGGTCGTGGCCTGACCGCGCCGCAGATTGCCGAATATGTCATGGCCGCGATGCTCTTGGTGGAAAAGGATATTTTCGCGGCGCGCACCACCTCTTTGGACGATTGGGGTACGCGGGAGTTTGGTACTTTGGAGGGCAAGACGCTGGGCCTCATCGGCTATGGCGCCATCGGCGATGCGGTGGCGAAACGGGCGCGGGCTTTTGACATGCGGGTGCTGGCCACGCGGCGTGGGGTTTGGGAGGCGGTGCCCGAGGGGATCACCCCCTGCGCCACTGCCGAGGAGGTCATGGCGGGCTCGGACCACGTTGTTCTGGCGATGCCCCACACGCCGGAGACCGAGGCGATGGTGAATGACGCTCTGTTGTCCCACGCCAAGCTGGGGCTGCATCTGATCAACGTGGCGCGCGGGGCGTTGGTGGATCAGGCGGCACTATTGCAGGCGTTGGATGCGGGGCAGCTGAGCAAGGCGACGCTCGACGTCACCCATCCCGAACCGCCCGAGGCCGATGATCCGATCTGGAGCCATCCGAAGGTGCTTTTGACCCCGCATGAATCCTACAAAGGCGGCACGGCGGAGCGCTGGCGGTTCGAACAGAAGACGCTCAACAATCTGAGCGCCTTGCTTGACGGCGCACCTCTGTCCGATGTGGTCAATCTGGCGCGCGGTTACTGATATTTAAGCCCCGGTAAAGGCCGGCACTTGCACCGGTTCGAGATCGGCCGGGCTTTGCCCCTCTTCAATATTTTGGCAGGCCACCGGATAGTGATCCGAGGTCGTGCATTGCGACACCGGGTATTTGCCGTCTGCGCAGCCCGAAAGCGTGAGCAGGACCACCATAGGAAGGAGGGCGGGAAGGATCAGCTTTTTCATGAATCTCTCCTTTCGAAAACGTCTGTCTTGCTCTCAATTTGGTCATTTTGACGATTTCGTCAATATGGATAGTGCATAAAAGTGAACTGAATAGTTCACTTATTGTGACACTCATTCTGACATGGGAAAACCCGCCCTCTTGGCAAAGGGCGGGCTGCTTTTCCTGCGTCATGAAATGTCAGGCGATGATCTCGAATTTCGTCACATCGACCATGCCCCGGTCGGTGATTTTGAGCGCCGGAATGACCGGAAGCGCCAGAAAGGCCAGTTGCAAAAACGGCTCTTCGAGCGTGACCCCAAGCGAGGCCGCCGCCGCGCGCAGATCGACCAGATCATCACGCACCACTTCAAATGGCTCAAGGCTCATCAGCCCCGCGACAGGCAGCGCCAGCTCGGCCAGAACGTGGCCGTCTTTCACCACGACAAAGCCACCTTCGATCTCAGACAGGCGGTTCGCGGCCAGCGCCATATCGGCGTAATCGACCCCAACGCAGGCGATATTGTGGTGATCGTGGCAAACTGTCGAGGCAATCGCGCCTGCTTTGAGGCCAAAGCCTTTGACAAAGCCAGAGGCGATATTGCCGTTCTTGCCATGGCGTTCGATGACGGTGATCCGGGACAGATCACGCGCGGGGTCCGGGGCCTTGTCGCCATCGACGATGGGCACGGTTTCACGCAGGTGTTCGGTGATGATTTTGCCTTCGATGATGCCGATCACATCGACCTCTTCGCGGTTGCCTCCTGCGCGGAACTGTTCCGCCGTGACCTTGGGCGCTTTGACTGAGCCACGGGCCACGGGTGCCACATGACCGCGTGCGGCGAAGGCCGCGTCAGTCACTTCAACCCCGCCCGCGAAGACCATGGACGCATTGCAATTTTCCAGACTATCTAGCACCACAATGTCGGCGCGTTTGCCCGGCGCGATCATGCCACGATCTTTGAGGCCAAAGGCCTCGGCGGCGGACAAAGTGGCCGCGCGATAAACCGCCAGAGCCGGGCAGCCAAGCGCAATCAAAGTGCGGATGACGTAATCCAGATGACCATGCTCGCCGATGTCCAGCGGGTTGCGGTCGTCTGTGCAGAGGCACATGTAGGGCGCGGTGAGATGGGTCAAAAGCGGCTGCAACGCGTGCATGTCTTTCGACACAGACCCCTCACGGATCAGCACCCGCATGCCTTTGCGCAGCTTTTCGCGCGCTTCCTCGACGGTGGTCGCCTCGTGTTCGGTGCGAATGCCTGCGGCGATATAGGCGTTCAGGTCCTGACCTGAAAGCTGCGGACAATGGCCGTCGATATGAGCATCCTCAAAGAGGCGAAGTTTCTTCATCGCCTCCGGGTCTCGGTAAATCACGCCGGGATAATTCATGAATTCCGCCAGACCGATGCCGGAGGGATGGCCCAAGACCTCTTTCAAATCCTCAGCCAAAAGCTCGGCCCCCGCCGTCTCCATATGCGTTGACGGCACGCAGGAGCTAAGCTGCACTCGGATCGACATCAACGTGTGCTCGGAGGCCTCTTGGAAATAGCGGATGCCCGGCAGGCCGATGACATTGGCGATCTCATGCGGGTCGCAAATCGCCGTCGTCACACCGCGCGGCAAGACGCAGCGGTCAAACTCAAAGGGCGTCACCAGAGAGCTTTCGATATGCAGATGCGTGTCGATGAAGCCCGGCACGATCACCTGCCCCGTCACGTCGATCTCGCGATGACCCTCGTAGTGCTCAAACACACCGGCGATCCTGTCCCCCACGATGGCCACATCGCCCACGATCAACTCACCGGTCATGAGATCAAAGATCGAGCCGTTCTTGAGCACAATATCCGCAGGCGCCTCGCCGCGCGCCACCG
Source organism: Celeribacter sp. (assembly GCF_048270365.1). Taxonomy (NCBI): domain Bacteria; kingdom Pseudomonadati; phylum Pseudomonadota; class Alphaproteobacteria; order Rhodobacterales; family Roseobacteraceae; genus Celeribacter; species Celeribacter sp. Next base: position 188,915 of record NZ_JBLWTA010000003.1, read on the forward strand.
CAATCCGATGTTCCAAATCGCTCATGATCTTCTCCTTAAACTCACGCCTTAGACCCGGACTGCGGGCACGCGTTCGATGTCGTCCGGCAGACCCAAAGCCGCGCGCTCTGCGTCTCTGCGGCTGACCAGCCAGACCACGCGCCCGCCCGCCTCGCATTTCGCCGTGATCACCTTGCGCTGATCCGACAAAAGCCACTCTTCGGTGCCGTAACTTTGCCCCACAATGACCCGCTCCGCATCGCGGCGCGCGAGTTCCAGCATGGGCGCAAACTCGGCCTCTGCACAGATCACCAGATCGGCCTCTTGCAGCCGCTGCACCGCACGCAACGTCATCAGGTCCGGATCGAGACTGCCGACCGGCAAAAGCGTGATGGCGCCCTGCCCGCCCTTTGTGCCAATCTCCGGCGCACCGCCCTCGGCAATCGCCGCCTTGATCACTTTCGCGGCTTCACGTTCCGCGCCTTTGGCAAAGAGCCGTCGCGGCGTTTCCGCATAGACCCAGCGCCAAAACGCCCGACGTTTGGCGCGCGGCACCTCTTCGGCCACATGATCGCGGAGCCGCCCGCCAAGAGCCACGAGATCGCCCAAACGCGGCTCGAGCATCTCCTCCAGACGGGTCTTGATCTGACGCGCCAAAACCGGCGCTGCGCCTTCGGTGCCGATCGCCACCACCAAGGGATCGCGGTCCACCAGAGAGGGCGTGTTCGCCTCGCACAAATCCGGCCGGTCGACCACATTGACCAAGGCCCCCGCAGCCCGCACCACATGATAGAGCTCGGAATCGCGTGCGTCATCCTCGGTGCAAACGAACACCAGCGCGGCGTTGGCAAAGAGGTCGTCATTGATCTCGCCCGCATGCTGCACCGCACGGCCTTCGGACACCAAAGCGGCCAGTTCCGGCTCCAGCTCCGGCGCCACCAAGACGATCCGCGCTTCGGTCTTGAGCATCAGGCGGGCCTTTTGCGCCGCCGTTTCACCGCCACCGATGATGACGACATCGCGCTCGATCATGCGCAAGAACATGGGGAAGAATTTCATAGGCGCGGCCTCTTTGTGGACTTTCGCGTAGGGTCTCCCATCGGTCCCAAAATGACAAGACTGTCTCGGCATCCCACTGGGTTTAACTTTGCTTTTACGCAATCTTGCGACGGCACCCGCCTAAATCTCTGGTCAAAAAACCCTTTCTTGTCAATTTTCAGTGCAGGGTCACCGTCAACAGAAAAAAGTTTCATTTTGCAAAGCGTGACATGACCTCCCCATGACCCAAGCCCAAAAAAATCAAACTGGATTTCGAACCTGAAAACGACGACCTCCTCGACCTCTTCATCATCGGCGGCGGGGTCAATGGGTGTGGCATTGCCCGCGATGCGGCGGGGCGCGGACTTAAGGTCACGCTGGCCGAGATGGGCGATCTGGCGCAGGCGACCTCTCTCATCCTGCAATTCCCGTTTCTCAGCCCAGACGCCGCCGAACGCCTCGTCCATCTCTACGGTCGCAATAAGGCGGCAATTTTCGAGGATGTGGTCGGCGCCATCGACGACGGGATGCGCCAACACGTGCCTCTGCTTGTCGAAGGATGAAAACCGCGCCCACAACAGCGCGCGTGATGCCGCCAAGGTCGACCGCACGTCGCGCCTTTGTTTTGGACAGGGGTTTTCCTTGGCTGGTCAAATACTCAAAAAAGGCGGGGAAATTCCCCGCCTTCTTTCTGATACTCTGTTTCAGACAAACGAACTGACCAGATTTTCCAACCGCTCCTGCCGCCCCGAGCGCGGCTCAGGGTTGATGCCCTCGGCCAGAACCCGCGACTGAATGCTCTCCAGATCACCGTTTCTCAGCATTTCTGCGTTTTCTGGGCTGTCCCAATCGCCATAACGCGCCGTCCGCGCCTCTTCCAGACGCCCGTCTTCCAGCATAGCCGCCGCCGCTTTCAGCCCGCGCGCGCACATATCCATGCCGCCGACATGCGCCAAAATAAGGTCCTCTGCGTCCAAGGATTGCCGCCGAATGCGCGCGTCAAAATTGGTGCCGCCGGTGGTGAACCCGCCCGCTTTGAGCACCTCGTAATAGGCCAGCGCCACCTCATGCGGCGCATTGGGGAATTGGTCGGTATCCCAACCGGATTGGTAATCGTTGCGGTTCATGTCGATGGAGCCGAGGATGCCCAAAGAGGCAGCCAGCGCCAGCTCATGCTCAAAGGAATGCCCGGCCAGAATGGCGTGGCCCTGTTCGATGTTCATTTTGACTTCATTCTCAAGCCCGTAGCGCTTGAGAAAGCCATAAACCGTCGCCACGTCGAAATCATATTGGTGCTTCGAGGGTTCCTGCGGCTTCGGCTCGACCAAAATGGCGCCGTCCCAGCCCATTTTGTGCTTATAATCGACCACCATTTCGAGCATCTTCGCCGCCTGATCCGCCTCTTTGCCGAGATCGGTATTCAAGAGCGTCTCATAGCCTTCGCGCCCGCCCCAAAGCACGTAGTTCTGGCCGCCGAGCTTGATCGTCGCATCCATGCAAGACTTGATCGTCGCAGCGGAATAGGCGAACACATCTGGATCCGGGTTGGTGGCAGATCCGGCCATGAACCGGCGATGGGTGAAGAGGTTCGCGGTGCCCCACAAGAGTTTGGTTTTCGACCCTTCCATTTTTTCGGCGAAATAGTCGACAATCTCTTCGAGGTTGCGTTTGCTCTCGGCAAAACTCGCGCCTTCGGGACGCACATCGAGGTCGTGGAAACAGAAAAACGGCGCTTGCAGGATGTCGAACATCTCGAACGCCACATCGGCCTTCATTTTGGCCTTGTCCATGCCCTCGCCGAACCACGGTCGATCAAAGGTCCGCCCGCCGAAGGGGTCGCCGCCCTCATAGGCAAAGCTGTGCCAATAGGCGACGGCAAAGCGCAGATGGTCCTCCATCCGCTTGCCCATCACAACCTCATCTGGGTTGTAATGTTTGAAAGCAAATTCATTGGCACTCGAGGGGCCTTCATATTTGATCTGCGGAATGTTTTTGAAAAACTCTGTCATGTCAGCCTCTTGAGTGCATGTTGTGCGGATTTGAATCGGGCGAACCCGTCGTCATAAGCCGCCGTCAAATTGGAAATCGGATCAATGGTGGCCTGGATACGCGGCGCGGTGGCGATCTCCGCCCCGCCACCTGTCGCGGCCATCATGCCCAGACGCGCGGCCCCAAAGGCACCGCCAAAATCACCGGCGACGGGCAAGTCCACCGGCACGCCCAAGGCTGTGGCGATGGCCTCCAGCCAATAGTGCGATTTAGATCCCCCGCCGACGGCCAAAAGCCGGTCGATCTTGGTGCCCGTCGCGGCCAGCGCCTCGGCGCAGTCCTTGATGGCGAAAGTGACCCCTTCGAGCACCGCGCGGGTCCCCGCCGCCGTGTCGGTGGCGTGTTCGAGACCCGTGAAAGCGCCCCGGATCGCGGCATCGTTCAAAGGCGTGCGTTCGCCGCCCAGATAGGGCAGAAATTGCGTCTTGGTGGGCGCTTTGAGCCCGCCGAGATTGGCGGTCAGTTCGGCCGCGCCCTTGCCCACGAACCGGCCGTACCAATTGAGAGCATCGGTGGCGGCCAGGATCACGCCCATCTGGTGCCAGGTGTCGGGAAGCGCGTGGCAAAATGTGTGAACCGCCGTGTCGGCGTCCGGTTGATAGCCGTCATTCGCGGCGAACAACACGCCGGAGGTGCCGAGCGACACGAAAGCCTGCCCGGCTTTGACGACACCCACCCCGATGGCCGAGGCGGCATTGTCGCCGCCGCCGCCCGCAATCACGCAGGACGGGGACACACCCCATTTCGCCGCAAGCTCCGGACGCAATTGGCCGGACACTTCGGAGCCCTCAACCAGACGCGGCATGTAGCTACGGTCCATATCGGTGGCCGCCAAAAGCGCATCCGACCAGTCCCGCGCAGAGGTGTCGAACCAGGCGGTGCCCGCGCTGTCGGACATCTCGCCGACGAACTCACCGGTCAGATAGAGACGCAGGTAATCTTTTGGAAGCAAGACCTTGGCGGTCGCTTTGAAGATATCCGGCTCATTGTTTTTGACCCAAGAGAGCTTCGGCGCAGTGAAGCCCGGAAAGACGATGTTACCCGTCACGGCCCGGAACTGTGGATCGGCATCGAGCGCGGCCGCCTCGCGATAAGACCGCGTGTCATTCCACAGGATACAGGGGCGCAAAACCTGATCAGAGGCATCCAAAAGCGTCGCGCCATGCATCTGGCCCGACAGACCAATGCCTGTCACGCCCGACAGGTCCGCCTGCGCTTTCAACGTCTCCATAACCGTGTCGCAGGCCGCAAGCCAACTGGCCGGGTCCTGCTCAGACCACCCGTCATATGGGCGTTCATTGGTGAGAGCTGCATTGGCCTCCGCAACGACGCTTTGATCCGCGTCCATCAGCAAGGCTTTGAGACCGGAGGTCCCGAGATCAAGTCCGATATACATGTATCATCCGTTTCAATAGGCCTGAGGCGGCTTTTTTCCCATGATGATCATGCCGAGAATGTCCTCGTCCGTGACCTCATTCACGTTCACCGTGCCGACCTTCTGGCCGTTCTTCATCACCATCGCCCGGTCGCACAGCCGCATCACATTGTGGATGTCATGCTCGATTAGGAAGATGCCGAGGCCCTGGGCTTTCAGCTCCTCGATCAACTCCGCGACCATCTGGGTCTCATGCGGCCCGAGGGCTGCGGTGGGTTCGTCCATGATCAGGATTTTAGCGTTAAAATAGACCGCGCGGGCAATGGCTACGGACTGACGCTGACCGCCCGACAGAGCGGAAACCGGCACTTTGAACTTTTTGAAGTTCGGATTGAGCCGCCCCATGATCTTGCGGGTTTCGGCCTCCATCGCGGGTTCATCGACAAAGCCCAAAGGCGTCACCAATTCGCGGCCCAGAAAGAGGTTCGAAGCCGCATCGAGATTGTCCGCCAGCGCCAGCGTCTGGTAGATCGTTTCGACATTGTAGCGGCGCGCGTCGCGGGTGTTGCGGATCTCGGCATGCTCGCCGTTGATCACCACCTCGCCCGCATCCTTTTGATAGGCACCGGAGAGGCATTTGATCAGCGTCGATTTCCCCGCGCCATTGTGCCCCAAAAGCCCAACAACTTCGCCGGGATAGAGGTCGATGCTCACGTGATCCACCGCCTTGACGCCGCCGAAGGCGATGGAAATGTCTTTCAACTCGACAAGAGGCGTTCCCGTGTTCGGATTGCTACCCATGATCGTCTCTCCTTACACTTTGATGCCGAGGCGTTTGCGATATTGGATGTCAATCCAGACTGCGAAGACCAGAACAGACCCGACGACGATGTTTTGCAAAGGCGCATCGACGCCCACCATCGCCATGCCGGATTGCAGCGATTGCATGATCAGCGCGCCTAGAATGGCGCCGTGAATGGTGCCGATCCCACCGGACAAAGCCGTCCCCCCGATCACCGCCGCCGCGATCACGCGCAGCTCGTCCAGAGTGCCGATGTCATTGGAGTGCACCGACAAACGCGCCGAAGCAATCACCGCAGAGAGGCCGCAAAGAAAGCCCATCAGCGCGAAGATTTTGACCGTCAGAAGTTTGGTGTTGATCCCCGACAACTCCGCCGCATCCGGGTTGCCACCGGTGGCGAAGATGTATTTTCCGAGCCGCGTCTTCTTGGCGACCATGGTCATGGCAATCGCCACGACGATCAGCACGAGGACAGAGATCGGCAGGCCGTAGGCTTCGGTGTAACCATCGGGCAGAACCTCGCCACGCGCTTCGAAGAGGCGGCGCAGCTTGCCGGTTGGGATGTCATAGGCATTAAGCGTTGCGACATAGCCGATGATGACGGCGACGATCAGACCGCCGACGGCGAATTCGGCCCAGAGCGGCTTCGTCGGAAACCCGTGGTTTTTCTTGGCCTTGCGGGCATTGTAGAGGGCAAAGACCGCGCCTGCCACGGCCAGCGCACAGATGATCCAGGACAGGGTGGCGCCAAGCGTCCCCTCCGCCCCGCCCAAGACGAGAAAGTTCTGATCCAAAGGCGCAATCGTCTGGCCGTCGGTCACATACCAGCCGACAAAACGCCAGATCAGCAGACCGCCAAGGGTGACGATGAAGGCCGGGATGCCCTGATACCCGATCAGCCAGCCGTTGAAGGCGCCTATGAGGGTGCCGACAACAAGACAGGTCACAATCGCCAGCGGCGCGATCATCGGATTGCCATACTCAAGACCCACCACCTGCGGCAGCCAACGCGCCTGCATCATCGCACCCATAGCGGAGGCGATGGCCAGCACGGCGCCGACAGAAAGGTCGATGTGACGCGTGACAATGACGAAGACCATACCGGTCGCCATGATCGCCACGGAGACGGTTTGAACCGTCAAATTGAAGGTGTTGCGCGGCGTGATGAACCGCCCGTCGGTGAAAAAATTGAACACAAGCGCGATGGCGATGAAGGCCCCGACCATCCCCATGAGCCGCATGTCAAGTTCGAGCTGGCCAAACAGACTCTTGCCGCTTTGACCCGTTTCGATCCGGTTACTATCTGCCTGATCTGACATGAGATTTGCCTTTTTCTTGGGGCACGACCCGCGCCCGTTGGATGGTTCGGGTCGTGCGAAAAATCCGATTTCGGATCAGATCAATTACAGGGCGACGGACCGTCGGTGACGCCTTGGCACAGCGCCTCTTGGGTGATCCAGCCAGCGTCTACCACCACGTCGAGATTGTCGGCGGTGATCGGAATGGGCCCGAGGAATTTCGCATCCATCTCCTGACCGCCCGGCGTGGTGAATTTCACCGTATCCGCGACGTCAGAGGCCATATCGCCACCGGCCAATTGCAGCGCGATCTCGGCAGCGTTTTTGCCCAGCTCGCGGGAGTCTTTCCACACCGACACAGTTTGCGTGCCAAGCGCGATGCGGTTCAAAGCGGCGTGGTCGCCATCCTGACCAGAGACCGGAATGCCCGCCATGCCCTGCGCCGCAAGTGCTGCCACAGCGCCACCAGCGGTGCCATCGTTGGAGGCCACGACCGCGTCCACATTGTTGTCATTGGCGGTCAGGATCGATTCCATGTTGCGCTGCGCATTGGCCGGAAGCCAGCCGTCGGTATAGGCCTCGCCCACGATGGTGATGTCGCCCGCGTCAATCGCAGCTTGCAGAACCTCTTGCTGACCGCCGCGCAGGAAGTCTGCGTTCGGGTCGGTCGGCGAGCCTTTGATCATGACGTAATTTCCGGTCGGCTGGGCGTCGAACACGGCCTGTGCCTGAAGCCGGCCCACCTCGACGTTGTCGAAGGTCAGATAGAAGGCGCGCGGGTCTTCGATCAGGCGGTCATAGGCGATCACTGGAATGTCTTCGTCCGTGGCCATTTGCACCGCCGGGATCACCGCCTGAGTGTCTTGGGCCAACACGATGAGCGCATCGACGCCCTGTGCGATCAGACTTTCGATGTCGGAAAGCTGTTTGGCCGAGGACGACTGCGCGTCCGCCGAGACATAGGTGGCGCCCGCCGCATCGAGCGCGGCCTTGATGGCGCCTTCGTCGGTTTTCCAGCGTTCTTCTTGGAAATTGGACCAGCTGACGCCGACCGTGAGACCCTCTGCCATCGCAGATGTCGTGAAACCGGCCGCCACGATCGTGGCCGCCATCAACATGGATTTACGCATGAATATCCTCCCAAATCTCCACGCCGATGCCGCCTCTCCTCCTCAAGAGCTGCGCAGGGCGGGGCCGACTCATCGTCGGCTGCTCAAATCATGGCATATTTATTTCGGCTGTCAAAAAAATAATCTCGCTTTTGCTCAAATATTGGGTGTAAATGAATCGAAAACCCATGATTAACTTCATATAACTCCTCTGATTTTATGCTGCGGGGCGGCATTTAATTAGGCAGACAAACTATACAAAAAGGCAGGTGCCATGCCCGACACGGACCTCAAAACCGAAGATTTGGACGGCTGCGGCCCGCTGCTGCCCGAGCAGGACAGTCAGGCAAAATCCAACCGGCGCCAGGTCTTCGAGGCAGTTCGGGCCAGCGGCATCATCCCCCGCGTCGAATTGGCCCGCCAACTCGCGCTCTCGCCCGCAACGGTGACCCAAATCACCACGGAGCTGATCGAGGCAGGCCTCATTCAGGAAAGCGAATTGCCGCGAGAAGGCGACAGTCCGCGCGGGCGTCCGCCCGTGGGTCTTCGGGTTCAGGCCACGGCGGCAACGGTTGTCGGCATCAAAATCTCGGATCGGTCGAACTCCGCCGTTGTGCTGGACATGGCGGGCAATCTTTTGGGATCGGCCACCCTGCCCGCACCGCCCACCGCGCGCAGCACGGAAGAGGTTTTGTCAGAGGCCGAAGCCATCATTCAGGCCGCTTTGGACGACGCAGGACCGGGCATCGAACCGCAGACCATCGCGCTCGGCCTGCCCGGCATGGTCGATTTCATCACCGGGCGCGTGCTCTGGTGTCCCTTTATGGAAGAAACCGATGTGCCGCTGCGCGATCTGTTGCAGAACCGGCTTCACCGGCCCGTGCGGATCGACAATGACGCCAACCTTCTGGCGCTGGCCGAGCTTTGGTTTGGCGAAGGCCGCGCGCTCGACAACTTTGCCGTGGTCTCGATTGAGCACGGGCTTGGCATGGGTCTGGTGATCCGCAATCAGCTTCACCGCGGCGGCATGGGCCACGGCATGGAATTGGGTCACACCAAGGTGCAACTCGACGGCGCGCTCTGTCGCTGTGGGCAGCGCGGCTGTCTTGAGGCTTATGTGGCCGACTATGCGCTTGTGCGCGAGGCGCACACGGCGCTCAATCTCGGCCATCAAAGCACCTGCGCCGACGTCATGCTGGAAACGCTTTACGCACAGGCCAAGGAGGGCAACGCGCTCGCGCGGACGATCTTTGCCCGCGCCGGGCGCTATCTGGCGGCGGGGCTCGCGAATGTCGTGACGCTCTATGATCCCGCATTGATCCTTCTCTCCGGCGACCGCTTGCGCTACGACTATCTCTATGCCGAGGATGTGCTCAGCGAGACCCATGCCTTGACCTATCGCCCCGGACGCCCGCCGACCCCGGTGGAAATCCATGCCTGGGGCGATCTGGTCTGGGCGCGCGGTGCCGGGGCCTTGGCGCTTGATTTTGCGACGGAGATGCGTGTGGGATGAGCCGCCCGGTTGTGTTGAATGCCAAAGCGTTGATTGCCTGTTTGAGCCTTGTGCCACTGCCGCTTTGGGCACAGTCGATCCCGCAGTTTCAGAACCGCTCCGATGCCCTGCCCATACATATTTACGGTGGCGGCTGGGAACATTTTGTCGGCGGCGGTTTGGCGGTTTTCGACTGTAACGGCGACGGCATGCCGGAGATTTTCGCAGCCGGCGGGGAAAACCCGGCCAGCCTGATGTTGAACCGGTCTTTTCAAGGCGAAGACCTGTCCTTTGAGCTGGGCGAAATCATGGAAATGACCGGCGTGACCGGCGCCTATCCTTTGGACATCGACAGCAATGGGGTGACCGATCTGGCGGTGCTGCGCGTGGGTGAAAACCTGTTGCTGCGGGGCTTGGGCGACTGTGCCTTTGAGCGCACCAATGAGGATTGGGGCTTTGACGGCGGCGACCGCTGGACCACGGCCTTCACGGCCGGATGGGAAGCGGGGGCAACGCGCCCGACGCTGTTCTTCGGCAATTACGTGGACCGCGACAACCCGGACGGGCCGTTCGAGGCCTGTGACGTCAATGAGCTGCACCGGCCTGTTGCGGGCGGCTATGAGAAGACCGTCTTGGAGCCGGGGTTTTGCACGCTCTCGGCGTTGATCTCGAAAGGCGCGCGGGGCACACAGAGCCTGCGGCTGTCGAATGATCGGCATTACTATGTCAAAGGCGGCTACGAGCAGCTTTACGACCTGCAAGAGAACCGGTTTCTGAATGATGCGGACGGCTGGGACAAGGTCTCGCTCTGGGGCATGGGCATCGCCGAGCGCGACATCGACGGCGACACCATCCCGGATGTGATGCTGACCTCCATGGGCGATCAGCTTTTGCAATTCGGCCAAGAGGATGGCCATTACAAAGCGGCGCCCTATGAGATCGGCACCTATGCCCATCGGCCACATCTGGGCGGTGATGGGCGGCCCTCGACCGGCTGGTCGGCGGATTGGGGGGATGTCGACAATGACGCCCGCGCCGACCTGTTCATCGCCAAGGGCAATGTCGAACAGATGCCCAACAACGCCGCCCACGACCCCAACAACCTGTTGCAACAAAAGCCCGACGGCACATTTCGCGAGGTCTCGATAGCGGCGGGCGTCGCCTCGATGGAGAAATCGCGCGGCGGCCATCTGGTCGATCTGAACGGCGACGGTTTGCTCGATTTGGTGGTGGTGAACCGACAAAGCGCGATGGAGTTGTATCAGAACGTGACGCCCAATGCGGGGCACTCTCTGGCCGTCAGCCTGCGCCAGCCGGGGCTGAACCCGGCGGCCGTGGGCGCCACGGTGGAGATTTTGACCAATCGCGGGTTGCAGCGGCAGGACGTCACTGTGGGCGGCGGACATGCCTCCGGCAAGGCGGTGCCTTTGCATTTCGGACTGGCGGATGCCGAGGTCGCGCAGGTCAAGGTGACATGGCCCGACGGCGAGGAAACCGGCTGGGTCGAGATCACGCAGTTTGACCGCTGGGTCGAGCTGGCGCGGTAAGGTTATTTCGCGAAAGCGAGACCTGAGGGCACGCTGTCAGGAATGCCCAACCGATGCGGATCGTCTTCGAGCGCCGCCAAAAACGCCATGAGCGCGTCGATGTCCGCGCTGGGCAAAATGCGATCTTCGACCTCGATGGCGGCCAGGATCGCCGCGCGGTCTTCGGCGCTGTTCATCACGCTCCAATCCTCTTCAAGCCCCGGCACCTCTGGCAGCGTGGCGTGGAAGGTTTCGTAATGCGCGAGACTGTCGGCGGGCGCGAGATGAGCCACCACAAAAGACCGCAGATCGCTATAGGCGCCAGCGTGGCCATAGGGCGCGCTCAGGGTGATATTGCGCAGCGCGGGCGTGCGGAAGGCGTAGAGGTCCTCGGCTTTTCCGGTCACCCGGTAGCGGCCCTCGTCGCGGTTGCCGCGTTCGAAATCGAGCGTCTTTCCGGGGCCAAGCTGCGGCTGTCCCATGGCGTGAAACTCGTGATCTGTCTGGAACTTACCGCTGTGACAGGTGGCGCAACCCGCCTCGCCGTAAAACAGCGACATGCCCTTTTGTGCAGCCTCGGACAAAGCCGCGTCATCGCCGCGCAGATAGCGGTCGAAGGCACTGTCGTCCGAGCGATATTCAAAGGCCATGAAAGCGGCGATGGCGTTGGAAATATCGGCAAAATGGACCCTCCGACCAAAGGCAATTTCCGGGTAAACCTGCTCGAATCGGGATTGATAGTCGGGGATCGCAGCGACCTTCGCGGCGATCATATCCCAAGCGCCGCCATCGCCCGAAAACCGGCCCTGACGGATGGCTTTGGACAGCGGGTTTTCACTCACCTGCCCGCCCATTTCATCGGGCGAAAGCACGGGGAACGCGGCCTGCGTCGCCAAAACGCCGGACACACGGGCGAAGAAATCGTCCTCGATGGGGACACGCAGCTCATCCCCAGTCATCTCCACCCGACCGTCATGAAACATCACCGCGTATTCGCGCGCGCCGAGATTGTAGAGCACCGGCGCGTTTCGAGGGATGCGATCTTCGGGCATATTGTCAGGGTTGGCGACACGGGTCGGGGCCAATCCCACACCGCCCTCGCCCATGCCCAATGACAGCCCATCGGACGTTCCCAGACGCGGGTGATGACAGGTCGAACAGGAGATATTGTCATTGCCCGACAGGATCGGATCGAAGAACAACAGCTGGCCCAGCTCGGCCTCCGCCGGGTTCATCGTCACGTAATCGGCGTCCGTGATCGGATCGGGCAGCAGGGCACGATCAAACCCGTCCGCCACAGCGGGGCTTGCCAAACACAGGCTGAGGAGGATCAGATCACGGCACATATACTCACGGTACATATACTCACGGGGCATATTCTCATGGTGCATATTCGACATAGGCAAAAGCCTGTCCATCGGGCGACCATGAGGGCGAATTGATCGTGCCTTGCCCACCGGTCAGCTGCACCAGAGTTTCCGTCGGCCGATCTGTCTCGGTCCAGAGCCGCAGCTCCACATGCATCCCCGGCGGATGGCCCACCGTGCCCTCGGGATAGGCAAGATAGACCACGCTCTCGCCATCAGGTGAAGGATGCGGGAACCAATTGACCATGGCGTCCTCGGTCATCCGCTCCAAACCAGAGCCATCAGGACGCACACGCCACAACTCAGAGGCGCCGGTGCGGTCGGAATTGAACCAGATCCATTTTCCGTCCGCCGAGAAATCCGGCCCGTCGTAATGATGGGCGCCCGCGATCACGCAGGTCTCATGGCCGCCATCCGCGTGCGCCGTGTAGATGCCGAACAGCCCCTCACGCACGGCCGTGTAACAGATCGTGGCTCCGTCTGGCGAAATGCCGTGAAACCAGGACGGTTCTTTACGGCTGACCTCGACCGGATCATCGTCTGCACCTAAATCCTGCCGCCAAATGCGCGCCGCCCCACCAAAGGAATGGTCGGTGAAATAGAGCGTCTCGCCGTCGGGCGACACACCATGATCGTTGTTCAGATTGATGCAAAGCCCGGTGTCAATCTCGAGCAATTCCGGCTGGTCGAGATCGACCCAAAACAGGCTTCCGTCACCATTCACAATGAGCGCCGAGCCGTCCGGCACCCAATTGGGCGCCGCAATCTCCATGTCGGTTTCAAGCACCGGAAAGGCCGCCTGCTCCTCGAGATCGTAAATCATCACACGTGAGACCCAGCCCGACATATCACCCCTCCCGGCACTTCTTTCAAAGCCACGCTACACCTTGGCTTGAGTGCCGACAATCACCTCAAAGCCAGCGCGCGTAATCGCTGACCAAAAGATGCAGCGGCGCCTCGTCTTCTTCGATGTCCGAGAACCGCCCGATGGGATCGCGAAAGATATTGTCGGCGGTGCATTTCATTATGGCTCTCCACGGCAAAACAGACGGGCCCGAAACCTGTTCCTCTCCCCCACGACAAGCAAATTTGCCCCCCAGTCAAACCTCTTTCAAAGCGATTGGAAGCGCATAAGAGCGGTGATTTTCGGTTGACCGGAAAGGCGCAGCCGCTAAACCCGACATAGGTTTTGAGGGCAGGACATATGTATACCACAGTGTCGAAGCGGATCGGCCAGTTGGCGCAGATCACGGCGCTTCTGGGCGGGCTCGGGTTGTTCGCGGTGATCATAGTCACCTGTGTCTCTGTCGCGGGCCGGGCGCTGGATGGTTTGGGGCTTGGCCCCGTGCCGGGTGACATTGAACTCGTGGAGATGGGCATTGGATTTGCCGTCTTCTCGACCCTGCCCTACGCACAGTTTTTCCGCACCCACGCCCGTGTCGATCTGTTCAAACCGGCCTTTGGCGCGCGGCCCAACCGGCTGCTCGATCTGATCGGCGAACTGTTGATGTGCGCGCTCACGCTGGGGCTGAGCTGGCGGCTCTGGCTCGGCATGCTCGACAAGGCCGCCTATCACGAAACCACCTTTATCCTGCAAATTCCGCTTGTTTGGGGTTACCGCGCCGCCATGGCGGTGATGGTGGTGGCCTGCGTCGTCGCGGTGTTCTGCGTCTTTCGATCAGCCCTCGCGCTTCTCTGGCCGGACACGCAAACGGAGGCCCAATCATGAGCCGCATCGAGATCGGCCTCTGGTCCTTCCCCGTCCTTCTCCTCTTGCTGTTTCTGCGCATTCCGATTGGGGTGTCCATGGCGGTCGTGGGCTTTGGCGGCGCCTATTTGCTCAACGGCAACTCGATCATGATGCTGAGCCAGCTCAAGCATCTGACTTATGGCGAGTTCTCGTCCTATTCCTTTTCGATCATCCCGCTGTTTCTCCTGATGGGTCATTTCGCCACGCTGGGCGGCATGTCGACGGGGCTGTTCAAGGCGGCCGAGACCTGGCTTGGCCATCGCAAGGGTGGCGTCGCCATGGCCGCCGTCGGCGCCTGCGCGGGCTTTGGCGCGATTTGCGGATCGTCACTCGCGACGGCGGCAACCATGGGCAAAACCGCGCTCCCCGAGTTGAAACGCTACGGCTATTCGGGCCGCCTCGCCACCGCCTCGCTCGCGGCAGGCGGCACTTTGGGCATCCTCATTCCGCCCTCGCTGATCCTCGTGGTCTACGCCATGCTGGCCGAGGAAAACATCGCCAAGCTCTTTCTCGCCGCCTTCGTCCCGGGCATTTTGGCGGCCATCGGCTATATGATCTGCATCTCGATCTATGTCCGCCTGCGCCCAGATTGCTGTAGCTCCCGCGCGCCCGCAAGCTGGGCCGAGCGCTTCACCGCACTGTTCAACGTCTGGCCTGTGATCGCGATTTTCGGCTCTGTCGTGGGCGGGATTTACCTAGGCATTTTCACCCCCACGGAAGGCGCCGCCGTGGGCGCGGCGGGCACCGGCCTCGTGGCCCTTTTGTCCGGCAACCTCACCTTGCGCGGTGTCGCAGAGGCGATATTCGAGACCGCCGCCTCGACCGGCATGATCTTTCTGATCCTTCTGGGCGCCAAGATGTTCAACAATTTCCTGGCGCTTTCGGGCCTCCCCATGGCCGCCGCCGGCTGGGCCGAGGGGCTGACGCTCTCGCCCTGGCTGATCCTGATCGCGGTCCTTTTGATGTATCTCGCCTTCGGCTGTGTGATGGACAGTCTCTCGATGATTTTCCTCACCATCCCGATCCTCTATCCGATCATGGCGGGGCTGGATTTCGGCTTCACACCCGGCGAGTTCGGCCTCTGGTTCGGGGTCATCGTCTTGATCGTCGTCGAGGTCGGGTTGATCACGCCACCGGTTGGCATGAATCTCTTCATCATCAATGCTTTGGACCCCGACGTTCCGATCTCGGAAACCTTCAAAGGCACGCTGCCTTTCGTCCTCACCGACCTGATCCGGGTGGCGATCCTTGTGGCCTTTCCAGTGCTCACGCTCGGTCTCGTGCGGCTGGTCTATTGATGCTGCCGCCCATTCATCTTTGGGGTCTTTCCGCCCCTCTCGAGCCGCTTGGCGGCGGTCCTCACAATGCGGTCTTTCGCACCTCCGAACTGGCGCAGGATGTGGTGTTCAAATCCACACGCCGCTCTGAGGCGCAACTCCGATGGCTGGCCCCCGTCCAGGACGCCGCCGAAGCGGCGCGCTTTACTGTGCCCCGCTTGATGCCCGCGCAGGACGGACGATTGGGACCGGAAGGCTGGACCTGTGAGCTGCTGATCGAAGGCCGTCCGTTTCAGCCCGAAGAGCTGCCGCGAATTGCCGACAAGATCGATGCCTTTCATCGCAATACCAGTGACTTACCACAAAGACCCGACTTCCGGTCGTCTTCCGATTTGCTCCATGAGACCTCCGGCGGCGATGTCGATCTTTGCGCCCTGCCTGCCGATCTGCTCGCGCTGTGCCGCAAGGCTTGGGGCGCCCTCGATGGCGAGATCGGCGTCATTCATGGCGATCTGACCGCAGGCAATCTGATCCATACGGAAGAAGGCCCGGCCCTGATTGATTGGGATGAGGCGCGGGTGGATGATCTGGCGTTTGATACGCTGCGCACCCGGCCTGAGGCGGCAACGGCCGCTGAGAAAACCGCCGCACTGGCATGGGAAGTGGCTTGTCGCTGGCAGGTCGAACCAGAACAC
Organism: Celeribacter sp.; assembly: GCF_048270365.1. Lineage (NCBI taxonomy): Bacteria > Pseudomonadati > Pseudomonadota > Alphaproteobacteria > Rhodobacterales > Roseobacteraceae > Celeribacter > Celeribacter sp. The sequence goes on from NZ_JBLWTA010000003.1 coordinate 204,672, forward strand.
GCCGCCCTCGTCGCCCGCGTGTTGGGAACCCGCATTTAAAGCCGATCGAGCCAGTTGGCGAGCAGGCCATCGAGCTGCGCGAATTCCTCGGCGCTCAGCATTTCCGTCAGCCGTTTCTGCGTCGCGACGTGATCCTCCACCGCGCGGTCGATCACGGCAAACCCAGCCTCGGTCAGCGCCACAATCGCCCGGCGCGCGTCGTCTTTGTCGCTGCGCCGCACAACCAGCCCCTGCGCCTCAAGCCGGTTGATCCGGTTGGTCACCGTGCCCGAGGTGATCATCATCTGCGCCATCAAATCGCCCGCCGTGAGCGCATAGGGATCGCCCGAGCGGCGCAGGGTCGCCAAAAGATCAAAGCTTGCATAATTAAGGCCATGGCGGGCAAATGTGGCCTCCATCGCCTCACTCAGCACACGTGCAAGCCGCCCCATCCGCCCAATGAGCGCCATCGGTTCAGTGGCCAGATCAGGGCGTTCAACGGCCCATTGCGCACGAATATCGTCGGGAGAAAGGGTCTTTTCACTCATGGTTCTGATGTCTCAAAATTTTACCTTGACGTCAAGATGCCTCCAACTATCTTGACATCAAGATAAATGGAGAATCCCCAAATGTCCCGCACGACATCCCGCACAACGGATCTGATCCTCACCGGCCTCGCACCCGCCATCTGGGGGTCGAGCTACCTCGTCACAACGCGCTTTTTGCCCGAGGGCATCCCGGTCACCATCGCACTCTTGCGCGCGCTTCCGGCCGGGATTTTGCTTTTGGTGATCCTGCGACAACTGCCGCCTCTCACTTGGGTGCCGAGGCTTCTGCTGCTCGGTGCACTCAATTTCACCCTGTTCTGGATTTGTCTTTTTGTCGCCGCCTACCGCCTGCCCGGCGGGGTCGCCGCGACCCTAGGCGCAACACAGATGCTGATCATTCTCGGGCTTTCAAAGGTATTGCTTGGCACACCAATGCGACCTTTGGCGGTACTCGCCGGGCTGATCGGCGTCGTCGGTGTGGGCGCGCTGGTGCTCTCCCCCACGGCGCAGCTCGATGGCTTTGGCCTTTTGGCCGCTTTCGGAGGCGCGGTCTCCATGGCGCTTGGCACCGTCTTGAGCCGCAAATGGACCCCGCCCGTGCCGCCCTTGACCTTCACAGCCTGGCAGTTGGTGGCGGGCGGACTGTTGCTTGTGCCGCTGGCGATCTGGCTTGATCCGCCCACACCCGCCTTTACCGCCACGAACATGGCGGGCATCGCCTATCTCGGGCTGATCGGCGGCGCTTTGACGTACTACTTTTTCTTCCGGGGCATTGCCCGCCTTGGGCCGGCAACGGTCGCGCCGCTGGGGTTTCTCAGCCCGGTGACGGCGGTGGCTTTGGGGCTGATCTTTGCGGGCGAAAGCCTGTCGCTGTTGCAAAGTCTCGGCATGGCGCTGGTGTTCTTCGCGGTTTGGCTTGGGCAATATGCGCAATCGCGCCCTGTGATGGCGGCCAAGGTCCAGCCCGCCGAATGAAAAACGCCCTCCCGATCTGGGAGGGCGCATCCGTTTAAGCCGCGTCAGTGGCGGATGTCGGCGAGGTCACATCGCCCAATGCCTTCATCGCCGCGAATTGGCTGAGGAAGACCTGCCCCGTCAGATCGTGCAGGAAATGCGATTTCTGCAAACGGTCCATCACCGGGCCTTTGACCTCGGAGAGATGCAGCTGAATGCCGCCATCGGCCAGACGTCGGTTGATCTCTTCGAGCGCTTCCAAGGCCGAAGTGTCGATCTCATTGACCGCCGGGCACATCAGCACGATGTGCTTGAGCGCCTCATCGCCCGCCACCCGGTCGAGAATGTAATCCTCCAAGAACCGCGCATTGGCAAAATACAGGCTCTCATCGACCCGGATCGTCACCACGTCGGGCGTGGTCAGCACATCATGACGGTTGATGTTGCGGAAATGCTCGGTGCCCGGCACCAGCCCGACTTCAGCAATGTGAGGTTTCGAGGTCTTATAGAGATGCAGCGCGATGGACAGGATCACCCCCGCCGAGACACCGACTTCGACGCCAGAGACCAACGTCAGCACGATGGTCGCCATCACGGCGGTGAAATCGGCTTTCGAGTAGTCCCAGGTGGTCTTTAGGATTTTGAAATCCACCAGCGAGAGTACGGCGACGATGATGGTCGCGGCCAAAGTGGCCTGCGGCAGGAAGTAGATCAGTGGCGTCAAAAACAGCGCGGCGATGGCGAGGCCGATGGCGGTGAAGGCGCCTGCTGCCGGGGTCTCGGCCCCCGCATCAAAGTTCACGACAGAGCGCGAGAACCCGCCCGTGACCGGAAAACCACCGGTGAAGGCCGCACCAAGGTTGGCGGCGCCCAGACCGATCAATTCCTGATCGGGATCGACACGTTGACGTTTTTTGGCGGCCAAGGTTTGCGCGACCGAGATGGATTCCACGAAACCGATGATCGATATCAGAAGCGCCGGGATGAAAAGTTGCTTCAACAGCGCCAGAGAGCTGATCGGCCAGGTGAAGGGCGGCAGGCTTTGCGGCACCTCGCCGACGATGCGCACGCCGTGTTCGTCGAGGCGGAAGACCCCGACCACCAGCGTGGTGACGAAAACTGCGGCGACGGGGCCAGCTTTGGTGATCACATCGGCGAGGCGCGGGCCGAGGCCGAGTTTTCTCAACAGGGGTTTCAAACCCTTGCGGACCCAGAACAGGAAAGCGGTGGCCAGAACACCAATCACAAGAGTGATGAAATTCATCTCGGACAGATGCGTCCACAGACTCTCGAGAAGGTGCAAAAGCGTATGCCCGCCCGCGCTGACGCCGAGGATGTGCTTGAGCTGAGAGGCGGCGATCAGGATGCCGGAGGCGGTGATGAACCCCGCGATGACCGGGTGCGACAGGAAATTCGCCAGAAAGCCAAGCCGGAACACGCCCAAGGTCACCAACATCGCGCCCGACATGAAGGCCAGCGTGATGGCGGCGGTGGCATAGCCCGCTGTGCCCTGTTCGGCCACCTGCCCGACAGCCGCGGCGGTCATCAGCGAGACCACGGCGACCGGCCCGACCGCCAGAGCGCGCGAGGTGCCGAACACCGTATAGAGCATGATCGGCACGATGGAGGCATAAAGCCCCGCCTCGGGCGGCAGGCCCGCGAGCAGAGCGTAGGCCAGGGATTGCGGAATCAGCATGATGGTCACGATGATCGCGGCCACCCCGTCATTGGCAAAGGCGTTGGCGTTGTATTTCGAGCCCCAGTCGAGAATGGGGAGGTAGCGCTTCAAAAGACGCGGGTCGAACGACAGTTTAGACGACACGGGGGGTGTCCTTTCTGGTCTTGCGGGAAAAGAGGGGCGGATCAAAAAGCCGCCCCAACTCTTTATTTTGCCGAGACTTTTTCGGGTTTGATCATCCATTCCTTGCCGCGCAGCATGGCCTTCCAATAGATCGGCGGCAGGATCTGTTCCTTGAGCCACCAGGCCTTGCGGGTCGGTTTTGTGCCGTCGAGCACCCATTTCGGGAAGGACGGCAACAGCACGCCGCCATAGCCAAACTCGGCCAGAACGATCTTGCCCTTCTCCACCGTCAGCGGACAGGAGCCGTAGCCGTTATACCCCGCCTGCGGGCCTTTGCCGTCGATGTCGGCGGCGACGTTTTCGGCCACGATCGGCGCCTGCATCCGGGCGGCGGCGGCGGTTTTGGCATTGGGCGCGTTCATCACGTCGCCCAGAGACCAGATGTTGTCGAATTCCTTGTGGCGCAGCGTCACCTGATCCACATCGACCCAACCGGCGGCGTCCGCGAGCGGCGAGACCTTGATGAAATCCGGCGCGCTTTGCGGCGGCACCACATGGATTATGTCGAAATCGACTGTCACTTCCGTGGGCTCGCTGTCGGGTTTCGCGACGGTGAAGGTGGCTTTCTTCGCCGGGCCGTCGATGGATTTCAGATTGTGGAAGAAATTCAGGTTGGCGCCGTAGCGTTCGACATAGCTCTCCAGCGCCGGGACGTAATCCTTGACGCCAAACAGCACCCCGCCCGCGTTCATGAACTGGATGTCGATGTTGCCGAGAACCCCGGCTTCTTCCCAAGTGTTGGCCGAGAGGTACATCGCCTTTTGCGGCGCACCGGCGCATTTGATCGGCATCGGCGGCTGGGTGAAGACGACCTTGCCGCCTTTCAGCCCCTTGACCAATTCCCAGGTGTAAGGGGCCAGATCATAACGATAATTCGAGGTCACGCCGTTCTTGCCCAGCGTCTCCACAAGGCCGTCGATCTTGTCCCAATCGAGTTTGAGCCCCGGACAGACGATCAGCCGGTCGTATTTCACCACCCGGCAGCCGTCGAGGATGACCGCGTTGTTTTTCGGCTCGAAAGCCGCGACGGCGGATTTGAGCCAATGCACTCCGCGCGGAATGAGCGACCCCATGGTTTTTGCCGTGGTCGAGGGTTCGAACACGCCTGCGCCGACCATGGTCCAACCGGGTTGGTAATAGTGGATGTCCGCCGGGTCGATGATCGCGATGTCGAGATCGGGTTTTCGGGCCTTCAATGAGGCCGCGACGGCCACGCCAGCCGCGCCCCCGCCGACGATCACTACGTCATGCTTCGCGTCTTCGACAGAATCCGTGGGCGTCACGCCGCCATTGGCGATGCGGCGCGCCACACCGGTCATGTCGTAGCCTGCGGCCTTGGTGGCGGCCAAAATGTCGACTACGGATTTCTCCTTGGCCATCGCCAAAGACCAAAGCGTCGTCGTGCGCGTGCCTGTGCGGCAATAGCCAAAGACCGGCCCCGGCAATTCGGTCAAAGCGTGGCGAAAGGCGGTGGCGGTGTCTTCGGTCACCATGCCGGGCGTCACCGGCAGGTACAGAAACTCAAGCCCCTCGGCCTGTGCCGCGCGGGCCATTTCTTCGTGGCTGGGTTGGTCGCCCGCCTCGCCGTCGGGGCGGTTGCAGACCACCGCACGAAAGCCGCGGCGTTTGAGTTTGGCCATGTCCTCGGGCTGCACCTGCCCCGAGACGGACAGGCCGTCCGTGATCCGTTTAATCTCCATTCCGTGCGTCTCCTCGCTTATGTGGGGACGGTTCCGCCCCCTCAGGCGAGATGTCCCGAAAACCGTTGTGGTTGACGGGACAGGCACGAAATTGGCTTGTTATCCCGCCAGATAGGGTCTCAGACCCGTCATGTCATAGCCCGCCTCTGCGGCTTGGCTGATGATCGTCTCCGGTTCCATCTGACCGGATTGCGCCAAGGCCCAAGCGGTGGTCGAGCGGGTGCCGGAGCGGCAATAGGCGTAAACCGGAGCGGGCAGCTCAGACAGCGCCCGGGCGGTTTCAGTGATCAGCTCTTCGGTGAACTGGCCGGGAAAGATCGGCAGATAGGCAAAGCTCAGACCCGCCTCTTTCGCCGCCTGTTCCAGAACGTCTGACGCCAGCCCCGGCTCCACCTCCATGTCCGGGCGATTGCAGATCAGTGTCTTGAAGCCCTTTTCCTTGAGAATACTCACCTCCTCGGGGGTGATTTGGCCGCTGACCGTGATCTGATCGTTGATCTTGTTGAATTCCATTGTCGCGTCTCCTGTGCGTGGAACCAGTCTGGCCCCACGCAACAAGAGATGCGATCAGAGGCCGTTCACCGGAACTTTGAGGAATGTCTTGCCATCTTGATCCGCCGGGGGCAACTCGCCTGCGCGCATATTCACCTGCAAAGAGGGAATAATCAGACGCGGCATGGCCAATTGGGCGTCGCGTTCCTCGCGGAATTTGACGAAATCCTCTTTGGTTTTGCCGCCGCCGACGTGGATATTGTGTTCCTTCTCGGCGCCCACAGTGGTCTCCCAGGCGATGTCACGCCCGTTGGGACCGTAGTCGTGGCACATGAACAGACGCATGTCGTCCGGCAGGGCAAGCACTTTCTGGATCGAGTCATACAAGACACCCGCATCACCGCCCGGAAAGTCGGCGCGCGCGGAGCCACCATCGGGCATGAACAGCGTGTCGCCGGTGAATGTCGCATCCCCCATCACATGCACCATGCAGGCGGGTGTGTGGCCCGGCGTGTGCATGGCAAAACAGTGCATGGAGCCCACGGAATAGGTGTCGCCATCCTTGAAGAGGCGGTCGAATTGCGAGCCGTCACGCTGAAACTCGGTGCCTTCGTTGAAGACCTTGCCAAAGGTTTCCTGCACCGTGACGATATGCTCGCCGATGCCGATCTTACCGCCGAGCGCATCTTGAATATAGGGCGCGGCAGAGAGGTGATCGGCGTGGACGTGGGTCTCGATCAACCATTCGAGTTTCAGCCCCTGCTCTTTCACATAGGCGATGATCTCATCGGCGGACTCATAGGTGATGCGACCGGCGGCGTAGTCGATGTCCATGACGCTGTCCACGATGGCGCAGGCGTTCGAGGCCGGGTCTTTCACCACATAGGAAATCGTCCAAGTGGCCGGATCGAAAAAGGCTTTGACCTCGGGCTTGACCGACAGGTCGACGGGGTAGTTGGATGCCATGTTATGTTCTCCTCTCATCTCTGGCGCGCCACTCTCAGGCCGCGCGCCTTGCGGCACGGGCCGCGGTGTATTTCATCAGGACTTTGGCCGCGAAGATGCCCGCCACGAGGGCCACAAAGAACAGCCAGACCTGCGGGTTGAAGGTGCCCAAAGCCGGCAAAGCGCCGCCCGGGCAAAAGCCCGCGATGCCCCAACCAACGCCGAAGACCAAGGAACCGCCGACAAGCTTGGCGTCGATGACGCGCGAGGTCGGCACAATGAATTTCGGCTCAAAGGCGGGCGTCTCGTAGCGTTTGAACACGAAGCGGTAGCCAAAGAAGGACACCACCACGGCGCCCCCCATCACAAACATTAAGGACGGATCCCAAACGCCGAAAAAGTCGAAGAAATTCAGAACCTTTGCCGGATTGGCCATGCCGGACATGGAAATGCCGACACCGAAAATGAGGCCGATCACATAGGTCATGATCAGTTTCATCTCATGCCCCTCCAAAGATGTGGCGAATGACGAAAACGGTCACCGCGGTCGAGGCCATGAAGGACAGCGTTGCCACGATGGAGCGCGGCGACAAACGCGCCATGCCGCAGACCCCGTGGCCGGAGGTGCAGCCGGAGCCATAGCTCACGCCGATGCCGACGATGAAGCCACCGATCAACAGTGCGCCTTTGGTCACGGGCACATCCACTGCGGGGAAATGGCCGGTGAACAGCGCGTAGGCCAGCGGACCGGTGACCATGCCTGCCAAAAGCACGGCGCGCCAGGCCCAATCAGACGAGTTCACAGGCGTCAGAAACCCCGCAAGAATGCCGGTGGCGCCAAAGATACGCCCCTGAAAGGCCATCAAGAGCACAGCGGCGGTGCCGATCAGCATACCACCGATGAGCGAGGCAAAGGGGGTGAACTCCGTGGGCGCGATTTCGGTCATCATGTCGCCTGCCCTCCGCGAAAAGCCTGAGGAAGGTCCCGAGCTTGGGTCCGATTGATCATGTGCGTTTCCTTGTTTTGTGCAGGTTGTCCCACTTGGCCCTCACTTTATGCCAGCATGCGCGGGCCTGTCGGTGAGTTTGTCACATTGGCGCAAAGCGACCTTACGGCAAGTCTTCCGCGAAGAGAGGATCACCTCATGAAAAAAGGCCCCGATCAGGGGCCTTTGATGTCTTTTCCGATCCCGGATGATACACCCGGAATACTCTTCCGGATCACTCGCCTTGCGCATCTGCGCGCGATTTGCCCGCCACATTCATCGCCAGCGTCGCCGCCATGAATTTGTCGAGATCGCCGTCGAGCACGCCTTGGGTGTCCGAGGTCTCAAAATTGGTGCGCAGGTCTTTGACCATCTGATAGGGCTGCATCACGTAAGAGCGGATCTGGTTGCCCCAGCCTGCCGAGCCTTTGCTTTCATGGGCCTCGTTGATCGCCGCATTGCGACGGTCCAACTCCAACTGATAAAGCCGCGATTTCAGCGCTTTCATGGCGATGTCGCGGTTCTGGTGCTGCGACTTCTCGGAGCTGGTGACCACGATGCCCGTGGGCGCGTGGGTGATCCGCACGGCGGAGTCGGTGGTGTTCACGTGCTGGCCGCCCGCGCCAGACGAGCGATAAGTGTCGATGCGAATGTCGGCGGGGTTCACCTCGATCTCGATGTTGTCATCGACCACCGGATAGACCCAGACGGAGGCAAAAGAGGTCTCGCGTGTGCCCTTGCCAAACGGCGAGATGCGCACCAGACGGTGCACGCCCGACTCAGACTTCAGCCAGCCATAGGCATTGTGACCGGTGATCTTATAGGCCACGGATTTGATGCCAGCCTCGGAGCCCGCTTCTTCGGACTGCAACTCGACGGTGTAGCCTTTCTTCTCTGCCCACCGCACATACATACGCTGCAACATCGAGGCCCAGTCACAGGCCTCCGTGCCGCCGGCGCCCGCGTTGATCTCGAGGAAGGTGTCGTTGGAATCCGCTTCGCCATCGAGCAACGCCTCAAGCTCCTTCGCCGCCGCCGTTTCCGCCAGCGCCTTGAGCGTGTCTTCGGCCTCGGTGACGACCTCTTCGTCCTCTTCCATCTCGCCCAATTCGATCAGCTCGATGTTGTCTTTCATGTCCTGCTCGATGGAGGTCGCGGTTTTCAGCGCGTCCATCAACATCTGGCGATCGCGCATGAGTTTCTGGGCGCGCTCCGGGTCATCCCACAACGTCGGGTCCTCGATCATCGCGTTGAACTCTTCGAGGCGATGCGGCGCGGTGTCCCAATCCATGCGCTGTTTGAGCAGGGCCACGGATTTTTCGATTTTCGCAACGGTATTCTGGATTTCAGCGCGCACGGCAGGTCACCTTATCGGTCTCTTGGGGTCGGTCTTTTGAACGTTTGCCGAGAGATACGCGTTGCAGCGCCCGGAGGCAAGGGGCGTCACTCTTCCGTGTTCGGCCACCTGCCGTCTTGACCCTGGCACGGCTTTCTGGCCCTTTCCGCGCCATGACACCACATAATATCCAATTTGCCCGCCTGAGCGACATTCCCACAGAGCGCCTCACGGCCCATATGTCCGACCCTTTCGTGGCGGCGCATATGCCGCTTTTGACCGGCACCTGGACCGATGAGATGACACAGGACTGGGTGGCCGCCAAAGAGGCGCATTGGGCGACGCATGGCCTTGGGCATTGGGCGTTTCTCGACCACGGCGCTTATGTGGGCTGGGGCGGGTTCGAGCGCGAAGGCGAAGACTGGGATTTCGGTCTGGTCCTCACCCGCGAGGCGGTCGGCCTCGGGCGCGCCATCACAAAGCGCGCTTTGGACACCGCACGACGAGACCCGCGCATCGACAGTGTGACCTTTCTCTTGCCGCCCACCCGGCGTCACACGGGCGCGCTCCTCCGTCTGGGGGCGGTGCAAGAAGGTGATGTGGAGCTTCACGGGGAGCGGTTTCAGAAGTTTCGGCTTCGTCTGTCCTGACGCATCTACACATAGAAAGAGGCCCATCTCTGGGCCTCTTTTTTCGATCCGATCTGAACCTTAATACAAGCCGCCTGACGACAGCGAGTTGATCGTCGCCTTCTCGGGCACCCTGATCGTTCGACCTGTCGAAGTTTGCACTTCGCGCTCGCCCGATGAGCTAGTTTGACCTTCGAACAAAGGCAGGTCGGCACCCATGGCAAAGCCGCCGTCATACATCAGGCCAAAAATCGGCTCTTCGCCATCGCGGAAATACTCTGCCACCACATTGGGACCAGAGGCGCTGTCATTGAGGCGCGCACCAGTAAAGCGGTCGATCTTGATGAAATGGCCGCCCGGGGGCACTTTGAATTTGCCGCCGCCGTATTTTTTTACGGCATCCTGCATGAAATCGTTGAACACCGGACCGCAGAAACCGCCGCCCGACGCCCCGCGCATCGCGCGCGGCGTGTCGTAGCCGATGTAACAGCCCGCAACGATGTTCGAGGTAAAGCCCATGAACCAAGCGTCCTTGCCGTCGTTCGTCGTGCCCGTCTTGCCGGCCACTGGCACCGGAAGGTTGACCCGCCCGGCGGCCGTGCCGCGCTGAACCACGCCCTGCATCATGGACGTCAGCTGATAGGCGGTGATCGCGTTGATCATGCGTTCGCGGTTCGACACGATCTTCGGCGCGACGCCAGGGGCCAGAGAGGCCACTTCGCATTCTTCGCAGACCCGTTGGTCATGGCGATAGATCGTCCGACCGTAGCGGTCCTGCACCCGGTCGACGAGCGTCGGCTCGACGCGTTCGCCGCCGTTGGCGAACATGGCGTAGGCAGAGACCATCTTGAACACGGTTGTTTCTTCGGCGCCGAGAGACGAGGCGAGATATTGCCCCATGTGATCATAAACACCAAAGCGTTCCGCGTAGCGCGCGACCGTGTCCATGCCGACCTCTTGCGCGAGGCGGATGGTCATCAGGTTTCGCGATTGCTCGATCCCGGTCCGAAGAGGCGTCGGGCCGTAGAATTGGCGCGAGGCGTTTTTCGGGCGCCAGACACCTTGTGGTGTGTTGATCTCGATCGGTGCGTCAACCACGATGGTCGCGGGGGTAAACCCACTGTCGAGCGCTGCGGCATAGACGAAGGGCTTGAAGCTTGAGCCCGGCTGGCGCGTCGCCTGGGTGGCCCGGTTGAAGACCGAGTTCTGATAGGAGAACCCGCCCTGCATCGCGATCACACGGCCGGTGTTGACGTCCATCGCCATGAAAGCGCCCTGCACTTCCGGCACCTGACGCAGCGACCAGCGGATCAGATCGCCCTCGCCGTTGTTGCCCGTCGTCATGCGGCGGATGTGGACCACGTCGCCGCGGGTGAAATTGTCCCGGAACGAGCCGCGCATCCATTTGATGTCCTCGCGCGGCACGGAGACCTCGCCGACGCCGTCCTCGACCATCACCGAAATGGCACTGTCGCCCACCTCATTGACCGCGCCGACATACCATTTTCCGTCGAGCGTCACATCGCGTGCCACACGGACCTGCGCCAGCGCGGTCTCCCATGTGCCCTCATCGAGCGCAGCGGTTTCAATCGTCTTGCCGGTGCCGCGCCATTGGCCCATGCCGCGATCCAGCTCTTCGAGCCGCTTCTGAAGCGCATGCGCCGCGTTGGTCTGCATTTCCGGGTCAATCGTCGCCCGGATCGACAGACCGCCTTCGAAGAACTCCTCTTCGCCGAAGTTCTTCGACAGTTGGCGACGGATTTCGTCGGTGAAGTAATCGCGCGTCGGCAGGCTCTCGCGGTAGCTCGGATAATCGCCGGTCTGCACCGATTTGATCGGCTTTTCGCGGGCCGTTTCATAGGCCTCCTGCGTCAAATAGCCGTTCTCATACATCTCGCGCAGCACGTAGTTGCGGCGCGTCAGCGCGGCGTCGTAATTCTTCGCCGGGTTATAGGAATAAGGCGCTTTCGGGTGGATCGCGAGAAACGCCGCCTCTTCAGGCGCCAGTTCCGACAGGCTTTTGTTGAAATAGCTCTGCGCCGCCGCCGTCACCCCGAAGGACCGCACACCCAAATCGATCTCGTTGAGATAAAGCCCGAGGATTTCGTCCTTGGTCAGGGTTTGTTCGAGACGCGTGGCCAAGATCAATTCTTTGATCTTTCGCTCGGCAGACCGCGAGCCGTCGAGCAGGAAGTTCTTCATCACCTGCTGGGTGATCGTCGAAGCGCCGCGCAGAGGCCCGCCTTGTGCTGCGGTCAAAGCCGCCGCCACCATGCCGCGCAGGTCATAGCCATGGTGTTTGTAAAAGTTCTTATCCTCGGCGGAAATGAAGGCGTGTTTCACCAGATCGGGGATTTCCTCGGGCGGCGTGTAGAGGCGACGTTCCTTGGCGAATTCGTCGATGATCCGGCCTTCGCCCGAATAAATCCGCGAAATCGTCGGCGGTTGGTATTGCGCCAGGGCTTCGTGGTTCGGCAAATCGCGACCGTACATCCAAAAGATGCCGCCGACGACCAGCGCCAGCAAAAACAGCCCCGTGGTGATCCACGAGAAGATTGTGCCAAAAAACGAAAAGATAAATCTGAGCACTGAAGAGCCTTTCCCACACCACAACACCCGCGCTGACTCGCATCGGAACCGCCCGGGTTTGCCTCTCCTTATACAGCGTGGAGGCCGTGGTCAAAACATCCGCGGCCGGATCGCGCGCAAATGTGAGCAGAAAGGCGCCACTCGTGAGGTGGATGTGAACAGAGCCGCTTGCCCTATGTGCGCGTCCCGCCTATCTGCGAGGCATGAGACCAGAAGACATCCTTCCGACCTATGAACGTCAGGCCCGCGCTTTCGACATCGCGCGGTCAAAGACCCTGTTCGAGCGCCCCTGGCTTGACCGGATGCTGGGCTATACGCCCCAGACCGAAGGCAAACGCCATGTGCTTGATCTGGGCTGCGGCTCGGGTCGGCCGATTGCGCAGTACCTCTATGACCGGCGTTGCGAGGTGACGGGCGTCGATGGTGCCGCCGCCATGGTCGCGCTGTTTCAACAAAACCTGCCACGCGCGCGCGCCATTCGCGCCGACATGCGGGGGCTTGATCTGGGCGAGACCTTCGATGCCGTGGTCGCATGGGACAGCTTTTTTCACCTCACCGCCGAGGACCAGCGGGCGATGTTTGCGACCTTCGCCAAACACCTCGCCCCGCGTGGCGTGTTGCTCTTCACCTCCGGCCCTGACGCGGGCGAAGCCATCGGCAATGTCGAACATGAGACCGTCTACCACGCCTCGCTTTCGCCCGAAGAATACCGCCAGTTGATGGCAAATGAGGGCATGGAAGTGATCGCGTTTACGCCTGAGGACCCCGGTTGCACCGGGCATTCCGTGTGGTTGGCGCGCAAGAGCGGTTGAACTGACCTCCCCTGAGGTGATCCCGGAGGCGATGCGTTTTCGAAAATTTTCATGCTTGCCAATTCGGCGTCATTTTTCTAAGTCCGTTTTGTTATGTTATTTCATAACGTATCCATGTGAGGATCACAGATCCACAGGACGGAACAACAAGGAAAGACCCGGATGCAAAAAACATCTCTCGCCCTCGCGACCCTCCTCGCCGCCACGCTGAGCTTCACCGCACAGGCGCAAGCCGAGTCTCATGATCACGACCACGATCACGCCGAAGAGCACGCACATGATCATGACCACGATCATGACAACCCTATCTACGAAGGCTACTTCGAAGACAGCCAAATCGCCCCGCGCCCGCTCTCCGATTGGGCCGGCGACTGGCAATCCGTCTACCCGCTGTTGAACGACGGCAAACTCGACGCGGTGATGGAACATAAGGCCGAACATGGCGACAAATCCGCCGCGGCCTATACCGCCTATTACGCCACCGGCTATGCGACCGACGTCGACCGGATCGAGATCACGGGCGACACCGTCACCTTCCATCAGCCTGACGGCGCAATCTCCGGTGTGTACGAAGACGATGGCTATGAGGTTCTGACCTACGCGCGAGGCAACCGTGGTGTGCGCTTTGTGTTTGAAAAGGTCTCAGGCGACGACGCGGCGCCGCAGTTCATCCAGTTCAGCGACCACCGCATCTTCCCGTCGAAAGCCGATCACTACCACCTCTACTGGGGCAATGACCGCGCCGCCGTGCTCGAAGAGCTGACCAACTGGCCGACCTATTTCCCGGTCGATCTGACGGCAGATCAGATCGCCGCGGATATGATGGCGCATTAAGCGCTTTTTGGGGGCGGCCAGCGAAGTTGGCCGCCCTCACTTTCTGAGCTTATCCCGAAGCGAGATTTCTTCGTCTTCCCAGGCCGACAAGGCATCGCGGATCGCCCAGGCGGCTTTGGTCCGCCAGGCCGGATCGACCAACTTTGCACGGTCCTTGGCCGAGGACAGGAAGCCCAATTCGATCAGGACAGAGGGCATGTCGGGCGCTTTGAGGACCGAAAACCCGGCCTCCAGACGCGGACGTTTGTGCATGCCGACGCTCTCGTCGAGCTGTTCCACCAGGGCATCCGCCAGACGCTCCGTGCGCGGCGTGGTTTCCGTGCGCGCCATATCCATGAGTACGGTGGCGATCACGTCATCCTGCCCGGTCAAATCCACACCAGACAGCAAATCCGAACGATCGTGGCGTTCCGCGAGCTTTTGCGACGCCGCGTCCGAGGCCCGTGCCGCCAAAGTGTAGATCGTCGCGCCTTCGGCCCGGCCCTCGGCAATCGCGTCGGCGTGGATCGACAGGAACACATCGGCCCCTGCCTCCCGCGCCAGCGTCAAACGGGTTTCCAGCGGCACAAAGAGGTCTTCGGCGCGGGTCAGAGTGACCTCGAACCCGCCCGCACGATTGAGCACATCCTGCAATTCGCGGGCGAATGTCAGGGTCAGCTCTTTTTCCACCACCCCGTCCCGTTCCGCCCCCGGATCGATACCGCCATGACCGGGATCGAGCACCACGCGCAGCGGCCCCTCGCCCAATTTGCGCGCGGGCGCGGCTTTGGGCGCGTCGTCCGTGGAGGGGCGCACAAGCTGCGCGTCCGGCGGCGTTCCAGCACCCAAAGCAAATTCGTCAGAGGCCGTGGGATCGAGCGTCAACGTCAAGACCGCCCCTTTGTCATCGCGCGACATCTGGGCGTGGACCAGACGGAAAGGTCCGGCCAAATCCAGAACCATCCGCGACCAGCCCGGAACGAACCCGCCCACCCGCAGGCCAGTGATGCCCTCGGCAGTATCAAATTGCTCGGTGTCAAAGCCGGTCCAATCGACCTCGGCGAAATCGATGACCATGCGGCGCGGCTCGTCGAGGGTGAAAATGCGAAACGGCACCGGCTGGCTCAGGCGCAGCATCATCTCGACGCGCTCCCCCTGATCCACGAGCGCCGACGCCCCGCTGTCGGCACGCGCAAGCGCCGTCAGACCGCTCTGCGCCGAGGCGGAACCGCCCATAAGCAAGCTCGCAGACAGGCCCAGAAGAGTGGCGAAAACCAGCGGTTTGAAAAGCTTGACCATGACATCCTCAAAAACATTTCACCGATACCTACCCTGCCCGCTTCGCTTTGCCTATGACGGATCGCCGGTTTGACCAAAGCGTGAAGCGATACGTTACCGATTGGCCATAAACGCCTTGAGCCGCGCCAGACCTTCGCGAATGTCCTCGGTCGAGCGCGCGTAGGAAAACCGAAGCGTCTGCGCGCCGCGCACCGGATCGAAATCCAGCCCCGGCGTCACGGCGACGCCCGCTTCGGCGAGGATTTCATCGCAAAACGCCTTGCTATCGTCGGTGTGCTCGGAAACATCGGCGTAGATGTAAAACGCCCCGTCCGGCGGCGCGATTTTGTCAAAGCCGATTTTGGGCAGTTCTTCGAGCATCAACCGACGGTTCTCGGCATAGACATCGACCATTTCCTGGCACTCCTGCCGGGCCTCCAATGCGCCCAAAGCCGCCACCTGCGATGCGTGCGGCGGGCAGAGGAAAAAGTTCTGCGCGATGCGTTCGATCACCCGGACATGATCTTCGGGCACCACCATCCAGCCGATGCGCCAACCGGTCATGGAGAAGAATTTCGAGAACGAATTGATGACATAAACATCGTCCGACAGCTCCAACGCGGTCACCGCCCGGCCTTCATATTGAATGCCGTGGTAAATCTCGTCGGAGATATAGGCGATGCCCTTGTCCTGACAGGTCTTGATCAGCGCGCCCATGGCCTCATGGTCCAACATTGTGCCGGAGGGGTTGCCGGGGGAGGCCACGATCAAGCCATCCAGCCCATCGGGAATGTCGGAGGGCACCGGTTGCAGGCGGTTTTCCATCTTGGTCGGCAGTCCCACGGGGGTGATATCCAAGCCGCTCAGAATTTGGCGATAAGACGGGTAGCCCGGCTCGCCCATGCCCACTTTGGCGCCCGCATCGAAGAGCGCGGTGAAGGCGAGGATGAAAGCGCCCGAAGAGCCCGGCGTGATCACCACGCGGTGCCAGTCGAGATCGACGCCGTACCAATCCTTATAAAGCGCCGCGATGCCTTTGCGCAGCTCCGGCAGGCCAAGCGCGACCGTATAGCCCAAAGGATCGGCCTCCATCGCCTGCTCCACCCGCGCGCGGGCCTTGGCGGGCGCGCCGGTCGAGGGCTGGCCGACTTCCATATGGATAATGTGCCGCCCCGCCTCCTCGGCCGCCCGCGCCGCCTCCATGACATCCATCACGATGAAGGGATCGACCACGGATCGTTTCGAGGTTTTCATGGGGAGGCTCCTGTCCTGAAAGTCTGCCCTCCCATGCCAGCGAGACGGGGGAAATGCAATGCAGTGAAGTGGCTGTATATGGCCTGTGCATAGAACCTGTGCGTCACCACGCCACGCCGGGGGATGCGGCCTTGGGTCACGCAACTGTTGGGTGGCCCCGGCACGAAGATGTGATACATGCGACGGAACAGGTTTGAGACGGAGAGACACCCGATGAATTTTGCCAAAGCCCTCGCGCGCCCCCTAATCCGATCCGGCACGCGTATCGGCACCGCAGCCCTTTTGACCGCGACCACCACGCTGGCCGCGCAGGCCTTTGACATCACCAACATGTCAGACGCCGAACGTGAGGCATTTCGCGCCGAGGTCCGGGCGTTCATCATGGAAAACCCCGAGATGATCATGGAAGAGGCCTATGAGGTCTACCAGCAGCAACAAAGCGAGGCGCAGGTCGCCAATGACGCCGATCTGATCGCGGCCTATTCCGAAGTGATCTACAACGACGAAAACGACGCGGTTTACGGCAACCCGGACGGCGATATCGTGTTGGTCGAGTTCTCCGATTACCGCTGTGGCTATTGCAAAAAAGCCTATCCGGACGTGCAGGCTTTGCTGGAAAAAGACGGCAATATCAAACTGATCGTCAAGGAATTCCCCATTCTGGGCGAGGCCTCCGTTCTGGCGTCTCGCTTTGCCGTGGCGACGAAAATTGTGGCGGGCAATGAGGCCTATCTCAAACTGCACGACGAATTGATGCAGGCCCGTGGCGACGTCTCCGAAGGCATGCTGCGGCGTCTGGCCAAGGATCTTGAGATTGACGCCGATGCGGTGGTCGCGGAGATGGAAAGCGATGAGGTCACCGCCATTCTGGCGCTGAACCATCAGCTGGCGCAGGAATTGCAAATCTCCGGAACGCCGGGGTTCATCTTGGGCGACCAGATGCTGCGCGGCTATGTGCCCTATGACGGCATGGTGGAGATCGTCGCCGAGGTGCGCGCGAACCGCTGAGGCCATTTGAAGGTCTGAAACAACAAACCCCGCCTTTTGGGCGGGGTTTTGAGTATTTGGAGCACCAAGGAAACGAAAAGTGCGAAGCTTTTATTCCGCAGCATCCTGAGCGGCGGCGGCCTCGATCTCGGCGGCTTTCTTTTCGACCTGTTCGACAATGTGCTCGACCATGTGGTCGTTTGACATTTTATGGTCCTGTTTGCCGCCCAGATAGACCATGCCGTGACCTGCGCCGCCGCCGGTCCAGCCGACATCGGTCATCAAGGCCTCGCCCGGTCCGTTCACCACGCAGCCAATAATGGAAAGGCTCATCGGCGTCTTGATATGCTCAAGACGTTTCTCCAATTCCTCCACAGTTTTGATCACGTCAAAGCCCTGACGCGCACAGGACGGGCAGGAAATGATATTCACACCACGGTGGCGCAGGCCCAAAGATTTGAGGATTTCATAGCCAACCTTGACCTCTTCGACCGGATCAGCCGACAAAGACACGCGCAGCGTATCGCCGATGCCCATCCACAACAACTGCCCCATGCCGATGGCGGATTTGATCGTGCCGGACATCAGCCCGCCCGCCTCGGTGATGCCGAGGTGAATGGGGGCGTCGGTAGCTTCGGCCAGTTGCTGATAGGCGGCGGAGGCCATGAAGACGTCAGAGGCCTTCACCGAGATTTTGAAATTGTGGAAGTCGTTTTCCTCTAAGATCTTGATATGATCCATGCCGCTCTCGACCATCGCGTCGGGGCACGGTTCGCCGTATTTCTCCAAGAGGTGCTTTTCCAAAGACCCCGCATTCACGCCGATGCGGATCGAACAATTGTGATCGCGCGCCGCCTTGAGCACCTCTTTGACCCGCGTCTCATCGCCGATGTTGCCGGGGTTGATGCGCAGGCAGGCGGCGCCCGCCTCTGCCGCCTCGATGCCGCGCATGTAGTGGAAATGGATGTCGGCGACGATCGGCACCGGGCTTTCACGGCAGATTTCTTTTAGGGCCGCAGAGCTTTCCTTATCCGGCACGGAGACCCGCACGATGTCGGCGCCGGCTTCGGCGGCGCGGATGATCTGATCCAGCGTCGCCTTGACGTCATGGGTCAGCGTGTTGGTCATGGTTTGGACGGAGATGGGTGCGTCGCCGCCCACGGGCACATTCCCGACCCAAATCTTGCGGCTCACACGACGGTCGATGTTGCGCCAGGGACGGATGGGATTGTGGGACATGGGAGCCTCTTTGGTGCGATACGCGGTCCTGCCCTAGATAGGCCTATGGTGCGCGCGGGGCAAGCGGTCAGACCCCGCTTGCGTCAAACGAAGCCCGCGTGCGCCAAAAGAGGCCCGCTTGCGCCAAAAGAAGCCTGTGACAAGATCACGCTCGATCTTCTCAACCGAATTATTCGGTGTTTTGCGCCACGCGGAACAATTCCGCCACCGAGGTGTTCGCGGCCAGATCAACCGGCGCGAAGACGTCAGAGACATCGGCCACGGACAGCGCCACGTTTTTCACCACAGAGCCGGAAGACCCGACCGGACCATAGGCCTGACCGTTCACGGCGAAATACACGCCGCCCGCATTGCCGGTGCGCAGCACGGGGGCCTTGTCCATCGCGGGCACGATATAGCGTTCGCCCGCGTCGAGAATTTTCTCGAACAAAACGGAGCCATCGGCGGCCTGCACCCGGACCCAGGACGGCAGCACGGCGACGACGGCCAGTTCCGGCGCGCCCTCTGCGGTCACCTGAATAGGCGAGTCGCCATCCTCGGAGAGTGCAGCCTGGGCGATCAGGTTGGACATATCGTTGAGAATATCTTCGCGATCCTCGGCCTGGCTTTCCGCCGTCAAGGCGCCGACCGTGCGCGGATCGAGGGTCGCAATCGGACCATCGCGCGGCACGAGTACAGGCACATCGAGGGCCTGCGGGCGATAGAGACGGTCCAGAGCTTCGGCGGAGGGCGTGGCAAGGCCGACGCTCTCGTCCAAGGCGGCCATCGTGGTGGTCTCGCTCTCAAGCGGCGACACTTCGGAGATCATGCCAGGGGCCTGATCGATCGGCGCCAGTTTGACCTTTTGCACCTCTTGCAGCACCGACCAGCCGCCATAGCCGATCACGCCCAAAAGCGCGAGAAGCACCGCCGTCGAGCCCAGAGCACCGGGTTCGATGCGAGTCATAAAACCTTGGCCGCGCGGCACAAAAGTGGCGTTTGGATCGGCAAAGGGGTCTTTGACGGGCGATTGTTTTTGCGCGGTCGCGGGGCTGCGTTTGGTCGAGGCCTGCGGCGACATGCCGTGAGCCACGGCAAAGCCGCTTTCCTGACAAAAGCGCGAAAACGCCCAATCGGGATCGAGATCGAGGTAGCGCGCATAGGAGCGCACATAACCGGCGATAAAACCTTGGGTTTCGAACACGGCAGGATCGGCATTCTCGATCGCGGCGATGTAGGTCGCCTTGATCTTCAGCTCGCGCTGGACATCCAAAAGGGATTTGCCGATGGTCGCACGTTCACCACGCATGACATCTCCGAGCCGCAACTCAAAGTCATCAAACCCGCGAGGTTGTTCCTGTTCCTCGACGGGTGGTTTGCTCCACCGCCTGATCATGCCTGTGTGCCGCCCTAAGTTGGTCCTGTCCCCATGAGCTTATAGACGATTCGTCTTAAGCTCTTGGAAACAGTGTTACCACATGCTCAAACCGGGCGCACAGGGGTTATGCGCGTCATCCGGCCATTTCGGCACGATTCAGCGCACAATGGCTCCAGAGCGCGTCCAGCGCCTTGATCAGGTGGTCCATTTCATTGGGCCCGTGCACCGGCGACGGTGTAAACCGCAAACGCTCGGTGCCACGTGGCACGGTCGGGAAATTCACCGGCTGCACGTAGATACCATAGTGCTCCAGCATCATGTCCGACATCAATTTCGTGTGTTTCGGATCGCCCACGATCAGCGGCACGATGTGCGAGCCGTTGTCGGTGATCGGCAGGCCGAGACCTTTGAGCCGGGTTTTGAGGATTTTCGCCTGAGTCTGATGCTGTTCGCGCAACGTCACACCGCCCTCGCCTTTCAGGAAAGCGATGGAGGCCGCAGCGCCCGCGGCCACCGCCGGCGGAATCGAGGTCGTAAAGATGAAGCCCGGCGCATAAGAGCGCACGGCGTCACACATTTTCGCGCTTGCTGCGATATAGCCGCCGAACACGCCGAAGGCTTTGCCCAAAGTGCCGTTGATGATGTCGATCCGGCCCATCAAACCGTCACGCTCTGCCACACCGCCGCCGCGCGGGCCGTACATGCCGACCGCGTGCACCTCGTCGAGATAGGTCAGCGCGTTGAATTCCTCGGCAAGGTCACACAATTCCTTGATCGGGCCGAAATCGCCGTCCATCGAATAGACGGATTCAAAGGCGATCAGCTTTGGCGCCTCAGGATCGTCGGCGGCCAAAAGCTCGCGCAGGTGATCGAGATCGTTGTGGCGGAAGATGCGTTTGGAGCCGCCATTGCGACGGATGCCTTCGATCATGGAGGCGTGATTCAACTCGTCGGAGTAGATGATCAGCCCCGGAAACAGCGTCGGCAGGGTCGAAAGCGTGGCGTCATTGGCGATATAGGCCGAGGAGAACACCAGCGCGCCTTCTTTGCCGTGCAGATCGGCCAGCTCCGCTTCGAGACGTTTGTGGTACACGGTCGTGCCTGAGATGTTGCGCGTCCCGCCCGAACCGGCCCCCGTAGCATCGACAGCCTCTTTCATGGCAGCCAGAACAACCGGGTTCTGCCCCATGCCGAGATAATCGTTGCCACACCAGACCGTCACGGGTTGCTCTGTGCCGTCCGGGCGCGTCCATGTGGCGTGGGGAAATTGCCCGCGCTTACGCTCGATGTCGATGAAGGTGCGGTAGCGGCCTTCGTCATGCAAACGTTGGATCGCCTCGTCAAGCTTCGCCGTGTAGTCCACTTTTTGTCCTTTCGCGCGTCTCAGGTCTGCCTGTTTTAGCGGCATCAAACGAAAATTGCGACTCATATTCACAATTCGCAAGATAATACCTTTTGGCTAGACCACCTTTCGCAAGAGCCCGGGGGTGACCACATCTGTGATCGCGAGCATTATGCCCTGCCCTTTTAGAATGACTAAAAACCCTTTCAGTATGATCTATGTCAACCCGCCAACAGGCTCTGGACACCAGATGTGATCGGCGTAAGCTGCGACAAAACATCCCTCTACGATCAAAGGTTTCCTATAATGAACTCCCGCCTCGACCCGGTGCTGTCCCGCATCGATTCCGACCTTGACGCCACACTCGACCGTTTGATGGATTTGCTGCGCATTCCGTCGATCTCCACCGACCCGGCGCATAAGGCCGATTGTCTCAAGGCCGCCGAGTGGCTTGTGGAGGATCTCAAATCTCTGGGCGCCGAGGCCGAGCTTTGCGAAACGCCTGGGCATCCAATGGTCTATGGCAAGATCGGCACCGGCAGTCCGCATCTGTTGTTCTACGGGCATTACGATGTGCAGCCGGTCGATCCGCTGTCGCTGTGGGATCACGACCCTTTTGCGCCTTTCATTGAAGAGCGCGAGACCGGCAAGGTGATCCGTGGCCGCGGCGCCTCCGACGACAAGGGCCAGCTCATGACCTTTGTCGAGGCCTGTCGCGCCTGGATTGCCGAGCATGGCACCCTGCCCTGCACCATCACGTTCTTCTTCGAGGGCGAAGAGGAAAGCGGCTCGCCCTCGCTCATCCCCTTCATGGAGGCCAATAAGGACAAGCTCTCCGCCGATCTGGCGCTGATCTGCGACACCTCCATGGTGGCGCCCGGCGTGCCGTCGATCTGTTCGCAACTGCGCGGCATGTTGAAGGATGAGTTTACCCTGACAGGCCCGGTGATGGACCTGCACTCCGGTCATTACGGGGGCCCGGCGCTTAATCCCTTGCGCGAAATCTCTAAAATTGTCGCGAGTTTTCACGACGATCAAGGCCGCGTCACGGTCAAGGATTTTTACGACGGTGTCCAAGACGTGCCTGCCGACATCCTCGACCAATGGAAGGGCTGCGGCTTTGACGAGGAGGACTATCTGTCCGGCGTCGGCATGACGGAGTCCCACGGCGAAGCGGGCTATTCCACCCTGGAACAGCAATGGTCCCGCCCGACCTTGGAGATCAACGGCATGTGGGGCGGCTATCAGGGACCGGGCACGAAAACCGTGATCCCGTCGGAGGCGCATTGCAAAATCACCTGTCGTCTGGTCGGCACGCAAGACCCAGATGCGATCCGCGAAAACCTGCGCTCCCATGTCGAAAGCCGTCTGCCGGTGGATGCGAAAGTCACCTGGAACCAGGACCTGGACGGCTCCCCCGCCGCCGTGATGAACACCGCGCGCCCGGAATTCGAAGCCGCGCGTCAGGCGCTCTCTGCCGAATGGGACCGTGAGGCGGTGTTTGCCGGCATGGGCGGCTCGATCCCGATTGCCGGGTTCTTCACCACCATCTTGGGGCTGGATTCCATGCTGGTCGGTTATGCCGAGGACGATGACCGCATTCATTCGCCCAATGAGAAATACGGCCTCAAGAATTTCCACAAAGGCATCCGCTCCTGGGCCCGCATTTTGGATGCGGTCTCTAAAACCTGAGTTCCGATTTTTCAGAATTTTGATGCCCCGTGCGGTCTCGCACGGGGCTTTTCATGAGACCTTTTCGACTGATCAAATCACTGAGTGCCTTTCTTTTTCCACCAGGTGAGACCACTGGATTTCATCCAGAGATTTAACCCTCAGAGGCGCCCGCATCGAAACGAGAGAGGCGCCAAAGGTTGGTATGACTTCGGCCGCATATGCCTACCGCTTTGCCAACCCTGAATGGCACTTTGGAAAAAGCCCAGAGCCTGCCGCAGGATCGCACGCCGGAATGATCACAACGGACTAAAACAGCTCGAGATCGCTGGTCTTTTCCGGAACCGGCCGTTTTTCAACGATATGCGGATCCTCCACAAGTTTCTGACGCGCTTTGCCTTGCGCCGGAAAAAACTCAACCCGCCGCGCCTGACCGCCGCCAAGACTTTGACCATCGCAAGGAATATTCTCGCGCTCGAGATAGGACAGCACGAACAAACCGTTTTGATTGCCGGCGTTGGTCAGCCCTTTGTACATTTCCGCACCGCCAAAAACTTTGGCCCGCAAACGTTCCCGAACGGCTCCCGATCGAATGAGCGCATTGATCAAAAGCTCCATAGCATTGGCCCCGAAAGAACTCACATCGCTTCGAGATGGCGGCCCCTCCGGCAAGAGGAAATGGTTCATACCACCAATTTTCGCCACGGGATCCCAAAGGCAAGTTGCCACACATGACCCGAGGATGGTCGAGATCACGGCCTCTTCCACATTGGCAATCGCATATTCTCCCTGAGCGATATAGGTGCGCAGTCCGCCGCTGCGTTGTTGAAGCATGGCTGTCATGTGACCCTCATTTGTACAGGAGCTTCACAGAGGCGCAGCAACTCTTCGCCGACCTTATCCAAATCCGCCCATTGCTCGACTCCGCCCATCTCGGCAGCCACACGCGGCATGCCGAAAACAACGCAGGTTTGTTGACTCTGACCCAGTGTTTTCGCACCGGCATCCCGGAGGGCCTTCATGCCAGCCGCGCCGTCGCCGCCCATCCCGGTCAAAATTCCGGCCACAATCTTGGGAGCATGCTCCACGGCGGAGAGAAACATCGAATCCACTGAGGGGCGATGCCCGGAGACGAGAGGCCCTTTGTGCAACTTGGCCCTGAGCTCGGTTTTGCCCGTCACGTTGAGATGATACTCCCCTCCAGGTGCGATCATCACAAGACCCGGGCGCAAAACCGCACCGTCTTGAGCCAGACACACTTTCGGCTGCACCAAGGGATCCAGACGGGCCGCGAAGCTGACCAGGAAAGGTTCCGGCATATGCTGTGTGATCAAAGTGGGCGGGCAATCGGCCGGAAAGCTCTGCAATATGCGTTCGATCGCATCCACGGCTCCTGTCGACCCCCCGATCAAACAAATACGGCGGAACCTTCTGTTCTGTTGCGGGGCAACGCTGCTTCGCACGGGGCGGGCGACAGTGACGCGCGCGCGCGCCGCCAAAGCAACCGTATCGGCCAATTTGGCGAAATTGTCGGTTCCGCCGCCCAGTTTTGGTTTTTCGACACAATCCACGGCACCAAGCGCCATGGCCTCGACCGCCACATCACTTCCTTTTTGGGTCAGTGTCGACACCATCACCACAGGCATCGGACGATGTTTCATGAGCCTTTTCAGAAATTCCAGACCGCTCATATTGGGCATTTCCACATCGAGCGTCATCACATCCGGACGATGGGTATTCACAGCATCGCGGGCTTCGCGTGCGGTGCCAGCTTCGGCCACCACTTCCAGACGGCGATCGGCATCGAGAATGGACCGGATAAGTCGTCGCATCGTGGCGGAGTCGTCAACAATCAAAACACGTAACGGGTTCACACCGAGCTCCCTTTCCTAAAAATTCCCTTCCGAAGTCTTGGTCGCGTTGCCATGCTCACTTCAGAAATCTTCCCAATCATCTTCAGCTGCACTCGAAACAGGCAGTGGAGCATTCACAACCTTTTTGACCGGCGCTTGGGGCTCAGGTTTGGGAGGACTGGTTTTGATGGGCGCCTTGGGCGCGGCTGCGGGTGCTTTGCGCGCCTCTTTGAAATCGACCGGCGCAACGGATGCGGGCGCTTTTGCAGACTGAACAGCACCGATCGAGAACCTTGAGGTCGTGACATTCAGGTTTTCCGCTTCGCGTGTCAGGGCGTGGCTGGCTGCCGTGGTCTGTTCGAACATGGCGGCGTTTTGCTGTGTGACTTGATCCAGCTGATTGACCGCTGCGTTGATCTCGGCGAGGCCCGAGGACTGCTCACGCGCCGACACGGCAATTTCGGAGACATTGTGAGAAATCTCTGACACAGAGCCCACGATGCCACGCAGAGCCTCGCCCGTTTCCCCAACCAGACTCACGCCCCGCTTCACCAGAGTGCCCGATTTCGAGATCAGATCATTGATCTCACGAGCCGCCTCCGAAGAACGCTGTGCCAAGGCACGCACTTCAGAGGCCACGACAGCAAAACCCCGCCCCGCTTCGCCCGCACGTGCGGCTTCCACCCCGGCGTTCAAAGCCAGCAAATTGGTCTGGAAGGCGATGTCATCAATGACAGAAGTGATCTTGGAGATCTGGTTCGAAGAGGTTTCAATCTGGCTCATGGCTTCGACGGCTTCTTGCACAACTTTACCAGAAGCTTCGGCGTTGGCCTTTGCAGTTTCCACCATATCGGACGCTTGATTGGCCCCATCTGCCGCAGAGCGGACCGAGGAAGTCAATTGATCCAAAGCCGTTGCGGTTTCCTCAAGCGTGGCGGCCTGTTTTTCCGTGCGGCGGGACAAATCATCTGCCGCATTGGAGATTTCAGAGGCTTCGCCACGGATCATATCCGCATTCTCGACCACGTTGCGCATTGCAGACAGCAAGTTGTCGATCGCCTGGTTGAAGTCCCCACGGAGGGTTTCGTATTCGTCAGAGAAAGCAACGTCCAGACGCGAGGTGAGATCGCCAGACGCAAGTTTCTTGAGACCCACGCGAAGCCCTTCGACCACGCGGTCCTGTGCAGCCTTCATCCGTTCTCGCTCAGCCTCAGCGGCAACGAGTGCTGCCTGATTTTCGGTGATGTCGGTGCCAAGCAGAATGATCCGGAAGGGGCGACCCGAGGCATCTTTGACGGGGCTAAACGTGCCTTCGAGAAGCGACGTGTTGCCTTCTTTGTCCAGGAGCTTGAACCGGCCAAGAACACTTTCACCGCGGCCAAGGCGATCCCAAATTGCGCCGCGTTCCTGAGCGAGTTGCGGGTCGAAAACAAAGAGTTTGTCATACCGCTTGCCGATAAGTTCCGCCTTGTCCACACCGAGCATATTGGAGAAGTTGGTATTGGCCTTGAGCAAATGACCGTTCACATCGAATTCAACCTTAGCCTGATGGCTGTCCAATGCCTCAATGACGGCTTCGTTGGTGCGAATACTCGTCACGTCTTTCCATTCCATGACGCAACCGATTTGAGTCCCGTCGAGATCCGCCACTGCATTGACGTCCAGCGCAAAATGCACGCTGCCCACTTTCATATCGGTCGAGAACGGCATCTTGCTGGTGTCGGACAGAATAGCCCGGATGCGTCCCGGATCATGATGGAAGATATCGATATTTTTGCCGACAATTTCATCTGCACTGAAGCTGCCAAACATTTCACGAAAATCTTTTTCGTGACCTTTCAAGAGGTGATAGACGGCAGAGTTCATATAAGTGATGTTGAAATCCTGGTCGATCATCATCAAGGCCGCCGAGGAGCCCTCGAAGGCAGCACCTTTGAACAGGCCATCGCGTGTTGCTTGTTCTGCACGTCCCAAAGCATGGCGGAAATCGTCCAGAGCTTGCGCAATCTGACCGATTTCGTCCCCGCGTTCCGTGCCAGGGACATTCGCAGCATAATTGCCGTCGGAAACCGTCCGCATCGCCCCTTCCACCCGCGTCAGCGGGCGAGAGATTGCACGTGCAATCAGGAACGCAATCAGAGCGACGAGTGCGGTCATGACAGCGCCTTGCCACAGCATCGTGTTGGCCAATTCTGTCGCAGGTTCGAGAATTTCCTCGATGCTCTGCTCTGCAATGAGACCCCACTGCGCACCGTGATAATGGATCGGGGAATAGGCTGCGAGGTGTTCGTGCATATGGCCGGTGCCCTCTTCGGACTCCGTTTCTCGCAGAAAACCGCTTTCGCCGGCGATGGCTCTTTTTGCGGATTCAGTCGTGATTTCGACCTGCAGCACCTCATCATCCGTGCCGTGAATACGATCAGAGCGCAGTTTCAGGTCCTGACCGACAAGATAGGAATCCCCGGTTCGACCAAGTCCTGTCCCCCGGGTCGTGATCGCGTCGATTTTGCCGATGGGCATCTGGAACGCAATCACGCCGCGCAACGTGCCGCTGCGATCAAAAACTGGCGCACCGATAAAGGCGGCGGGCGCTCCGTGAGACGGCGCATAAGTTTCGAAGTCCGCGAAAGAAACCTCGCCGCTTTGTGTGGCTTCCAAAGAGTGGCGCAGAACTTGTCCCAGACCGGTTTGGGCATATTCGCCCTCAAGGAAATTGGTGGCGTAATCCTGTTCCTTGAACACGGAGTAGATCAGATCGCCTTCGAGGGAGAACACAAATACATCGTAATAGCCCTTTTCCTCCACAAGTTTGCGGAAATAGCTATGGTAGAGTTTGTGAACCTGACTGTAAGCTGAGCCATCGAGCGCATAATCGAGATCGTGCTTGCTGCCCAACTCATTGGGATTGTCGTCGATATACCACTTTTTCAGATAGCGGGTCTTGTCGGTGTTGATCATCTCCCAGGCTTCGCCAAAACCACGAAGAGCAGAAATCACCGTCGGGTTTTCCGCCTGACTGCGCAGATCGATGTCTACACCTTCAAGCCAGCCCTCAAGCTCAAGCGACCGCGCTTCAGCGACAGTCATCAAGGCCTCTTCCGCCTCGACCAGCAATGATTGCGACGCATTTCGGTAAGAAACAAGGTTTGCAATCGCGATGGTGACGATCGTCAAACCGATCATGATCACGGGCAGTTTCTTTGCCAGCTTAATCCTGCTAAAAAAGTTCATTTTTCTCTCCTGGCCTCTCGGTCAAGTCGCGGCCTGGAAACGCGGCTCCGGGCGATGATCAGCATTCGGGTGAAAACCCAGTACGCATTGATCCATGCCGCCAAGGAATGAAGATTCGTTTAAGTCGGTTCGAAATGGTCTCAGGTTGAGGCTTCGGATAGCTAAAATTTGAGCCATACCTTGCGCAAATCGTGCCAAGGGCCTCCATCCCGCCGTTGTTCTTTCCCTGCTCGCCCCCGGATGGATGTTGTTATGTCGGACAAAACGCGCAAATTTTCGCATTTTGCCCCGAATTATGAACCGTTTCTCTGTGGCGTTAACCATTCTTAAAGACATTAAGCATTTTCATGAGCCTATGACTCCGCCTTCACGGACCGCAAAAAATAACCGGTCTGACATAAAATTTGGCACGTAAAAGAGGCAGGCATTCAAATTAAAACGGTCAAAAAACGGCGTGACATGCATGAGATGGAAGACCAAAGCACAGCAAGCTCTCTGGGGGAATATTGCCCTGATGGAGATGCTTTTGCTACTCTTGACCCTGTCCTTTGTGCCAAATTTTCCTGCGCCACCTCCGAGATTCGGGCGGGTTCATCCGATCGTGTTGATCGTCACGGCCGCGATCGCGATTGATCTTTTGAAACAGCTCCTGAACTTGAAAACGAACGACTCCGCAATACGTCATATCTCGCCTAAGGCACGCCTCTGGTCGTTGCTTTCATCATTCTGCGGCTGGCCGAAACCCATGGGAAACCGATTGGTCAAGCCCTCACTCTGGTGGATGCCAGAGGGGTCACACTTTCGATCAGCCTCATGACATTTTGCTTTTGTCTCTGGTGCCGATACTCGGACGACTTCGCCTGGCGGGGCCCGCGGGGTCTTCGCCGACATTATTGAGCGACATTTCACGCCACGTTAAAGCAACACAGCCTCTTGGCAGGGCTGTTTCTCCTTGGATAAACTCTCTTATTTCAAAGCCTTTTTTCACAGATCTCCCCTGATTTCCCGGTCATTTGAACCGGCACTGTGATCTGGTGTTATCTGCTGATTTTGCACCGTGATCATGGCCGAAAAATCATTCTGGTCGCGGGAGGTATAGCGCTGATCCTGTTCCGCCTTCTTCTCGGCATGCCCTGGCCTTCGGCATTTTTGCCCACGCTTGGGAAGGGAGTCAGCGCCTTTGTCATGTCCGAACTCGCGTCGAGACTGCTCACAATCACCTTGCATGGCCCTCAGATGCGCCACTGCGCACCACAGACATATAGCGAAACCCTCGTCCTCGTGCTTCTGGCCTCCAATCTCATCACCGTGGCGGGCATCTATAAACATCAACACAGCCAGGACCGGCTCTTGCTCCATGAGCTTTTGGAGAACAGCCCGGCGATGCTGGTCACGATGGATGCGCAGTGTGATCGAGCACACCGAAGATCGCTGGCTCAACATCATCATGGTTGTCGATATCACCGAGTTCTCTTTGGCGCGTCAGAAACTTGAACATCTGGTGGCGCATGACGAATTGACCGGCTTGAAACGGCGGCCAAATGGGCCGATTGGGCTCTGCGTGAAGCCAAGGAAAACGGCCGCAACACACTGGTCGTGGCCAATGAACGGTTCTCCGAAAACCTGCATCTTCAGGGCAAACTCACAAGCCACCAAGACATCGTGCAGGCTTTGGAGAAGAACCAAATCGAGAAATATGTGCAGCCGATTTTTGACGCTGCACAGCACCGGGGGATTGGCCTTTATGCGTTGGGAACGGGACGGTGGGCAAATCATGGCGCCGCGCCAGTTCCTGCCCCAGCTTCAAAATGTCCTCTTGAGCGCAGAATACGCCAGCGTCCCACAGCAAATGTGCGCGGCCTTGTTGTCTGGCCTGACCGCCTGCCCCGGCGCCTTCGTGAGTTTCAACACGCGTTTGGAAACCTTGGAATTTCCCGGCGCCGCGTTGAAATTACTGCACAGTTTCGGGGCACTGACGGTGCATCATCACGACATCGTCATCGAGATCTGCGAGGATGCGATAACCGAGCGGATCGATATGGACCAGGCCATGATGGAGATCGCGATCCTGCGCAGCCATGGCATTCGGATCGCATTGGATGATTTCGGCAAGGAGGCCTCGAACCTCAACCGGCTCCCCCATCTGCCGATCGACATCGTGAAGATCGACAAATCCCTGATCGACCGGATCGGGACGGATCGGAGATCGCGCGAGGCTCTGCGCTCGATCATCCATCTGGCCGAGGCGCTGGAATTTGAAATCATCGCCGAAGGTGTCAAGACGCCCGCACAACGCGACATGCTGTTGAGCCCTGGGCTCACCTTGCATCAAGGTTTTCTACACGCCCGCCCCATGCCGGTGGCCGAGGCCAACAGTTTGTATGCACAGCGCATTTCGGATGTCATGCTAGCCGGCACCTGAGACCAGTCGCCCGATCACCATAGAAAAAGGGCGCCTCTGGAGAGACGCCCTTGGAAACTGGATGGTGGGTGATAAGAGATTTGAATTTTGCCCCTAGTTAACGATTTCAATGACTTACAAGGCACTTTGTAACCATGTTACCGCCCACAAAACGGACCAAATGACGTTGCGTCAATCATAGGCAAAATGAAAGGCGAGGCACCGAAGCACCTCGCCTGTGACGACTGGTAATCGTTCTAGGCACCACGCAGCGAAGGGTGAAACCGCTGTGCCGTGTCGGGGTTTTGGGAATATGGCCCGCGCACTCATCGACTAATCGCAGCACCGTTTACACTCTTGGCAAGCGTCAGGTGGTGCCGTTCCTGTTTACATATACACCCGAAACCCGAGAGTGTCGCATAGGATTAGGCGGCTTCCTCTTCTGCCACATCATCAGAGCAAGACAGGAAACCCGCGCCCTCACCTGTTACACCCAACTCTCTGAGCCCAACCTCGACTTGGATGATATGATTGCGCAACCGTTGCTGTCCGCGCTCCAAGCGTTCGATCTTTCTGGCGGCTTCAAAGAAATCAGAAACCATTAGTGCCTGCTCTTCGAAAAGGGCGTATATGCGCCCCTCCTTTTCCGCATCCCAGCTCATGTCCATTTCCGTTGCCAGCTCCGCTTTGATTTCAGCAATTCTATCCGCGGCGGTTCCGTATTTATCTGCGCTCTTCCGAACCAGTTCTTTAAGCAAGGGGTTCATAGCCATTATACCGCCTCCCCGTTCACGTCGCCTTCACCACGGCCAAGAAACAGCCGCGCGAAGCTGGCATAGGTGCGACCTTCATCAAGCCACTGTTTGAAACCGGCGTCACCAAGAACGGATTTGACATGCTTATCAGCCAGTTTAGGCATTTCTTGCTCAACATGCGCAATCATACCCGCAGCCGTTTGAAGTTTGCGCGAAGTCGCTTCGCTGCCTTCAAAATCGACAAAGCTCTCAATGGCGTCGTGAAGATTAATAACAAGAGTGAGTTCTTGATCGGCTTCGGTCGGAGTTGTTCCATTGTCGGAGTGTGTGTTAAAGTCTTTCACAGTTCATTCTTTCTCTAGGTTTGAATTGGGAGACAGAGGGCGAGCGTCTATGTTTGGTAGCGGCGATGCACGCCCTCTGTTGTCTTACAGGGCTATTTCAGCCCGTCACCTTCCACTGCGGGAATGTCCAGCGGACCTGCTTATCAAGCTGGTCAAGCATCTTGTTCAGGCGCGCCACATCTTTCAGCGCGGCCTTTCTTGTCTCAGGGTCCGAAAGGTCAGCGGCTTCGATTTCAGCGAGACGAGCTTTGATCTCTGTGCGCTTGTTGTCGTTCACCATGTCAGCAAAAACCCGCGCCGCATCAATCAGTGAGCCGATCATGACTTCTGCACGACCGAGCGAGCCAACATCGTCGCTGTATTCAGGCGCATCTACGCCGTCCAATACATCGTTTAAAGCAAAGTGTTTCGGCCCGAGATCATTCTCAAATTCAGGCATTTCAATACCGGCAATATCGAGAGCCATGTTCAATTCGCTCAGATAACCGCGCCGGTCCTCATTGAAGTATTCAAAGAACGGGACAGCATACACACCTTTAATAGAAGCGTTCGCTTCTACCTCGCGTTGCCGCTTTCGCTCCATGTATTCGCGTTGCCGCTCAGCAGAAGATTTTGCCATAACATCCACCTGTCACCATCATCGTCATTTCTGATATAACGATGACAGTGACGCTTTCAATAGACAAAAGAGATTTCTTTGGATTTTCGTTAAGCCGCCTCCGAAACCT
Organism: Celeribacter sp.; assembly: GCF_048270365.1. Lineage (NCBI taxonomy): Bacteria > Pseudomonadati > Pseudomonadota > Alphaproteobacteria > Rhodobacterales > Roseobacteraceae > Celeribacter > Celeribacter sp. Next base: position 236,756 of record NZ_JBLWTA010000003.1, read on the forward strand.
CGCAATCTTCACGGCACATTTCCGGCATGATGCCAGCATTCGCCAGCGCCTCTTTAATCGCGGTTTCCGGGTCAATCGGGTGCGTTGCTGCATTCGTGAGGTTCGCCGCAAGCTCAAACCAAGCGGTGTCGGGGAGGTAGGTGTTCTGCATTTTCATTTGCTCCAAATCGGTTTCGATATGGATGGATTCTAAACCTGCGAGGAATCCGAGTGCAAGACGAAAAATAGTCTAACCATATGTTTTTATTTATTAAAATAAGTAAGCACTTAGTCACTTCAAACTGTCGCCTACCCTGTTTCAGAAGAGGCCATAGCCAGGAAGTTCACCCAAACCCCGTTCCTTTTGACGCTCTTCGAGGCGCAAAGCATATGCAGCGCGAATAACATGCTCAGGGATACCTTTATCCCGTTTGCGCTTGAGCCAATTCGCATCCGAACGTTTGTCCCGATTGTATTGGGCCAGCTTCTCAGGATCGTCTTTCAGGTGCGAGAGATCATTGTTCGGCTGATCGCGGACCTTTCGACGCTTGGCGTTACGGATCAACTTGCCCTCGTCGGTCTTGCGCCATTCATCAATGCTTTCCTGTCTGCGGGCATTGTCATCTTTGGCCCGCTCGGATGCCTTCTCAAGTTCCCTCTGTGCGCTCGCAATAGTTTCGTTTGTCACCAAGAGACGCCGCTGGTCTTCAACACTCAACTCGCCTTTTGAAAGAATTGCGTCGCGCTTTGCTTCCCGTTCACGAAGCCTAATCAGTGCCTTGTCATAGCGCGTCAGCTTCACTGGCTCGAAAATTACGTCTTCGTCGTCGGGATCAGGGTCTTGAAAGGCCGAACCGGCGAAACCGCGCTTCTCTTTGACTTCGGGTTCGGTTGCTCCAATAGCCGCAAGTTCGGCCTCAAGAGCGCTAAATTCATCAACTTCGACTTGTGACGGGTCGCTAATTTTGCTATTCATTTCTCACACCAAGTTACCGAAGAGGTGAGCGTTCCCGCGCTCGCCTCTTTTCTTATTTTGCCGCCTCTTCGATCACATTTGCCAGATCGGTCGCCACGTCGAGGTTAAGCGGGTATTCTTTCCCGGTGAATAGTGAGACCAACTTGAGGCCATTCCCTGCCCGCTTCACTTTGATACCACTCAAAGCCGCAGCACCTTCGATCCAGAGTTTTTTACGCTCAGCATCCTTTGCAGTGAACGAACCGGCAGACGCCAAGACCTCGGCGACGGTCGGACCCTCACCCAACGGAATAAACGCTTCCATATCGCCCGCGACGATCTTGACACCATCCTCAGACTTGGAGACGTCCACGCCCGGAATGCTGGCTGGGATTGTTCCCGCTTCGATCTCACTGCGGACGTAATCGCCGATCACCTCAGAAATGGTTTTGCTCTTGGCTTCCGCGATCATACGAAGTTGTTCGACGCGCTCACCGGGAAGACGAATGTGGTTACTCATGGGGTATTCCTTATTACCTGAATTCCACATTAGGTTAACAGTTAACTGTTTAATGGTCAATCGAAAATACGCGTGTCGTTTTGGACGTAACGCAACCACTTCGATTAACCGAGAAAAAGCGTGTCGTTTTGGACGTATTTATATACATATTACTTATCTACTTATGTATTTAGTAATTAAGAAATATATACGTTACGTCCAAAACGACACGAATCTATTTATTCCCTCCTCCGGTTAAGGTCTCATATCCCATTACAAACACCTCTCCCGGCTATGTCAGGCGCAGCCCCACACGACACCAAAACCCGCCGCTCCGGTTCTGCACCCCCTTCCCCACCCGGTAGCGCGCCCGCACAGACTCACAGAGAGTCACCAGACGCCCGTTGCGGTCTTCCGAGTCCACATCCACCGGAAAGACGCTACAGGCGCTCTAAGGTGCCTCTCTGCGCGATTTTGAAAATCAGGCCGCAGCCCGCCGCAACACACCACCGGGGCGCATCATTTTCGTGATTTCGAATTGCACCAACGCCTTCATGCTGCGTTCGGTCTCACTGGCGATCTTGGCGGCAAGGTCACGGTTCTGTTCCGGCGATCCGCCCGAAGCGTTCACGCTGATATTCGGCGCAATGGTGATCGAAGGTGCGGCGCTCATGGTCGGCTGTGACAGGTTGTTTGCCTTCGCCGCACCGACGAACCCGCCAGACGCATAGCCACGCAAGGCGCTTTTGTGCAGCGCATCAAGGTTCGCGACTCCGAGGCGCTCGGTCGCCCGCTTCGACATGACGAATTCACCGCCATGCACAACGCCCTTTGGCTCGAACGTGCCACCGTCGCCAGTGTAGCCACCCGAGGCGAACGGCAGGAGACCACCAACCGCAGACGACACACCACCAAAAGCCCCAGAAAAGAGTTGCATCAAGAGCTTGTTCATGGCGGCCTGTGCGAGCTGCGCCAGCAAATCAAGAACCGCTTGTTCGGCAGATTTTGCGCCAGAGAAGACGCTCATGAACATACCGCTCAAAGCCTCTGCGCCCCTTTGGCCCGCACCTTCGACCTGTTCAAGTTTTCGCGCGGCCTGTTCGGCACTCATGCCTGCCGTGACATACGCCTTTGCAAGCCGATCAATCTCGGCACTCAGTTCCGGCGTGATTGCACGACCTTCCGCCTGTGCAGCAGCCAGAAGCTGCGCACGCACGCGGGCATACTCAACCGCATCGCCATAGCTCTGCGCCTGTGTCGCCGCCTTTTGCATCGTCGAGGCTTGCGCTTCATAGGCCATGCGCTGCCGCTCCAGAGCCGCCACAGCGGCTTCATAGCCACTTTGTGAGCTTCCACCCGCGCCCGCGCCTGTGTCGCCTCCTACGGGCGTCTCTGGTGGCGTCCAAGCGTCACCCGAGGGCGACCAAGCCGGGGTGTTGCGCTGGCTTAAAATGCCGATGATCTTGTTTTCTTCCTCATCAAGCGCGGCAATGCGTTCCTGAAGAATTTCCGAAGGTGTCCCACTGCGTGAGCGCTTGCGATCAGACCAACCCGATTGCTCTTGATCGGTCGCATAGAGACCGGCTTTCTCTGCCATGATTTCGGCTTGGCGGCTTTCAAGTGTGGCGGTGCGCTGCGCTTCGAACGCCCGGAACCCGTCGAGGAATTCTGACAGGCTGTATGCGGCTGAGATGATCGCAGACTTCAAAGTCGTGCCGACCGTGTTCGCGACGGTCGTGAATTGCCGGTCGAGAATGTCAGCCTTTGCAATCAGGTCGTCACTCATGACCAGCCCGAGGTTCACCGCCTCGCGTTTGGTCTCTTCGATCTTGCGCGCGCCCTGCCCCAGAAGCTCAACAAACCGCTCGCCACCCGTGCCGCCGAACAATTCGTCAGCGATCCGAATTTGAGCCGCCTTATCCATCTGCTCCAAGCGTTCGAGGATTTCGGACATCAACGCAGACGGGTCTTTGAGCTTCCGCGCCAATTCTTCGGCAGTGTATCCGAGGCGTTGGAAAGCATCCGCCCCGCTGCCCTTGCCGGTCATGACGAATTCGTCGGCGCGAAGATTGAGTTCTTTCAAGCCATCGATCAGGCTATCAACCGGAATTCGGTTTTGCTCTGCGACGTGCGCCCAGATTTGGAAGTCTTCGGCGCTCACACCGGCACGGCGGGCCTCATTGCCAACGGTTGCCACTTCCCGCGCAAGCACACGGGTCTGTGCAATCGCGGTTGCCGCTGCCCCGGCGATCAAAGTCACGCCAGCGGCAACGCCAGCGCCTGAGAATTTCACACCGCCGAACGCCTTGTTCATTTTGCCAGCTGTGCGTTTGGATCGACTCTCAGCGTCGCGGGCAAATCTTTGCTGTGCCTTGTTCGCTTTCGCCAGCGCTTTTTCAAGTCGATCGATACGGCCCTCAATTGGGACAATTAGGCCGGGAAGTTCATTCGTCATTGTTCAAAATCTCACTCTCTAAAATACAAAAAGCCCGCTCGCTTCCGGCGAGTTGTAGGCACTCAAATTCGATTGACCGAGGGTCAGGCGGTAGACCGCCATTGCAGCCGCGACTGCCCCGTCAATGCGGTCGGTCTTCTTGCCTTTGCGCATCTTGACCAAGCCGCTATCGGTGCGCACAGCGACCACGCTCGCGAGGTGGTGCCGCAAGATCGGGTGTCCATCGTGGCGAATGAGCTTGCCGTTCACGATCCGCTCAAGATCGGCACCGGCTGCGCCCATCGTCAGCGGACCTTGCCGCACTTCCACGACCGGCAAACCATCATCGTAAAGCCGCTGCATGATCCGTTGCGCAAGGTGCGGGTCAAAGCCGATCTCACGCACGTCATAGGTCGCGCAAAGCTCGCGAATTTCGTCTTCCACATCCTCTTCCGAGATGATCGGACCAGCACAGAGACGAATGAGCCCTTTATCGGCCCAGTCCTGATAAGGCACCCCGTCACGATCAGATCGGGCTTTCAGGTCTTCCCCTGGCACAAAGAACGTCGGCCTCACCGTCACCTGCCCGTCAGGGTGTTGGAACGCCGCGACAACGGCGGTCAGGTCGCCAGAGCGCGACAGGTCAACACCAAGCCAACACGGCAGGGCTTCGAGGTCTGCCGGGTCGTCATCAAACTGGCGCGCGTCATAGGTCGCGAAGTCAAAGAGCGGGTCGCGGCTATTCGCGAACCATCGGTTCAAGTTGTATTGCTCGAACGAATAGCGCTCGCTCGGACTGTCCACCGCTTTCTTCGCCACAGACCGCAGCCCGTCCAGATCGGGGAAGCCGTAAGGCAAGCCGGGGTTGACCTTGTGCCAAACCTCTTCGTCGTCCCATTGGTCGCCCTCTTCCGGCTCAAACAGGATCGGCAACACCTCTTCGTTTTCGATCTGACCAAGCGCAACACCGCGCGCATAGTTGTAAAGATCGGCGGCAAGCCCTTCGTTTCCACGTCCGGCAGTTGTGGCAATGACCGTCAGGCCACCTGCCCGCTTCACCATGCCCGATTGCAGCGCTTCCCAGAGGTCATTTCCGCGCCATGTGTGGATTTCGTCAGCGAGCACAAAAGTTGGCGTCGTGCCGTGCTGTGCGCGCCCATCTGAGGACACAGATTTGAGCGAAGACCCATCCAACGTGCTCTTGATCGTCTTCGGCGCGTTGTGGGCGTCATAGACCTTTGTCACGCCCTCAAGACGCTTGTCTTGCCGCACGATCTCCGCAGCCTCACGGAAGCCAATGCCCGCCTGTTCACGGTCTGACGCGGCAAAGATAATCTGCCCCGCCGCGACCCGCTCAGGTCCGAGAAGGTGCAGAAGTGCGAGTGCAGCGGCGAGCGAGGTCTTGCGGTTGCCGCGCGGGATCATGAGAAACACCTGTTTGACGATCCGCGACCCGTCCGCATTGCGCGGGCCGTAAATCCGCCGAACGATCCGCTCTTGCCACGGCGCGAGCTGAAAGGCGCGTTTTGGTGCAGTGCTGGCAGGATGCCGCAGACGCCGCAAGAACTTCACAGCGCGCTCACCGAAGCCCATCGGATCAGGAATAGGTGAATTGTCCGTCACCCACGTCGGATAGGTGCTCTGTTTCGTCATGGCTTACACTGCAAGCGGGTCGTCGTCGTCCGCATCCTCTGGCGCGTTTGAGCCGATCCGGGCGCGTGACGTGGGCGTCAGGCCGTATTCACTGGCGAACTGCCGTGCGGTCTGTGCCGCGCGGTTCATCACACCGAAGAGCTTCACGTCGATCAATCCGCCGGCGGCGGCGCGTTCCTCTTCGATCTGGCGCACCATACCGACCGAGATGCAGTAAGCTTCCACGCCCGCAAGATCGGCTTTCGTGATCGTCCGCCGCGCGATCAGTTGCGGCATGATCCGCTTCCATTCGGCTTTGGCGTGGGCGCTCATGAATTTCGGAACCGGCGGTGCCTTCGTCAAAGCGTCTGTGTCGGGTGTCAGGGCGGGCTTAATGCCGCGCATGTGCATGGCGCTCATACCGCTGCCCCTGTGATTTGTAGACCACCACGGCGACCAAGTTCGACAATCTGGCGAATGTCATAGCTCTGCCCGTTGTAGCTCACTCGGTCTTCGGTCGTGATCGTCTCAGGCGTCCACCGGATCACAAAGACCCGTGTCGCCTTCTCGCCTTCACCGAGATCAAGCGTGACCTGATCGGTCATGAGGTCACGCACTTCGGCACGCACGGTCAGGAAGGTCGCCCACGTCTCAAGGGTCGCGCCCGTCTCTGTGATCTCTTCGGCCTTGCGTTCAAAGCTCACATGCCGGTCAAGTTTACTCGCTTTCATGGTCACACCTTCCACCGAATGACGGCTTCAAGGCTCATAGCGCCATGCGTGAGCGTCAGGTTCGGTTGCGGGTCACGCACCCAAACCACACTCGGTTTGTGCCATTCATCCACGAAAATTTCGCCATTCTTGAGCGGGCCAAATTCCAGTGCATCGGACACCGCCGCACCGATCTGGCGCGCGGTGTCCGCACCATCCTCTTGCGCCCACATGTGCAGGGTCAGGAAGACACGCGCGGCACGTTGCGAACCGGCAGTGCGTCCGAGGTATTCGGTTTGCGCGTTCGAGAAGAGCACCGAAGGAAGCTTGTCAGGGCGACCACCACCGGCGCGAATGTTCTTCGGCTCGACAAGCGCAGTCACATCCGGCGATGCAATCAAGGTCTGGCGAATAGCAGTCTGGAAACCAAGAACAGGATCAAGCATCACCGCCCCCGCTCTTCGCAGCGCTCCGCACGGCCTTCCCAATGGCGCGACCGATCCGCCGCTTGTTCCGATCCTGCGTCAACCGGATTGCGGGCAAGAGGAACGGCTGTGCCTCTGTGCCGGGGTGATCCGTGCCTTCGAACTGCCCGCCGTTCTTGTGCGGATCGGTGCCGAATTCGACAAGATGCCCGTGGCGTTGATCGGGATTACCGACCGTCACGAGGGCTTGGTTCTCAGTCGCTTGGCGACGTCCACCACCCTGCGCATAGGCGGGCGTCACACCACCGGGCGGCGTCACTTCGATAGACGCGATCAGGTCGCCACTGTCTTCCGGTGCGAGGGCTTTGGCGACGTTGGCGAGATCATTTGCCGAAGCGATCAGCGCGGGCTTGATCTCTGCCACGATCTCGGACGGAATAGCTTCAAGACGTGCTGCGAGGCGCTTTGACTGTGCTTTGAGGTCTTTTGCCATGTCACACCACCCACCGGCGATGACTGTCCAAGAGATCGTGGACACCGAACGGCACCATAGCGGTTTTCCCGCTTGATTGTGCAGCTTCGCGGTTCTCATACCAGAAGCCCGCAAGCATCAACACAGCCAACCGAATATCTGGAACAGGATCAGGGTCAGCCTTAACCAGCAAGAAACCGTCAGCATCCACCACCGGTTCTGGAATTTCGGGGATTTCACCGCCGATATATTTAGCCACATAGGCCTCGGCGGCGTTGAGATAGAGCTGCAACAGATCGTCGTCGAGATCGTGCTCAAGATTCAAATGGGCTTTGAGCAAAGCCACAGGGGTAACGGACATGAAAAATCAATCGGTTTGAAATGTATATGTTATATTATAACACCATCATCAGATAAGAGAACACTAAAAACGAAGATTGAAAAGACAAGTAATGGCGGTTAGATACAGCCGATAATCCAAACAATTCGTCGGCAGTATTATGGGAAAAAAGACAAGTTATTTCACATTTTCCCCGGCTCTTTACCCGATGAAGCAATTTATAGAACCCTAAAAATTGAAATCGACCCGGGTGAGGTAAAATTCTCGTCTCAAGCGCAAAGGCACGCGAAACAAAATCATCCAGAAGATGTCCCCAAAATCATACCTCACCTATCGCAAATCATATCCAACCCACACTATATTGGCGATGATTTTAAGAACCCCGGAAAAATCGAATTTGTTAGCAGAATCCCAGGTGAACAAAGCGCTGCGCTAATCGCACTCACGATTGAGAAAAACGAAAAAGATGGATATTATCATATCTGTTCAAGTTACTTCATCACTCAATCAGAACTCGATAAGAAACGAGAAAAAGGGATTTTGAAGATTACGAAGCCGGCTAAAACTTGACTCTAGTTTCACATTAAAGTAGAAACTCTCTGGAATTTGGAAGTGTAAGGTGAGAACACCCGCCTCACACACCGCGAAAGCGGTAAAGTAGGTCGCAAGATCGAAGAGATACCGGATTTAATGGCTCGTGCTGTTAAATGAAAACTGGGACCCGGTTACACTTTCAGACATTGCCCCGCTTCGGCGGGGCTTTTGTTTTTTTGATTACTGAAAAATTTAATCAGTTCACAAAAAGTTATTTAGCGCAAATCGTGTGCGAACCTCCCCCCGCCGGTCCCCTAACTTAGGGGAAAGTTCAGGACTACCCCGGCCTCCTGTAGACAAGGTCTAAAACACAACATAAGAAACAGCGGAAATGCGGCACAAGTCATTGACCGTTAGCCTTAAATAGCAGCGTTCTTGCTATTCATTGGATAACAACTTACGTTGTGCTATCTATACAGCCGATGAATCACGAGAGAAACAATGTCGTTCCATATGCCCACATGCCCTAAATGCGGTCGTTTCCACGGCTCTATTCCGCATGAGCTGGCGAATGCGGTATGTTTCTCGTCGCTGATCGCTGCGAACACTGACTTCCGGAAAGAAGACAAACCAGTGACACGCAAGCGCATGTCTGCTCGCGAAGCTATGGCACGCACCAAGGCTCGGTATAAAGAGACCCTTGAATACTTGAAGTAATGCTTCGGTTTGAGCCTCTGCCAGCCCCAGAGGATACCACTTTCCTTACGCAAGAAGACGTGGATTATTTCCATGAGGAAATTCTCGAACCCGAACAACTTCGCGGATACAAATGCCTAGATGATCTTCTGGGAGCAATTGGTAGGCCACAACATGCGCTCTACTATGAAGAAGGCTGTGACCTAGTTAGGGTCGCAGCCTATTACTGGCACGGAATATCAACCAGCCACGGTTACATTGACGGCAATAAGCGCACTGGTTTCGCGTGCGCAAATAACTTCCTTCTAATGAATGGTGTGAGCTTTGAAGCTCCAGACTATTCCCTCGGGCCACTCATTGAGAGACTTTTTGTAGAAGACCGATTTAAACTGGAAACTCTCGAAGATATCTTACGCCGCCACTGCCATTGGCTCTAACGTTCGGCCTAATAGCATACCATCCCGGCACTGTTAACTATTGCACCCTCACGCCTCCCACCACTATGAAACAGACAAAGAACATATGAGGAACGTGCAGAATGGATACTACTGAATGGATTGCCGTTTATGCTGCGATAGTGGCGACTGGAGCACTTGCCCTTGAGGTTCGTCGGTGGTTTGAAAGTGGCCCAAGGATTTCACTACGCATTCAGCCAGATATGATCACAGTTGGCGCGGGCTTAAACTCGAGTGATTCATTTGTAGTTGCTACCGTTCGCAATCGAGGTTCAGCACCCACAACGCTCACAAACTTAGCAATGGTGAAATACGAGAGCCGCTTCTATCGCTGGACGCGTAAAAGAGGGCAACACTACGTTGTTCCTAAGCCTGACTTTCCCGGTAGCGCAACGACCATCCCATATGTGTTGGAACCCGGCACACAATGGCAAGGGTTTATTCGCCGAAACGGGCAGCTTTTTGAACACTTCGAAGATGGAACCGTAGTTATAGAGGTTTATTGCTCCGACCGTGACAAGCCTTACAGGAAGCGCATCGCTCGTAAGAAAAAAGCTGCGTCAAAAATCATTGAAAATTGAACCGTTTCATAGTCACTGTTACGCAAACCTCGACAAGCTTGAAAACTGAGAATTAGAATGTTGAAAAAGATACTTGGCCTGTTGCTTCTTGCTGCAATTGGCTACGGCGGCTACTACTATTTTTCGCGCGGCTATCACACCAGACCTGACATTCCCGAAGGCTCATTTTCAATGAAATTCAAGAGCGGTTTCAGAGCAATTGTGTTGAACCAAGAGCTTGATGTTATCGACAGGAAATATTTCGGACACTCAGTTGAAGTTCCATTCTACTTAGAAAAAGCATGGTCGTTCTGCGAAGCACCCACGCCAGAAGAAAATGAACAAATCTTACGAGAATTAGGAAATCGGCCCGGTGAAAGAGTGGATGGGGTATGCCGCATAGATGTTGACGGGAAAAGCGTTCTACGCGGCATAATCGCATCTGTCCCACGCCTCTAGTGACTTCGCAAATCACCCACCGTCAGCACCTTCTCAGTCGGCATACCTTTCCGAAGGCGCGTCTTAATCGTCGCGGCGTTGATACCTGTGCGCCATGACCATTCTTTAACGGTCAATGTCTCGCCATTGTGGGTAATCGTCAATTCTGGCGGTCCACGCCGCCACGTCTTCTTTTGAGCTTCGCGATAAGCTCGACTTTGCACCTCTTGGCGCGCCTCTTCCTGTGCCTCTTCGACGCTCACCGATAGAGCTTTAGCCAAAGGCCAGCCACGACCAAGACGCGCATGAATGGTGCTCACCTTGAGGCCGGTGCGTTCTGACCACTCCGCAAGCGTCAGGGTTTCGCCGTTGTGCGTATAGGTCGGGATTGATCGCTTCTCTTGCTCTTTCCGCTGGCTGGCGTTGAACTCAATCTTTCGCTTCTGCACACCGTCCAAAAGTTCTTCTGCGGTCGGTGCCTCTGCGATCCGCTTCCGCATGTGCTCGATCACCTGCATCATATCCAGATTAGCACCATCACAGACGATTTGTAAGTCTTCGTTCTCAGTCGTCAGGAATGTGCGTGTCTCTTCGATCATCCGCAGCTTTGTTTTTCGTGAGGAACCACTCTCGCCACCAATGCCGAATGTGGCGTCTTCCACGGCAAGCAAGAGCACAGCGGTCCAGAGATCGCGCTCAGACATGGGCGCGCTCTTCCCGTTGCTTCTGTCGGTCGTGGCACGGCTTACACAGCGCTTGCCAGTTGCTCTTATCCCAGAATAGACGGTCGTCGCCCTTGTGCGGAATGATGTGATCCACCACGGTCGCGGGCGCCCCACATCGGGCGCAAACCGGGTGGTAATTCAGGAATTCAATGCGGGCTTTGCGCCAAGCATGGTTGTATCCACGCTGTGCAGCGGTAGGGCGTCTTTGGTCGTGGCGCTTGTTCCGGGCGCGGGTGCGGGCGATCTGACACGCACAGCGCTCGCCATGCGGCACCACACGCCCGCAAGAGCATACATGCGGCGGCTTAGGCATTGAGCTTCGCTTTCAGACCTTGCAGCCCGTTTCGATCAAACGCCGGATCGTGACCAAGCTCTTCGATCTCATTCAGGCGTTCCGGCGTGTAATCTGCTGCGGACTTCGAAGCCTCTTCCTCTGCGCTGCCGTGAATGACTTTCAACATGGCGAGCTTGCCGGTGAAGGCTGCGGCGATCTCGGTCGGGGTCGCGTTCCAAGCGTCTTGCGGCGTCCAACCAAGCCAACCCGTCCCGATCTGGTAAAGTTCTGCATAGGCGTCAGACCATGAGAGCGCTTTACCTGTCTGTTTGGGGTTCTGTGCGCCCTGCCCTTGTTCTTCGCCGGTCGGGTTCAAGAACATGCTCAGGAGAGCCACACAGGGGCCTTCCAGAGTCGCTTTGATCTGTTTGAGGGGTTTGCCTTCCAGAGAAGACAGAAGAGCCTCAGCGGCAACGTGGGACACCGCTGAGGCTCGAATGAGCGTTTGCACCGTGCTCAAGTGGAATTGGTCGAAGTGAAGGAGAAAGCCCGACCAACCGTTATACAAGCGCTCAAGGGTCATCGCCGCCCGCAAGGTCGGTCTCAGCGTCACGACATGACCACCGTGACGAACTGTGACCTCTTCCAAGCGAGCGAGCGGCGTCATGGCTTATGCAGCCATGAGCAACTTACGGAACGCAGTCGGACGGACCACACCGGCACCAACACGGCGGCGAGCGTGGTAGCGCATCAGACCGGACGTGCGCACCGTGTAGGGGGCGGCCATGACAGCAAGCGACAGGCGGTCATAAATGCGGTAGCCGCGTTTGAAGTCACCGAAGATGATCGGTTCCGCACCGTCTGCCACGTCAGGCATGTCCACGGCTTCGACCACCGGGCGACCGAGGATCGTCTCAGGTTGACCGGCTTGATAGGACGGCTGCCACAGGTAATTGCCGTTCCCGTCTTTCAGGGTGCGGATCGTGGCGAGGGTCGCGCCGTTCATGACAAACGTCCCGGCGTTCCGGTAGGTCGCGGGAAGCGCATACATCATCGCGATAAGGGCGTCAGCATCGAGCACAGTCGCGCTACCGTTCGAGGTGGCGACGATATTGGCGTCTTGCATAAAACCCGAGGGTTCAACAGCGGTGCTGCCGTTCACGAAAGACAGCGCCTCTTTCTGACCGAAGTCTTCGGACAGGGCGAGATTGACCTCAGAAAGCACGTTCGCACTGTCTTCGGCGAGTTGAAGCGACAGGTCCACATAAGTCGCGATTTCTTTGATTGCGACCTCGCCTTGATCAAAGGTCGGCTCGCTGCCGGTGCGGGTGTCGGTTTCCCCCACCCAGAGGGCGTTGGTCACAGAGGTCCGTTTCGGCAAAAGAACGGTATGGGACGCAGTGGAACGCACATCGGCGATGCCACGGATCGGCGAGAACTCGACAAGGTTGCGAATGAACTCGCTAGACGTGTCTTCCGGGGCGAGCACATAGTTCGGGTTGTCGTTCGCAATGGTCAGCGATTTCTTTTCGGCTTCGTTGCCTTGCAGGTAAGAAACGAACGCTTTCTGTTCGGGCTTCTGACCGTTCACGATTGCCGGTGCGCCGGTCGGGCGGTTGCCCTTGGCTTCCAGAGCATCAAGACGCGCGTTCACGCGGTCGAAAGCTTTGGTGTCCATTTGCAGAGCGTTTGCCGGTGCCGCTTTGGCTTCCGGCTCATTGGTTTCGATGTCTTCGTTTTCCATGAAAATTTCCTTGTTCAAATTTAAAGATTTTAAAGAGGTGATCTGCGCGCCCGGATGAGCCGGAACGGCAACAATGCTGATTTCGTGAAGCTCAAGCGCGGTAATCTTGCGACCCTTGCCCTCACGCTTTGCGTTTTTTGTGAGGAACCCAATGGAAAGCCCTGAGATCGCACCCGATTTCACCATCGCGCGCACTTCGCGAGCGCGCTCAACATCTTCGATCAGAAGACGCCCTTTCACGGTCAAACCTGCATCGGTTTCGGTCATTTCGTCCCAGACGCCCACCACCTGCGCTTGGTCGTGGGCAAAGAGCATGGGAAGGGTTTTCGGGCCTGAGAACGCGCCCTTTTCGATCACGTCGCCCACCCGGTCGGCAGTGCCGAACGGCCACGCAATGCCGGTGATCTCGCCCGAGTCCGTGACGCTCAGGTCGGCCTTGATTTCGAGACGGTCGGTCATGCCGCGACACTCAGGGAAGCCCCCAGATCGCCGGTAGCGGCTTCGGTCTCTTCATCTTTGGCGCTCACACCGCTCCAACGGGCTTCCATGATCTCGAACGCGAGCGGGAAGGTCTCGGACAGCGGACGGTTTGCGGCGTAGGCGTCACAGAGACGTTTCGCGTCTTCCGGGTCAGCACCGCCACCGATCAGACCGAGACGAATGACTTCGGTGAGAAGGTTCGCCGGATAGGCACCGTTCACGAACTGGAAATACAGCGCACCAACGCCAAGGCCGGTAATCCGTTCAAGTTCGGCAAGCATGGGATCGGTCAGGCAAAAAGCGTGGTCGCGATCACCAAAAAAGCCGGTGTAGGTAATCTGTTCATTCATTGGAAATGTCTTCTTTCTGAGGCGCGGAATCCGCGCCAGTTGTCGTGTAAGGGTTCTGCAATTCGTTGCCGTTGGCGTGGGGCTGCAAATTCAGCCCTGCCCGCACTTCGTTCGCGGTCATAACACCCATGCTGCGATATTGACCGTAAGCGGCGGCACGGGCGGCGGTGTCGGTCGTTGTGAGATCGTCGGTCACGAACTCTGCATAGAGCTCGCTGCGCTCTTCCGGTGTCAGGAGACAGCGCGCATAAGCCCATGCCCAATTGGTCAGCCACGGTTTGAGTGTGACCTGTAGGAACTGGCGCGCCATTTCTTCGGTGTTCGACCATGTGCCGCGTGTCAGCTCGAAAAGCATCGTGGGCGGCACCCGGAACACGCGGGCGATTTCGCGGATTTGTTCGAGGCGGTTCTCGGCGAACTGTGCGTCGGTGAGCGTCATCGTCACCGCCTCATAGCTCATTCCTTCGTCAAGAATGGCCGTGCCGCCGGAATTGCCGGAACCATGCGCAGCGGTCCAACTTGTCGCCAGATTGCGTTTGGCTTCGTCACCGAGGGCTTTCTCGGATTTGATAATGCCGCCGGGTTTGCCGCCGTTGGCGAAGAGGCGCGCGATATGAGCCTCAAAGGCCAGTGCGAGACCGATAGCTTCACGACCGAGAAGGATCGGCGAGACACCACCAAAGGCTTCAACGTGCAGAATGTCAGTGAAGGTGTAGCGGCGCGGCCCGTCAGAGTGTTGCACGATGTAAGTCGGTTCGCCGAAGTCGTCGGTTTCGATCTGCACGGCGGACGGTTCGAGCCGGTGAAGCTCAACAGAATCGCCCACGCCATTGCGAACAACCAACGCAAAGCCACGACCGTAAAGAAGCGCGTCGGTCGTCAATTCCTCGCGCAAGGACTGCGCAGACGTCCACGGGTTCGCTTCGTCGTGCATGAGCTTATACGCGGGGTGATCGGTGACAGACGCCCTGCCCTCGCGCTCATAGAGCTTAGCTGGCAAGCTGCCGACCGTCTCAGCGATCAGAGAGACAGCACAGGCCACGGCGGGAACGCGCATGGCGGTATCTGCCGTAACGGTCTGACCTGTGATTGAAGGCGTAATGTTGAAAATAGGGAAAGCGGCGGACGTCGAAACGCCCACCGCCTTCTTAGTGAATACTGAAAAGACTTTTTAAACACGAACTGAAAACACTTGAACCAACTAACGGTATCATAATACCCCATTTGGCGCGCAATGTGAATCCCTACCCGAAAGAAAGTTTCAGGAGATTTAGGTGAGATCGTATGCCGGCACTTGGTTGATCGCGTTAACCTTCGTCGCAAGCGTCACGTCGCCGTAGTTGTCGCCCGCAGTCTTCCCGGCATGGCCCTGAATTGCATCAGCCACACGGTCAGAGATACCAAGCTCACGGCATTGCGTTTTCAGCCGGTGCCGCCATGCGTGGTTTGGTTGCGCAAGATCATCAGGCGTCAGCTTTTCAGCGCGAAGCCATTCTGAAAGCTGGTTCGAGATACGAACCGCCTTTTGCAAATACTTCGCCGGATCGGTCCCATTGTGGAACAAGGGACCATTGCCCGAGGCTTCAACAAACGCCGGGAAACCCTCTTGGACGATCTGAGGGTGCAAAGGCACGTCACGATAGCCGCCAGCCTTCACAGTGCCCGCCTCTGGCGTGATACGGATCACCCAGACATCACCCTCTTGCCGCACATCCTCTTTCCGAAGCTGTGTGATCTCTGTGACCCGTGCGCCGGTGAAAGCACAGATGATAGGAACCCAACGCTTTGCGGCGACCAGCTGCGGCTTTTCACGAACCCTGCCCCATGCGTCTTCGTTTGGCTTATATGACCGAGAAACTTTGAGCACCTTCACCGCTTCCGTGTCGGTGTAGCCCTTCTCACGGGTCACAACCCGTTTCTGTTTGCTTTGCTTCACTGTCGCCGCGACATTCTCGGAAAGGCGCTCATTCTCAAACGCCCACTGCAACAGCGAGCGCACCGTTGACAGGTAAACCGTGCTCACGGTTGTCGCCGACTTACTTTTCAGAAGATCGTCACGCCATGCAATCACGTCCTTACGGGTGATTTTGGCCGCGTCGTCATGTTTAAGGAACTTGCGAAGGTTCTCGATTACGGTGGTCAGACGCTTACCGCCATCCTTCATTGAACCGGCCTGTTTGCGCATCGCCACATAATCAGACCAAAGGCGCTTAATGCTCACCGGCTCTGGCGTGTCTTGCGGCGGCTGTGCGTCTCGAATAATCGGTGTGCTTGGTGTGCCGGTAAAATCGCCTTCGTCGCGCTCTGCAACCCGTTCTAGCGCCTCTAGCTCGGCACTACACAGCGCACGGGCAATCACACGCCATTCATCGCTTCCGATCTCCGCAGCGAGGTTGCCAGCCGCCCGGAACCGTTCGACCTGATAGCCGACAAATTCCGACAACTCTGCATCGTCGGCACGTCCAGCAACCGCATTGCGAAGCCGCGAAACTAGGTCATCATCAATACCAACGTTTGCATATCGGCGATCATTCCGAAGTTCGTCATCAAAGGCGAGGCGCTGCGTGTAGTGGCTGTGCGCGATCTGTTGCGGCGTCAGGATGTAGCGAGGATCAGGCGTGATGTTCCGCCCGGTCTGTTGCGTATACATTCGTTCGGCGTCCGCGATCTCGCGTTGATGGTTCGCCACGGCACCCGGCAAAAGTTTGAGCGCTTGGCGGTAGTCACCACCGAGAGGGGTTCGCAGCTCCCACTTATTATTAAAGAAACCCCGAAGGTGTTGCGGCACAACCACCCGTGCATGATAACGCCCCGACCGATTCACTAAATGACGAACTTTTCCGGCCATTTTTAAATCCCGTTTGTAACCGAAGTTGTAACCTTGAAACGGACATAAGCCCTTATTTGCAAGGCTTTTCTTTAATTACAAAGGGATAGAATGGTGGGTGATAAGAGATTTGAACTCCTGACATCTTCGATGTGAACGAAGCGCTCTACCACTGAGCTAATCACCCGCCGTGGCGCGGTGTTTAGCCTCTGCCCCATCCCGATGCAAGAGGTTTTTCCGAGAAAATTCCTCTGACCGCGAATGTCTGTCAGGACGCGTCGTCGCTGTCGTTTTCTGCGGCCATATCTTCGCTGGCCTTCTCTTCCAACATCGCTTTCGGACGACGCAGTTTGGCGACGATGATATGCGCGCCCGAAGCCTCACGCACGCGGTTCACGCTCATTTTACCCAGAGGCGGCAGGTTCAGTTCCTCCTCGCGCTGGAGCGCATCGCCCAGCTCTTTCAGCGTCGCTTCGACCACCTTCTTGACATCAGAGCGTTTCACGCCCGAGGCCTCTACCACCTTTGCGAAGAGGTCCTTTTTCTTCATGGCGGTCACCAGAGTGGTTTCGGGCGCCTCGACCGGGGCGGGTTCGGTCGTTGCTGGCACGGTCTTTTTCGCAGAGGCAGTCTTTTTGGTGGTCGTTGTCACAGGAGTTGTCCTTGTTGTCTTGCTCGTCGACATTATTGCACTTACGGAAACCTTAGCGCTCGAACCACATGGCGCGCAACGGGCAAATACATCTTTGGCGCGCCGAAGACAGGCCGTCGGAAAAGATGCTTAAACCTAAGCCATCAAAAAGAAAATTCATACATCTCAAAACGACAAAAGCCGACCCGAAGGCCGGCTTTCGCAAAGTCATTGTTTCCAGATCGGGATCAGTGCGCGACGGCGCCCTGCCCCTCTCCGGTCGAAGAAATTTTCGCAAGACGCGCCGCTTCATCTGCGGCATCGTCCCATTCGATCGGCTCAGGCTGACGCACAAGCGCGTGTTTGAGCACCTCGGACACATGGGTCACAGGGATAATCTCCAGCCCCTCTTTAACGTTGTCCGGGATGTCCGCCAGATCCTTGACGTTTTCCTCCGGGATGAGCACGGTTTTGATCCCGCCCCGCAGCGCCGCGAGGAGTTTCTCCTTGAGCCCTCCGATGGCCGTTGCATTGCCGCGCAAGCTCACCTCGCCGGTCATGGCGATGTCTTTGCGCACCGGGATTTGCGTCAGAACGGAGACGATGGTGGTGACCATCGCCAGACCCGCAGAGGGCCCGTCCTTCGGTGTCGCGCCATCGGGCACGTGGACGTGGATGTCCATCGTATCGAACAGCGGCGGTTTCACCCCGATCGAGGGCGCAATCGAGCGCACATAGGAGCTGGCCGCGTCGATGGATTCCTTCATCACATCGCCCAGTTTCCCGGTGGTCTTCATCCGGCCTTTACCCGGCAGTTTCAGCGCCTCGATCTGCAACAGATCGCCGCCCACAGACGTATAGGCCAGCCCGGTCACAACGCCGATCTGATCCTCTTTCTCGGCCAGACCGTAGCGGAACTTTTTCACACCAAGGTAATCTTCAAGGTTCTCCGGCGTGACCTGCACGCTGTCGACCTCTTTCTTGATGATCTTCGTCACCGCCTTGCGGGCGATCTTGGCGAATTCACGCTCCAGATTCCGCACGCCAGCCTCACGGGTGTAGTAGCGGATCACATCCATGATCGCACCGTCCGTGACAGAGAATTCCTTGGCTTTGAGGCCATGGTTTTTCACCTGTTTCGGCAGCAAATGCTGTTTCGCGATCTCGGCCTTTTCCTCTTCGGTGTAGCCCGAGAGCGGGATGATCTCCATCCGGTCGAGAAGCGGCCCCGGCATGTTGTAGCTGTTCGACGTGGTCAGGAACATCACGTTCGAGAGATCGTATTCGACCTCCATATAGTGATCCACAAAGGTGGAATTCTGTTCCGGATCAAGCACTTCGAGCATCGCCGACGCCGGGTCACCACGGAAGTCCTGCCCCATCTTGTCGATCTCATCGAGCAAGATGAGCGGGTTCGTCGTCTTCGCCTTTTTCAAGGCCTGGATGATCTTGCCCGGCATGGAGCCAATATAGGTCCGACGGTGACCGCGGATCTCTGACTCGTCGCGCACGCCGCCCAGAGAGATGCGAATGAACTCGCGCCCCGTGGCCTTGGCGACCGATTTGCCCAAAGAGGTCTTACCCACGCCCGGCGGGCCGACGAGGCACATGATCGGGCCTTTCAGCTTTTTCGAACGCTGCTGCACCGCGAGATATTCGACGATGCGCTCCTTGACTTTCTCAAGCCCGTAGTGATCGGCATCGAGGATTTCCTCGGCGCGGCCAAGATCCTTTTTCACACGCGATTTCGTGCCCCACGGGATCGACAACATCCAGTCGAGATAGTTGCGCACCACCGTGGCCTCCGCCGACATCGGCGACATGTTCTTGAGCTTTTTAAGCTCCGCCTCAGCCTTCTCGGCGGCTTCTTTCGACAGTTTGGTCGCAGCGATTTTCTCTTCGAGCTCGGCGATCTCGCCGGCCCCATCGTCGCCATCGCCCAACTCCTTCTGAATGGCCTTCATTTGCTCATTCAGATAGTACTCGCGCTGGGTGCGCTCCATCTGTGATTTGACGCGGGTCTTGATCTTTTTCTCGACCTGCAACACGGACATTTCGCCCTGCATCAGGCCATAGACCGCCTCAAGACGCTCATCAACCGCCAGCGTTTCCAGAAGCTTTTGTTTCTGTTCGACCTCAACGCCCAGATGACCGGCCACGAGATCGGCCAGCTTCGCCGGTTCGCGCGTCTCGGAGACGGCGACCAGAGCTTCTTCGGGGACGTTCTTTTTCACCTTGGCGTAATGTTCGAATTCTTCGCGCACGGAGCGCAAGAGCGCCGCCACGGCTTCCGCATCGCCTTCGCTTTCGTCCAGCGGCGAAATCTCGGCCTCGAAATGGTTCTCATTGTCGAGAAAGCGGGTCAATTTCACCCGGCGCTCGCCCTCGACCAGCACTTTGACGGTGCCATCGGGCAGCTTCAGAAGTTGCAGCACATTGGCCAGCACGCCGACGCGGTAGATGCCGTCGGTGTCCGGGTCGTCCACGGCCGGGTCGATCTGGGCGGACAAGAGAATTTGCTTGTCCTGCGCCATGACCTCTTCGAGCGCTTTCACGGATTTTTCGCGTCCCACAAAGAGCGGCACGACCATATGCGGAAACACCACAATGTCGCGCAGCGGCAGGACGGGATAGGATTGGAGTTGCTCGTGCATTGTCATTCCTTATCTTGGCAAAAGAGCCGGGCCCCAAAGTGGCAGCCATTGGCTCTTTCCTGTCTTGGTGACTATATCTGGGGGCCTGTCCCCGGGATTTCAACCAAGTCAAGTTGCGGCTGATATCGAGTTTGCCCCTCATCTGCGCCTCTCGCAAGGGCAGAATTGCCCCCAAAGCGCGGGTTTTTCGCATCAAAATGCGCAAAAATGGGTTGAAAAGCCGTTGTTTTACAGAAAACGCAAGAAAATTGAGGGGTTATCCTTAACCGTTTTCCTGCCTGTTTTTCCCGCAAGACAGATCACAACACGGATCACAGGTGATCAAGATGCTGTGGACACCCCCGCAGGCCCCAAAAACAACCTAGGGTTGATTCCCTCAAATCGGCTCAATATCGCCCTCGGCGCGCTTGGCGTGGAAGTCAGCTTCCCAGACCTCAAATGTGCCGCCCGCAATCGCGTCGCGCATACCCTGCATGATTTCCTGAAAATAATGCAGGTTGTGCCAGGTCAAAAGCATGCCGGAGATCATCTCGTGGCTGCGGAAGACATGGTGCAGATAGGCGCGCGAATAGTTCGAACACGCCGGACAGGTGCATTGTTCATCCAGCGGACGCGGGTCATCGGCGTGGCGCGCGTTCTTGATGTTGACCTGCCCGCGCCGGGTCCAGGCCTGGCCGGTGCGACCCGAGCGCGAGGGCAGCACGCAATCCATCATGTCGATGCCACGTTTCACGGCGCCGACGATGTCATCCGGTTTGCCCACGCCCATCAGGTAACGCGGCTTGTCGGTGGGCAACATATCGGGCGCGAAGTCGAGCGTTTGGAACATCGCCTCCTGCCCCTCGCCCACGGCCAGACCGCCCAATGCGTAGCCATCGAACCCGATCTCTTTCAAAGCCTCGGCGCTTTCTTCGCGGAAATCCTGTTCCAGCCCACCTTGCTGAATACCGAACAGCGCATGCCCCGGACGGTCGCCGAACGCGTCCTTGGACCGCGCCGCCCACCGCATCGACAGGCGCATCGACTCCGCGATCCGGTCGCGATCCGCCGGAAGCGCGGGGCATTCGTCGAAACACATCACAATGTCGGAGCCGAGGAGCTTTTGGATCTCCATCGAGCGCTCCGGCGTCAGCTCATGTTTCGAGCCATCGACATGCGAGCGAAAAGTCACGCCCTTTTCCGTCAGCTTGCGCAGATCGGCGAGGCTCATGACCTGAAACCCGCCGCTGTCCGTCAGAATGGGCCGCTCCCAATTCATGAATTTGTGCAGGCCCCCAAGCCGCGCGATCCGTTCCGCCGTCGGGCGCAGCATCAGGTGATAGGTGTTGCCCAAAAGGATGTCGGCGCCGGTCGCGCGCACGCTTTCGGGCATCATCGCCTTGACGGTCGCGGCCGTCCCCACCGGCATAAAGGCGGGCGTGCGGATCTCGCCCCGCGGCGTCGAGATCACGCCGGTGCGTGCCTTACCGTCGGTGGCGTTGAGGGAGAATGAGAATCGTTCGGGCGTGGTGTTCTGGGTCATGGCGGAGGCTTTAGCGCCAAACGCGCTTTCAGGCCAGATGCAACCATGATGCAACCATTCTGGGCCTCGGGCGTTAAACGGTGCATCTGTTGCTTTGGAGGTCCCATGCGCGCTGTCATCCTTGCCAATCGCCAGTCCGGCACCAACCGCCAAGACGCGGAGGCGCTTGAACGGGCTTGTGCCGCGTTTGGCGAGGGTTGTGAGGTGATCACGCTCGACCCCGACACCGATCTGAGCGACCTGATCGACCATAAAATCAGCGAGGGCGCCGAGGCGGTGATTTCTGCGGGCGGCGACGGGACGGCCATGGCGATTGCCAATGCCATGCTGGGCCGCGAGGTGCCGATGGGGGTTCTGCCGATGGGCACCTTCAACTATTTCACCCGTGGGCTGGGCCTCTCCGAGGTGCCAGAAGAAGCCGCCGCACAGCTGCGCGACGGCGAGACCCACGACATTCGCATCGGACAGGTCAATGGCCGCGCCTTTCTCAACAATGCGTCTCTGGGCGTCTACCCCGCGATCTTGAAGAAACGCGAGGCAATCTATGATCGCTGGGGGCGGCATCGCGTTGTGGCCTATTGGTCGGTGATCAAAACCATTCTGCAGACCCAGCACCGGATGAAGTTGTCGATCACGGCGGATGGCACGACTCATGAGGTGAAAACGCCTTTGGTCTTCATCGCGCGCTCGGCCTATCAGCTCGAGGTCTTCGGCCTCGATGGCGCAGAGACCATCTCAGAGGACGGATTTGCGACCTTTGTCATTCACGCGCGGTCTCGCATGGACCTGTTGCGCCTCGCCGTCACGCTTGCCGCACGTAAAATGCCGCCGCGTCAGGATTTTACCCTCATCCGTGCGCATGACTTGGTGATCGAACATCAAGGCAAGGCGCAGCCACCGTTTTTGACCGCCTTCGACGGCGAAAAGGCGCGGCTGTCGGCACCGCTGCGCCTGTCGATGAGCGAGGCGCCGCTGCGCATTCTCACTCCAAAAGCGACGGAGGACCACATCGCCGCATGACCCGACTGATCCATCTCTCCGATCTGCATTTCGGCCGCACCGACCCGGCGCTGGCGGGGCCATTGTTGCGCACCATTTCGCGGCAAGAGCCAACCTTAGTGGTGATTTCCGGCGATTTCACCCAGCGCGCGCGGCCCGGTCAGTTCGAGAAAGCCAAGGCCTTTGTCGAAGCCATCGAGGCGACTGAGATCCCTGTGCTGTCGGTCCCCGGCAATCACGACACGCCGCTCTATAACCTCTTCATGCGCTGGCTCATGCCCTATGCGCGCTACAAACGGGCGATTTCTCGCGATCTGGAACCCACGTTCGAGACGCCGGATTTGCGCGTCGTGGGCATCAACACCGTCAATCCCTTTGCCTGGCAAAGCGGCAAGCTCTCCGCCCGCCACATCACCCGCGCGATGGAGCATTTCGGCGAAGATGACGGGCGCCTGCGCGTCGCTGTGTTGCACCACCCGTTGCAGCAACCGCCCACCTTGGACAAACCGAAAACCCGTGGCGCAAAGGCCGCGCTCACCGCGCTCTCGGCGGCGGGCGCCGATCTTGTGCTGTCTGGTCATTTGCACAATGCGCAGGCCGTGCCCTTTACGCAGGTGCCTGGAGTCTTGTTTGTGCAGGCAGGCACAGCGCTATCGACCCGCACACGCGGTACACCCAATACGTTCAATCAGATTGACCTGAAACCGGACGGTACGCTGACTGTGACGGTCTGGAGCGCGACCGAAGGGGATGGATTTCTGCCCGGCCCGCCCCTGAGCTACGAGAAAGGCGGAACGGGCTGGGTGCTCAAGGGGCAAGAGTTTGCCTCTGCCCCTCTTCGCGCCCGGCTTTGAGATTACTCCGCCGCTTCGATGGTCGCCTTGGCGTCTTCGGGGATCGCCAGCGACAGGATGATCGCCGAAAGCCCCGCGAGGGTGATCGGCGCGGCGAAGACCTGTTTCAGAAAGGTCGGCAGGTTCTGCGTCGCGTCGGGCACCAGTGTCACGCCAAGCGCCAAACCAAAGGACACCGCCATGATATAGACCCGGCGCAGGGTCATGTCCTCGGACGACAGGATGCGAATGCCCGCCACCGCGATGGTCGAAAAGAGCACCAAAGTCGCCCCCCCCAGAACAGGTTTCGGGATGATCAAAAAGAAGGTGCCGATCACTGGAAACAGCCCCAAGAGCACCAGAAACCCGCCCATATACATTCCAACGTGGCGCGAGGCGACGCCGGTCATCTGGATCACACCGTTGTTTTGCGAAAACGTGGTGTTGGGGAAGGTGTTGAACACGGCGGCCAGCGCCGAATTGACGCCATCGCCCAGAACCCCGCCCTTGATGCGCTTCATGTAGAGCGGGCCTTCGACCGGCTCGCCGGAGATCACCGAATTGGCGGTCAAATCGCCCGAGGTCTCGATGGCTGTGACGAGGTAGAGAAAGGCCAGCGGGATGAAGAGGCCGAAATCGAAATCAAAGCCGTATTTGAACGGCACCGGCAGGGCAAAAAGCTGCGCCGAGCTGAGCATGCCGAAATTCACCAGACCAAAGAAACTGGCCACGATGGTGCCGACGATGAGGCCGATCATGATGGCGGAAATACGCAGCATCGGTTTGCCGATGAAGGTCATCACCAGAATGATCGCCACCACCAAAGTGCCCAGCAACAGATAAAGCGGCTTGCCGAGATCTTCGCCCGCCATAGCGCCCCCTGCGAAATCGGTGAACCCCGCCTTGATCAGCGACAAGCCGATGACGGTGATCACGATGCCCGTCACCGTGGGCGTGATGATGCGTTTCAGCTTGTCGAGGAATTGCGACAGGATGATTTCCACCAGCGAGCCGACGAGGCAGAGCCCGAAGATCATCGCCAGAATGTCCTCTTCGCTGCCGCCCCGGCCCTTGACCGCGAACCCTGCCGCGAGAATAGCGCCGAGGAAGGCAAAAGACGTGCCTTGCAGCGACAAAAGCCCCGACCCCACGGGGCCGATGGTTTTACATTGGATAAAGGTCGCGACGCCTGAGACGAAAAACGCCATGGCGATGAGGTAGGGGATATAGGCCCCTAACCCCAAAGCGCCGCCGATGATCAGCGAGGGCGTGGCGATGCCGACGATGGAGGCCAACACGTGCTGGATCGCGGCCAGCGCGGCCTTGGGCGGCGGTGGCACATCGTCCAATTTATAAACCAGTGGCATAAACTCTTCTTGGCTCATTCTATCTTCCCCTGAAATGATGGCCCGGGTCGATGTCTTGTCCGGGTCTTGTGTCCCTGCCCCAAGCCTGCGGCGGCGCGTCCTGTAACGAAAGCTTTACCTCGGTGTCCTGTCGCGCCCGCCGCACGCAGAGGGCGCAAAACGCCCAAGAAACATGCAGTTTTCCCGGCTTCGCCCGGGAGAGGACAGGAAATAACCAATTGCGCGACATAGAGAGGCGAAATGAGGGTCGAAACCGGGAGACATCTTGCCGCTTGTCATAAAACCCACAAATCCCCTTGCGAGACTCACGCAACAATGACATTGGGCGCGCAAAGGCGGAGTTAAGCGTTTCTTCGCGCCGCCTTTTCCTCCAACATAAGAGACGACAAAAGAGGACGGGCACGGATATGACGGGCACGAACGGCGGTATGGCTTCTGGCCAGAATTTTGGCTTCGCACTGGGCTGGGAAGAATGGGCGGCGCTGCCGGCGCTGGGCTTGCCTGCGCTCAAGGTCAAGGTGGACACTGGCGCCAAGACCTCGGCGCTGCATGCCTTTGACATCGAACCTTTCGGCAAGGCGGACGCGCCCAAGGTGCGGTTCAATATCAACCCCGTGCCGGGGCGTGAGGACATCACAATCTCCTGCTCCGCCGATGTGGTGGACCGGCGCGAGGTGACCTCGTCGAATGGCGAGACCGAGCTGCGCTATGTGATCGCGACCGAGATCGAGATCGGCGAACGCAGCTGGCCCATCGAGATCACACTCACGAACCGCACCAATATGGCTTACCGGATGCTCTTGGGGCGTCAGGCCATTCAGGACGACATGATCGTGCAGCCGACGGAGAGCTTTTGCCAGCCGGAGCGCGACGAGACGGTCTATTTCACCACGGCCATCCGCTCCGCCACACCAGCGCGCCCCCTGCGCGTCGCGGTTCTGTCGCGCGAGCCCGACAATTACTCCACCCGTCGCCTGATCGACGAAGGCGAAGCGCGTGGCCATGTGGTCGAAGTGATCGACACCACGCGGTGCTATATGGCGATCAATGCCATGGCGCCGGAGATCTATTATGACGGCAAGCGCCTGCCCCGTTATGATGCCGTGATCCCCCGGATCGGTGCCTCCGTGACCTCCTACGGCACCGCCGTGATCCGCCAGTTCGAGACCATCGGCACCTTTTGCGTCAACGGCTCAGAGGGCATCACCAAATCGCGCGACAAATTGCAGGCGCACCAGGTGCTGGCGCGTCACCGCATCGGCATGCCGACGACCGCCTTTGCCTCCTCGCCCAAGGACACCGACAACCTGATCGCACTCGCCGGTCAGGCGCCTTTGATCGTCAAGCTTTTGGAGTCGACCCAAGGCCGTGGTGTCGTTTTGGCCGAGACCAAGAAAGCCGCGCAATCGGTGATTTCGGCCTTTCGCGGGCTGAAGGCCAATTTCCTCGTCCAGCATTTCGTCAAAGAAGCCGCCGGTGTCGACATCCGCTGTGTGGTGATCGACGGCAAGGTGGTGGCGGCGATCAAGCGCACCTCCTCGGGCGGCGATTTCCGGTCGAACCTGCATCTGGGCGGCACCGCAAGCCCCGTGCGGATCACCAAGGCGGAACGCGAAACCGCGCTGCGCTCGGCCAAGGCCTTTGGGCTTCGGATGGCGGGCGTGGACCTGTTGCGCGCCGAGGACGGGCCGAAGGTCTTGGAGGTCAACTCCTCACCGGGGTTTGAGGGCGCGGAAACCGCGACCGGCAAAGACCTCGCGGGCGCTCTGTTCGACACCATCGAAAAACGTGTGCGCCCGGCGCCTGCGCGCAAAGCCCGCGCAAAAGCCTAACGCATTCAGGGCAGATCAATAGGTCTGCCCGCGCATCCGGTTCCAGTTTTCCACCACGGCGGGCAGGAAAAACAGCACGAAAATATACATATGCATGCCAAACACGAGGTATGGGATCAAAAGCGCCAGCACCGCAAGACCGATATAGCCCGTCACGATCGACGCGTTTTTGCCGCGCATGAAGCGCAGAAGGATCAGCTCGAACAGCTTGCCCCCATCGAGCGGCGCGACGGGCAAAAGGTTGAAAATCGCCAGATAGCCGTTGAGCCAAGCCATGGTCTCGAAGAACCACAGCACCGTGTTATACTCATGCCCTGCGTCCCACATCGCATTGGCGATCAAACGGCTGACCGCCCAGAGCGTAAGCGTCACAATCGGCCCCATGGCGACGATCAACTCGCTCTCGCGTGGCGTCGAGGTGCGCGCCTGTTGGCAATAGCCGCCAAAACCGTGGATCATGACCCCGCGAACAGGGATTTTTTGGATCAAAGCCCCCCAGGCATGGCCCATTTCATGCAAAAACACCGAAACGATCAGCATCGCCACAAAGCCCAGATCATAAAGAATGTCCGTCCCCGAGCCAGAGGTGGACACGAACAGGAGAAACATCAAAAAAATGCTGGCCCCGATCCGGACCGGCACGCCCCAAGGGCCGCGAAATTCGAAAATGGCTTGGCTGTCGCGAAACATCTCACCTCTCACAGTCTTACACGAACGGATCGAGCCTTTAGGGTTTTGTTTTCACAACGCAACCACTAACCGCTGCGGCCCTCCATTCTGCGGCGGACCTGTGGCATTTTGAGCCGGGTTTGATCTCTGCCATGGCAGCGTTACAAATCCGGTAGATAGGATAAGGCATCCCAAGTGCTCAGGTGCGCCCATGTCCTTTTGCCCATTGCCCCCCGATCCGACCCGCCTGTCGATTGAACTCAACCTCCTGCGCGAGAAAATCACAGAAGAGGCCGAGGCGATCACCGCCGCTTGGGCCGAAAGTGCCGAAATGCGCCCGGCCTTTCGTCCTTCGGCCGAAAATCTGGCCAATTATCTGGCGCTGCGCCACGCCGACCTGAGCACCATTCAGCCCGATCTTGCCGCGCTGGGCCTCTCGACTTTGGGCCGCGCCGAACCCCACGCCCGCGCGTCGCTCGATGCGGTGATGGCGACGCTGTCCCGGCTGTCCGGCAGGGTCTCTGAAGAGTATCCAGACCCCAAGGCCTTTACCGAAGGCCCCGCCCGCCTCGCCGCGCGGCGCGACACGCTCTTTGGCACCGGCGCGTCGGGTGCGCCCCGCTCGCGCATTCTTCTGACCCTGCCGACCGAAGCCGCCACAGATCCCGATCTCATCCCCGGCATGATCCGGGCGGGCGCCGACGCCATGCGCATCAACTGCGCCCATGACGGGCCGGAGGTTTGGCAGGCGATGATCGACCGCATTCGGGCGGCGGGCGATGAGGTCGGGCGGTATGTGCCGGTGCTGATGGATCTCGCGGGTCCGAAACTGCGCACCGGGCCAGTCGCCGGGCCCGTTCATGGCCCGAACAAACAGCGCGTTTTCGTCGGCGATCGCCTCGACATTCGCCGCGACGCCCCGGGCCCGAAGGTCAAACATGTGGCCACCACGCTCAGCCATCCCGATCTGATCGACCGGCTGACCCCTGGCATGCAGGTCTTTATCGACGATGGCAAGATCGGCGCGGAGGTGATTGAAATCACAAAGAGAGGCGCGAAATTGCGCGTCATCCGCGCGGGACCGGAGGGGGTGAAGGTCAAGCCCGAGAAAGGCTTTAACCTGCCCGCTGTCGAAATCGACATTCCGGCGCTGACCGAAGAAGACCGCGTAGCGCTCGATTTCGTGGTCGGGCGCGCCGATATGATTGGCTATTCTTTTGTCCAGACGCCCGAAGACATCCAGCTTTTGATCTCTGAAGTGGACAAACGCTTAGCCCCTGACAGCGCGCGCCCGGCTCTGGTGCTCAAGATCGAAACCGGCCTCGCCGTGCGCAATCTGCCGCGTTTGATCGTACAGTCCGGCGCCCTGACCGAGACCGCCGTGATGATCGCACGCGGCGATCTGGCGGTCGAGATCGGACTGGAGCGGATGAGCGAAATTCAGGAAGAGGTGCTTTGGCTCTGCGAAGCGGCGCATACGCCGGTGGTTTGGGCCACGCAGGTGCTCGAAGGCCTGATGAAACAAGGCCTTGCCACACGTGCCGAGACCACCGACGCCGCCATGGCACAGCGTGCCGACTGCGTGATGCTCAACAAAGGACCCTATGTATTGGACACAATTCGCTTTCTGTCGCGCATCCTCGGGCGGATGGATCGGCATATGTCGAAGAAATCCGCACGCCTTGCGCCTTTGCGGTCGTGGCGGGGAACTCTGAGTTTATAAGTCAGGCACTGGACGTTTTGTGCCGCATTCCTTATATGTTCCCTCAGAAATAGAGGAAGCGCGCATGAGCGAAGAAGCACACTCCCAGGATGGCCCTGTCGAAGGGGCGCCGCTGATCAAACCGTCGAGCACCGATCACCCGCTGCACGAAGCGGTCGTCGAGGCCTGTCGCACCGTCTATGACCCGGAAATTCCGGTGAACATCTATGATCTTGGCCTCGTCTACACGATTGAGATCAATGACGAAAACGAGGTTCTGGTGCTTTTGACCCTGACCGCTCCGGGCTGTCCGGTGGCGGGCGAAATGCCCGGCTGGCTGGCCGATGCGATCGAGCCCCTGCCCGGTGTCAAACAGGTCGATGTCGAACTCACATGGAACCCGCCTTGGGGCATGGAGATGATGTCGGACGAAGCCCGGCTTGAGCTTGGCTTTATGTAAGATCACCTCATAGACGATGTTGAATAGACGATGTTGAAAGCGGCTCATTTCGGGCCGCTTTTCTTTTTGGCGTCCTCCTCTGGTCTGAGCCAAAGCCCCAACCTGCGCCACCATGGAGGACGCTCTGCACGGAGGCGTTGCAACGCTGCCTCATAGCGGTCGCACTCGTCTCGATAGAGGCTTCTGGCCTGCGGATCGATCCTTGGCAGGTTGATCGGAAAGAACGGCACCACAACGCCCCCTCTTGCAATATTGAAAAACAAGAGCAGAATAGCCCTTGAAATCGGTGTGAAATACTAACCGACCGCGCAAGGATGTTTTCAAAAATGAAAGACGCGCCAAAGCTCGACGACTATGCGCTGTTTCTGGCCGTGGCCGATGCGGGCGGGCTGTCGGGGGCGGAAAAGGTGACCGGCGTGTCGCTGCCGACCCTGTCGCGGCGGATGGCGGAGCTGGAGCGCAACCTCAACAAACGTCTGTTCGAACGTGGCAACCGGGGCTACACGCTGACCGCAGAAGGCCGGATGCTTTTGCAAGAAGCCGAGCCGCTGCGCGAGGCCGCCACCCGACTGTTCCGCTTTCAGCACCGTGACCACGCCCCCGAAGTGCGCATCACCGCCGGGCGTTGGACCACGCGCTACGTGGCGCGGCACCTGTCGGAGATTTGGACACCCGCCAGCCCTTGGCGCCCCGCACTTTTGGCCTCGAATTCCAACGTCGACATCGCGCGACGTGAGGCCGATATCGGCATCCGCAACCGTCGCCCTGAACAAAGCTGGCTCGCCGGGCGCAAACTGGCGCAGATCACCTACGCCGCATACGCCGCCCATCCGCGCATCTCGGGCTATGTCACGCTGCACGCGGGGCAAGCGACCACGCCCTCGGAACGCTGGCTGCGCGCCACCTTCCCAGACGCGATCATCGCCACCGCGTCTGACGCCCGCTCCGCCGCCGACATGGCCGTGGCGGGTGTCGGGCGCGCGATCCTGCCGTGCTTTGCCGGGCGCGAGATCATGGGACTGATGCAGGTCTCCCCCGCGATCGAGGCGCTCAGCCATGACGAATGGCTGGTCAGCCACCACGACGCCCGCCATGATCCACCGGTGCGCGCAGCACTTGAGGTCTTGGCGGGACTTTTAACGACAGAGGCACGGTTCAGCTGAGCGCAACCTATTTTGGGTGCGAAATGCATTATGCACCCTAAAATGGTTGCGAAATAATCTTCGCACCCTATATTGGTTGCATCATGAGCGATGAAACCCGCAAAATAGCCGTTCTCACCGGCGATCTGGTCAATTCCACCGGGCTTGGGCCCGAAAAAGTGGAGCGCGCCTTTGTGGCGCTGGAAGACTGCGCCGAGATGCAGGCGGCGTGGATGGGCGGCCAAAGCCTCCACTTCACGCGCCACCGTGGTGACGGCTGGCAGGTGGCCTTGGCCGAGCCGAAATATGCGCTGCGCTCTGCGCTGTGTTTTCGGGCGGCACTGCGGGCGATAAGCGAAGAGTATGATAGCTATATTGGAATCGCTGAGGGAAGCGTCGAGGGGAAAATTGGGCCAAACTTAAACAAGGAACAATGGGAACCATTTATAAATTCCGGCGATGTGCTTGAAATCTGCAAATCATCAAGAACGTTCACACATTTTTTTCATGCCGAGTTTGATGCCATTGGTGCCGCGTTCATACTAGCAGACGCCATTTCCAGAAGATGGACATGGAAACAGGCAGAAACCATCTTTCTTGCTCTCATAGATACAGGTCGCGTTACACACACAGAAATCTCTCAGCGACTTCAAAAGTCGAGGCAAGCCGTAACAAAGTCTCTAGAAGGCGCTAACTTCCCTGCAATTTTGGAAGCGCTATCGACATTGGAACATAATCAAATTGAGGTAACCAATGCCTGAAACCCTCGCCGCCCTTTTCCTCGCCCATGTCCTCGCCGATTATGTCTTCCAGCCCGGCTGGATGGTCGAGGAAAAATCCCGGCCCGAGACCCTGTTTCTGCATTTCCTCGCGGTCATCCTCACAGCGATGGTGACCACCGGCCAAGTCGCCTCCTCAGCGATCTATGCCCTCGCTCTCGCCCACATCGTGATCGACACAATCAAGACCCGCGCCTTTTCCGATACGATCCTGCCGCATCTCGCGGATCAGGCGCTGCATCTGGCGACCCTCGTGGTCACAGCGCTTCTGGTCCCCGATCTCTTTCAAACCGGTGCCTATGCCAGCTTGACGTGGCTGCCGAAAGCCATGCTCATCACCGCAGGCGCCATCTACGCGACCCGCGCGGGCGGCTTTGCCGTCGGCAAGCTCATGGCGCAATTTGGCCCCAACCCCATCGGCGCGAGCCTCGACAAGGGCGGCTATTGGATCGGTCTTCTGGAGCGCGGGTTGATCTTTCTGTTGCTGATCGGCCAGATGCCCGGCGGCATCGGCTTTCTGGTCGCCGCGAAATCCGTGCTGCGGTTCGAGGCCGCACAGGAGGGCAAAAAGGCCGAATGGGTGATCATCGGCACGCTGGCGTCTTTCGGATGGGCCATCGCGGTGACGCTGGCGGTGCTGTTCATCGCCGCACAGCTTCCCCCGCTTGGAATTTCGGCCCTGAACGACTAGGTTAAGTGTAAGACAGCGAAAGGAAGCGCGCATATGTTCGGCATCCCCGGAAAACAAGCGGTGACCATCACCCCCGCCGCGGCCACGCAAATCGCGAAATTGATGGAGAAAGACGGCTCCATGGGTCTGCGCATCGGCGTCAAAAAAGGCGGCTGTGCGGGCATGGAATACACCATGGACTACGTGTCAGAGATCGACCCTCTGGACGAGACGATCGAACAGGATGGTGCGCGCGTGATGATCGCCCCCATGGCGCAGATGTTCCTGTTTGGCACGGAAATCGACTATCAGGTGTCGCTTTTGGAATCCGGGTTCAAGTTCAAGAACCCGAATGTGGTTGATGAATGCGGCTGTGGCGAGTCGATCAAATTCGACGAAAGCCTCGCCAGTAAATAATGGCGGTCTCCAAAGAAGACATCGCCTTTATCTATGATCTTTTCGGCTCTCTGGGCGGACTCAGCCATCGCAAAATGATGGGTGGGCTGTCGATCTATTCCGACGGACAAATCTTTGCGATCCTCTCGGCGGAGGGTCGGGTTTACCTCAAGGCCGCAGGCGATTTTGCTCAAACGCTGGCCGCTGAGGGCAGCGTGAAGTTCGAGATGGAGAACGGACGCGGCATGCACTACTGGACCCTGCCCGACGCCGCGTTGGATGATCCGCAAGAGGCCTGCACTTGGGCGCGTCGGGCGTTGGACGCACTTTAAAAGCAGCCCGACCCAACCTTTTGCGCAACCACCTGCCTCCTCAGACAACCCGCGCTTGACTGCACCCGTAAGGCTGCAATGATGCAGGGGAATTTGCATAAGGAGGATTCCGCATGAGCGCCCAAAAGGCACGCAAACTGGCGGCAGGCAATTGGAAAATGAACGGCGTCAAGGCCAGCCTCGCGGAGGCCACCGCGCTGGCCGAGATGTTCCCCGCGCCGAAAGTCGACATCCTCCTCTGTCCGCCCGCCACGCTCGTGGCCCCCATGGCAACAGCCCTCTTTGGCTCGAAAGTCGATGTCGGCGGTCAGGATTGCCACATGAAGACCTCAGGCGCCCACACCGGTGACATTTCCGCAGAAATGCTGGTGGATGCGGGCGCCGATTACGTCATCCTCGGCCATTCCGAGCGCCGCGCCGATCACGCGGAGACCGATCACATGGTCGCCGAGAAAACCATCGCCGCCACCATGGCCGGGCTCGCGCCCGTGGTCTGCGTCGGCGAAACGCTCGCGCAGCGCGAGGCGGGCGAAACGCTCGCCGTGATCCGCAAACAGCTTTCGGGGTCCCTGCCCGACGCCGTGGACCTTGCCAAACTGGTGATCGCCTATGAACCCGTTTGGGCCATCGGCACCGGCAAGATCCCCACCCTTGAACAGATCGCCGAAGTGCATGACGACATGCGCGCCACCCTTGTGGCCCGCTACGGCGACGGCGCCAACGGCATTCCGCTTTTGTACGGCGGCTCCGTGAAACCCGGCAACGCGGCAGAGATTTTCGCCACCTCCAACGTCGACGGCGCGCTGGTGGGCGGCGCTTCCCTCAAGGCCGCGGATTTTTCCGGTATCGTGAAAGCGCTGGAAGAGGCCTGAGCCCCCAACACTCAAAACGCCGCGCCCCCTCAAGAGCGCGGCGTTTTCGTTTCCTTTGCTGCGAAAAATACTCCCGCCGGAGGCGCTCAAACGCCTTTGGTCACATCGAAATCATAGAGCCAGGAGAACCGCTCCACCGCCTGTTTCGGTGCGACTTTCCCGGCCACCCGCAACGCAGCATGGCCCAAAAGCCGCTTCGGGCCTTTCAGATGATAGTTCTTCGCATTGGCATTCGCGGCCTCGATCACGCGGGTGACACGCGGGCGGCGGAGCGCCTGATAGGCAGGCAGCGCCTCGTCCAATGGCAGGGTCGCGAGACACTCCGCCAGGACCCAGGCATCTTCCAGCGCCATATTGGCCCCCTGCGCCAGAAACGGCAGGGTCGGATGGGCCGCATCGCCCAGCAAAGCCGTGCGCTCCGAATGCCAGTGCAGCGCAACCGGGTGCCGGAACAGACCCCAGCGCGAGACCTCTTCGACGCGGCTCAAAAGACCTTTCACACCGGGGCCGAAATTGGCGAAATTGCGCATCAGCTCCGCCGGATCGCCCGCATGGTGCCAGCCCTCGTCCATCCAATCGGGGCGCTCCTCGACGGCGACGATATTTACCAAGCTACCACCCCGCAAAGGATAGCTCACCACATGCCGCCCCGCCGCCATATGAACCATCGCGACGGGCTCTTCATGCCCAAGCGCCGGCACCGTGGCGCGCCAGGCGGTCTGGCCGGTGAAAAACGGTTTCGCGGGACCGTTGAGCATCGGACGGAGTTTTGAATGAAGCCCATCTGCGCCCAGCACAATCGCGTGCCGCGCCTCAGCGCCATCGGCAAACTGCAGAGTCACGCCATCGGCATCGCCATGGATGCTATCGATGGTGTGAGACAGGCGAATGTCGATGTCGAGCGCGCGGACGCCCTCTTCCAAAAGCCCGATCAAATCGGCGCGGTGCATCAGGAGAAAATCGGCATCGGGACGTGTGGCGGTGAAATCGAGGTGCAGCACCGCGCGACCGGAATAGCCGTCCATCAGCCGCACACCTTCGGCGCGCATCGCGTGGGACGGGGCGTCCAATCCCAAAGCCTTGAGCACCCGCGCGCCATTGGGGCTGATCTGGAGACCCGCACCCACTTCGGTGATCTCGGGGGCCTGTTCATAGAGCGTGACAGAGGCGCCACGCAGCGCCAGTGCCTGCGCCACCGCGAGACCGGCCACACCGGCGCCCAAAACCGCAATATCCTGACCGATCAGCATGATGTGTTCCCCTTCACCAGCAGTTCTTACAAACAAAAAACACCAGAGTTGCCCCCGGTGTTTCTCACATTTCTGCATCAGGTTCACGGGGCCAAATTGCCGCGAGGCGAACCCGCCTCAGTCGTTACACGATCCCGGAGGGATCAATCATCCCCCCCGAGCGCGAGAGCGCTCAATCGTCACACGATCCCTGAGGGATCAATCATCCCTGTGCACCTTTTCACGACGCTCGTGACGCTCCTGCGCCTCCAGAGTCATCGTGGCAATCGGGCGCGCATCGAGGCGTTTGAGAGAGATCGGCTCCCCGGTCACTTCGCAATAGCCATATTCGCCCTCGTCGATCCGGCGCAGCGCGGCGTCGATTTTCGTCACCAGTTTGCGTTGACGGTCCCGGGTGCGCAGCTCAAGCGCCCGGTCGGTTTCCTCAGACGCACGGTCGGTGATGTCCGGGATGTTACGGGTGCTGTCTTGCAGACCTTCGATGGTGTGGCGGCTTTCGTCCAAAAGCTCCGTTCTCCAGGCCAAAAGTTTGCGACGGAAATATTCGAGCTGACGCTCGTTCATAAACGGTTCGTCCTCTGCGGGACGATAATCATCAGCCAGAAAAACCTCAGCCTTCATCGTGCTCACCTCTGTCGTGCCTTCGGCCGCAGTCTCAGTATTGTCAGCCATCAGGCGCCCTCCAATTCGGGGTTCGTTTACCCCTTTTGATCCGGGATGTCACGTCACAATCTCTGTCGTATTGCACCTTTCCCCCCTCGCGTTATGATCTCGCTCAATCTCAGAACAACAGGGGTTATTTCCCGATGAAATTCGCATCCACTGACAGTTATGTCGCCCCGAATGATCTGACCGTCGCGGTCAATGCCGCCATCGCGCTTGAGCGGCCTTTGCTGGTGAAAGGCGAGCCGGGCACCGGCAAGACCGAGTTGGCGCGGCAGGTCGCAAGCTCTTTGGGGCTTGAGATGATTGAGTGGAACATCAAATCCACCACCCGCGCCCAGCAAGGCCTTTACGAATATGACGCCGTGTCGCGTCTCAGAGACAGCCAATTGGGTGATCCGCGCGTCGAGGACGTGCGCCATT
Organism: Celeribacter sp.; assembly: GCF_048270365.1. Lineage (NCBI taxonomy): Bacteria > Pseudomonadati > Pseudomonadota > Alphaproteobacteria > Rhodobacterales > Roseobacteraceae > Celeribacter > Celeribacter sp. The sequence goes on from NZ_JBLWTA010000003.1 coordinate 272,481, forward strand.
ACATCAAGAAGGGCAAGCTTTGGCAGGCCTTCGAAGCGGATCAGAAGGTGGTGCTTTTGATCGACGAGATCGACAAGGCCGACATCGAGTTTCCCAACGATCTGTTGCAGGAACTCGATAAGATGGCGTTTCACGTCTACGAGACCAATGAGACGGTCTCCGCCCGCCAGCGGCCCGTGGTGATCATCACCTCGAACAATGAAAAGGAACTGCCGGACGCCTTCCTGCGCCGCTGTTTCTTTCACTACATTCGCTTCCCCGACCAGGAGACGATGAAACAGATCGTCGAGGTGCATTTTCCGGGGCTGAAATCGGAACTTTTGAGCGCGGCGCTCACGCAATTTTACGAGATCCGCGACACGCAGGGGCTGAAAAAGAAACCCTCGACCTCCGAGGTGCTGGACTGGCTCAAGCTTTTGCTGGCCGAAGACCTGTCGCCCGAGGATTTGAAACGCGATGGGGTGAATGCCCTGCCGAAACTTCACGGCGCGCTGTTGAAGAACGAACAGGACGTCGCCCTGTTCGAACGTCTGGCGTTTCTGGCGCGCGGGCAGAGGCGCTAGACTTACTCCGCTTTGGGAGCCGCCTTTGCACGCGATTTCTTTGCCGCTGTGGTGGCCTTGGCTGCGGGCTTTTTCGCGGCCGGTTTCTTGGTAGCGGCAGTTTTGGTGGCGGCTTTGGGGGCAGCTCGCTTGCGCGGCGCCTTCGCAGGGGCCGCTTCCGGCAGGCTCAGCACCTCAATCGCTTTCAACCAATGGGCTTCATCGCGCCCCTCGGGCATACCCTCTTCGAGCCAAATGAAATAGGCCGCCTCGCTGATATGAGCGTCACTGGGGGTGGTTTGGGTCATCTTGAACTCCGTTGCAGTCGTTCGCGTATCTTCTCTTTCAAATCTAACAGTTTGATGAATTGCCGCGTCTTCTGAAATCACCCGCAGAGGGGCAAAGCGTCACAGCCTCCCCCGCCACGCGCCTGAAATTTAAGCGCGCCAGACGGCAAACGGACAGGAAATCGGCAAATCGTTTTTCATCATGAGCCGTCGCACCTTGCACACATGCGCCCTTCGCCGTAGCTCACAATCAACATCAAGGAGATTAACCATGCCCCTCATCCGCCCCCTCACCCCAGAAGACCGCGCGCAATGGGACGTGCTTTGGCGCGCCTATCTGACGTTTTACGAAAGCGAGCTGGGCCCGGAGATTTATGACGCCACATTCGCGCGCCTAATCGACCCGGAAGCCAAGGAGCGCGGCGCTTTGGTGGCGGAGAAAGACGGGGAATTGATCGGTCTGGTGCATTACATTTTCCATGCCCACAACTGGCGCCTCGAAGACGTCTGTTATTTGCAGGACCTCTACGTCAGCGAGGCCGCGCGCGGCACTGGCGCGGGACGGGCGCTGATCGAAGGCGTCTATAAAGTCGCCGATGAAAATGGCACCCCGAGTGTCTATTGGACGACCCAGCATTTCAACGAAACGGCGCGCAAACTCTACGACCGGATCGGGGATTTGACGCCCTTCATCAAATATCAACGCGGCTGATTTACGCCTTGAAAGGTCTTGGCGGTCTCGGGGCGCTGCCTTAGAATTGCCACAGTTCACAGGTTACTCAGGCCAGATTGAGACAGATGAAAAGGGTCAGGATGTTGACGCGTCACGCCATCGCTCTGCAAAGCAAGAAAACCAAGGGCCATCTTCGTCCGCTTGCCGCCCTGATGTGCAGCCTGACCGTGTTGAGCGCCTGCATGAGCCCGCCGCAAAGCGCAGCACCCGCCTCTGCGCGCGCGGCCTCAGACATGCTCGACCTGCCACCAATGAAGGTGTTTTCTGACGGTAAATCCACGCCAACATCACGATCTAATACCTCTATTTCACGAGATTTTCTAGATTTGAGCTTTGCGCTTGAAACCGGCGCCACGCTGGATCGCTTCACCCGGTTCGAAGGCCCGATCACGCTGCGCGTCACGGGCGACTCTGTGCCTGTCTCCTTGACACACGATCTGTCGCGATTGCTGGCCCGGCTCGACCGCGAGGCCGGAATATCGATCACCCGCGTGCCCGCCACTCAACCGGCCGCGATCACCATCGAGACGCTGACCCAGGCGGAGCTGTCGCGTCGCGCCCCCAACACCGCCTGTATCGTCGTGCCCAATGTCTCCAGCTGGGATGAATTCAAACATGCCCGCCGCGCAGCGCTGAGTTGGACGCAGGTCACGACTCGCGAGCGCCTGTCGATTTTCATCCCGACCAACACTGCGCCGCAGGAAATCCGCGATTGCCTGCACGAAGAACTGGCGCAGGCACTGGGGCCGCTGAACGATCTCTATCGCCTGCCGGATTCCGTTTACAATGACGACAACATCCATTCGGTTCTGACGCCTTTCGACATGCTGATCCTGCGCGCCACCTATGCGCCCGAGCTGCACTCCGGCATGAGCCGCGCAGAAGTGGCCCGCGCCCTGCCCGGTATTCTCGCCCGGATCAATCCCGCTGGCGCCACGGGGGCCACGCCGCCTGTGCAAATCACGCCGCGCGCTTGGACCGAGGCCGCGATGGGCGCGATGGGCGACGGCTCTCTGACGTCGCGCCTGCACGCCGCCAAAACCGCTGTCTCCATTGCGCGCTCAGAGGGCTGGAGTGACACGCGTGCCGGGTTCTCGTGGTTCCTTTTGGGGCGCCTTTCGATTGCCACGGACCGCGCGAGCGCCCAACTGGCCCTGACAGAGGCCAAACGCATTTACGACGCCCGTCCGGAAACCCGTTTCCATTCCGCCCATGTGGCCATGCAGCTCTCCGCGCTGGCCCTCTCCGAAGGCCGCTATGAGGCCGCCTATGACATCTCCGCCAAGGCTATCTCGGCGGCCCGCGACGCCGAAAACGCCGCCCTCCTCGCTTCTCTCATGATGACGGAGGCCGAAGCCCTCGACAAACTGGGCCGCGTCAGCGAAGCCCGTAGCGTGCGGCTCGACAGTCTGGGCTGGGCACGCTATGGCTTTGGCTCTGATGACGTGGTCCGAACCCGCGCCGCCGAAATCGCCTCTCTGGCGCAATAACGGCGCACCGGACCCCGAAACGCGAGGGAGCGAGACATGATCGGGGTGGTATTAACCCTTCTTGGGGGCATCTGGGGCTGGCGACTGGCCAGCAAACGCGGCGGCAACCGCGCCGACAAGCTACAATATATGGTGGTTTACGCACTGATCTTCGGCATTATCGGCCTGTTCTTCGGCGTCCTGTTCGACCGTATGGTGTAACCATGTTCCTGCCCTTCTTCGAGACATTGCGCCGCGAAGGCGTGCCGGTCTCCTTGAGGGAGTTCCTGTCGTTTTTGGAGGCGATGCAGGCGGGTCTCGCGACCTATGACATCGAAGACTTCTACCTGCTCGCGCGGGTCACCATGGTCAAGGATGAGCGTCACCTCGACCGCTTTGACCGCGCCTTTTCAAAGTCTTTCCAAGGCCTTGATGAGATTTCCTCAGACCAGGTATTAAATGCGCTCGACCTGCCAGAGGACTGGCTGCGCAAGGAGATGGAGAAACATCTCTCCCCCGAAGAGATGGCCGAGATCGAAGCCCTAGGCGGCTTTGACAAGTTGATGGAGACGCTCAAACAGCGGCTCGAAGAGCAGAAAGGCCGGCATCAAGGCGGCAACAAATGGATCGGCACCGGCGGCACCTCGCCCTTCGGCGCCTATGGCTACAACCCCGAAGGTGTGCGGATCGGGCAAAAAGAGTCACGTCACCGTCGCGCCGTAAAAGTCTGGGACAAAAGAGAATTTCGAAATCTCGATGACACGGTCGAGATCGGCACGCGCAACATCAAACTGGCGATGAAGCGCCTGCGCAAATGGGCGCGCACCAGCGCACATGTGGAACTCGATCTCGACGGCACCATCCGCTCCACCGCCGAGCATGGCTATCTCGACGTCAAAATCCGCCCCGAACGGCACAATGCGGTGAAAGTCCTGATGTTCTTCGATGTCGGCGGCTCGATGGACGATCACATCAAGGTGGTCGAGGAACTGTTTTCCGCCGCGCGCAGCGAATTCAAGCACCTCGAATATTACTATTTTCACAATTGCCTGTACGAAGGCGTGTGGCGCGACAACATCCGGCGCTGGGGCGAGAAAATCCCGACCCGTGAGGTGATGAACACCTATGGCAAGGATTACAAAGTGATTTTTGTCGGCGACGCTTCGATGTCGCCTTACGAAATTGCCATTCCCGGCGGCGCCAACGAGCATTGGAACGAGGAAGCGGGCGCGACTTGGCTGACACGCGCGAGGGAGACCTGGCCGGATCACCTCTGGCTCAATCCGGTGCCGGAGACACACTGGACCTACACGCAATCCATCGCCATGATCCGCGAGATTTTTGAGGATCGCATGGTGCCGATGACGCTCGAAGGTCTCGATCGCGGTATGAAAATCCTCGGCCGTTAAGCCTTGGCGCAGCACGCATCAGCCCCCATATTCAGAACATGCTGAGATTCACCCCCATTCTCCTCGCCCTACTGTTGGGCTTCGCGATGTACCATTTTTCCGCCCGTCGCACCGTGCGGGAACTGGAAGCGAAGTCCTCCGAGCTGGCCGATCCGGCGCTGTCCAAAGTGTTCGCGCAGCTGGCGCGCGCGCTCGATCTGCCCCGCGTGCGGGTGTTTCTCTACGAGATCGACCCGGTGAACGGCCTCGCCGCCCCCGATGGCAAGGTCTACATCACCCGCGGATTTTACGAAAAATTCCGCAGTGGACAGATCACCGACACGGAAATGGCCTCCGTCATCGCGCATGAGCTGGGCCATGTCGCCTTAGGGCATTCAAAACGCCGGATGATCGACTTTTCCGGCCAGAACGCGCTGCGCACCGCGCTTGCGATGATCCTGTCGCGCTTTATCCCCGTCATCGGCGGCTATATTGCAATGTGGTTGACCCAGATGCTGGCCGCGAAACTCTCGCGCTCCGACGAATATGAGGCCGACGCCTATGCCACGGCGCTTTTGATCAAGGCCGGGATCGGCACAGGACCGCAGAAATCGCTATTTGAAAAACTACCCAAGCTGACCGGCGCGCATGGCGCCTCGACGCCTGCTTGGCTCATGAGCCACCCAAAGACCCACGAGAGGATCAAAGCGATTGAGGCCAATGAAGCGAAATGGTCGTAAAACCACCCGTCTTTTTCGTGATTAAAATACTCAAACACGCCCTCAGCTGAGCGCCTTGCCCAGCCTCGGCAGACGCGCCTTTTTCATCAAACGCCGCACATCCCAAACCTCACCAGACAGCCGCTCCGCCTCTTGGCGCACCTCTTCGACGACCTCAGCCACAGCCTCGGGATGATCCGACCAGAGCCGCCAGAGAAATCCGTCCGGGTCCCAACGTTCAAGCCCTTCCTCGGCCAGAACATGACGCGGGAAATCCTGCGCATTCATCGTGACAATCGCCTCGGCGCCGCCTGCGATTGCGGCAGAGAGCACGTGAATGTCATTCTCGTCTTTTAGATAAAGACGCGCCTCCAAGCCTTTGTGTTCTTTGACTTCTGCTTTCGGGAAGGCCGCACGCGTGAGCGCCACTTCACCGCGAGCCTGCGCCTCGCCTTGGGGGCCAAGTTTGCGCGCGGCGCGCGCCCATTCTTCCAGGATGCGCGCCGACCACAAAGGCGTATAGAGCCCGCGTTTGGCGGCGCCCAAAAGCACCTCGCGCATCACCGTCGGGTAAAGCACGCAGGCATCTAACAGAACTTTCACGGCAGGACCCGGTAGAACAACGCCTTGAGGTAGCCGCTTTCCGCGAGCTGCGGCATGAGCGGATGGTCGGCGCCTGCAAAGCCCGTGTGGATGAGCTGCGCCGAGCGGCCGAGATGACCAACGCCACGCCCGATCCCGCGGTTGCAGGCGGTGCGGAAGCTATCAAGATCGGCGGCATGCGAACAGGAACAAAGCCCGAGGTAACCGCCCTCGCGCACCAGAGGGGCCGCCATCCGGGCGACGCGCTCATAGGCGCGCAGGCCCTTTTCCAAGGCCGGTTTCGAGGGCGCAAAGGCAGGCGGATCGCAGATCACCACGTCAAAGGTTTCGCCTTCCTCCGCCAACGCGGCCAGCACATCGAAGGCGTCGCCTTTACGGGTTGCGAAGACGTCGGATTTGCTCATGGCCAATGCGCCTTTTTCGGCCAGCTCCAAAGCGGCGGCAGAGCTGTCGACCGACAAGGCCGAGGCCGCGCCGCCCGCAAGCGACGCCAAAGCGAAACCGCCCACATGAGAAAACACGTCCAAAACCTTTTTGCCCGCCACCAGTCGCTGGGTGAAAGCATGGTTCGGACGCTGATCATAGAACAACCCGGTTTTCTGGCCACCCATCAGGTCCGCCATATAGGTTGCGCCATTCATCGGCACGGGGATTAGGTCTTCGACCGCGCCGCAAAGAATTTCGGTTTTCTCGTCAAGCCCTTCAAGGCCGCGCGCCCGCCCCGTGCCGTTCATCACCACGGTGGTGATGCCGGTGACCTGACGCAGCGCCTCAGCCAAAGGTTCGATCAGAACATCGGCCCAGGCGGCGTTGGGTTGCACCACGCAGGTGTCGCCAAAACGGTCGATCACCACGCCCGGCAGGCCATCGGCCTCGGCATGAATCAGACGGTAGAACGGCTGATCGAACAGCGTATCGCGATGCGCCAAGGCGGTGGCGATCCGGGCCGCAAACCACTCGGTGTCGATCTCGGCCTCCTCGGCACGGTCCAAAACACGGGCAAAGATGCGCGAGTTCGGATTGACCGCCACAAGGGCGAGGAAATTGCGTTCATTGTCTTCGAGCCGGGCGATGGTGCCCGGCGCGAGGGATTTTGTGCGGCGATCGGTGACCAGCTCGTTGTCATAGACCCAAGGCGCGCCGTGGCGAATGGCCCGGGCGTTGGCTTTGGGTTTGAGGCGAATGGTCGGAAAAGAAAAAGAGGGCTCTGTCATGAGAGCCCTCTTAGCGTTGTTCTGGCCTCTTAGAAAGAGGGATCGCGATGCGGATTACAAAGCAACCGGTTTCGACAGTTCGGAAACGATCACGCCCGCGAGATGCTCGCCGATCCGCTGTTTCTGGGTGATGCCCGCGCGATCCGCCGCAACGGCCGCATTGCCGCCAAGCGCATCGAAAGTGGCGTTGACCATATGGGACGGCACGAGGACAGCGCCGGTGTTGGCGTCGCGCACAGTGAGCAGGAATTCGATCTCATGTTTCGACGGCAGGCTGGAATAGCGCACGCGTTCGGTTTGCGCGTGGAAACGCACCATTTGCACGTCGAGCACGACCGGCGTGTGACCTTTGAGTGCGCGGGTGCCCGACGTCAGCCCGGCCTCCATCACCGCTTTGACCTGTTCGTAGCGGTTGCCAAAGGGATCTTCGCGCCAAACGATGTCCGCACGCGGCTTAATGCCATTGTCTTCCGAGACGGTGAGCGAACCGGGGACCACCACGTTCACCTTGGTCACACGAAAGTCCGGCGCGATCATCACCGCATCTACAGGAGCGGCCCCGCCGAACGTGGCGCCCAAGGGCGTGGCGCGGGAAATGGTCTCTGTCGTGCACGCACTGGTGGCGGCTGCGATCAGAAGGGCTGCTGCGATTTTAAGTGTCTTTTTTGTAGCGATGTTTTTCATGACGGCCTCCGGGGATTTTCCCCTCAATTCATGGTTAATATCCCATGCAAATGAGGCCAAAATGCGAAAATCCCGGAACATTTCCGGGATTTCACATGCATTCGCAATGTCTTGCCGTGGCGTAAGGGCACGCGGCGGTGCGGACCTCAATCACAGGCCTGATCAGGCCAGTTCACCGGCACGGTGGCCGTGAAAGCGTGCGCGCAGCCATTGGCCAGCGTTGCGCACCACAGAGCGCATGGCTTCTGCACGCATTTGGCGAGCTTCTTTTTCAATAGCGGCCATGTCGATAAAGCCTTCGGTCGTGTAAATCGTCGTGTTGGTCATAGGATCACCTTTGCGTTGTCTGCCTGTCATGTCGGCTTTTGAGCAGCTTTAAGTGCCGCATTCTGTTTTTGGCCTGTCGTGACAAAGCCGGTTTGCGTTGATCCTCCCGATGACCTGAATATAGGTCAAAACATCTGACGCAGACGAGTGCCAAAGCGGAAGACCCGTTATGCGCTTGCAGCAACCCCCATGCATGTGCAGCATGACATCAGCCCCGAGCAGTGGAACTTTCGCGCGGATTGGAGTGTCGAAGGTGGACATTTTCGGGGAGACCGGATAGGTTAGCGCTAACTCACACAGATACTCACAGGCGCACCGCACAAAATGCGGAGAGGATGCCAGACTTTAAACGTCATTTTTCCAAAAGATTTTCCCAGATCAGACCGCCAAACCAGCAAAAGGCCAGACCCGTGAACAGCCAGATCGCCCCCCAGATCGCAGACGTCACCCAACGTATCATCGAACGGTCGAAACCCACCCGCGAGGCCTACCTCGCCCGCATCCATGAGGCCGCCGATCAGGGCCCGGTGCGCGCGCATCTGTCCTGCGGCAATCAGGCCCACGCCTATGCCGCCATGGGCGATGACAAAGCGATGCTGGCCGACGGGCGCGCGCCCAATATCGGCATCATCACCGCCTATAACGACATGCTCTCGGCGCATAAGCCCTATGAGCACTACCCTGAGATCGTCCGCGACGTTGCCCGCGCGTCGGGCGCCACGGCGCAGGTCGCAGGCGGGGTTCCCGCCATGTGTGACGGCGTCACTCAGGGCCAGACGGGTATGGAATTGTCGCTCTTTTCGCGGGACACCATCGCGCTGTCGGCCTCCATCGGCATGTCGCACAACTGTTTCGACGCCGCCCTCTACATGGGCGTCTGCGACAAGATCGTGCCGGGGCTGATCATGGCCGCCGCCGCTTATGGCCATGTGCCGACCGTCTTTATTCCGGCGGGTCCGATGACCTCGGGCATCACCAATGACGAGAAAGCCAAGGTCCGCCAGAAATTCGCCACCGGCGAGATCACCCGGCGCGAATTGATGGACAGCGAGATGAAGGCCTATCACGGCCAAGGCACCTGTACCTTCTACGGCACGGCGAATTCGAACCAGATGCTGATGGAGATCATGGGGCTGCACCTGCCCGGCGCGTCTTTCGTCAATCCGGGCACAGAGCTGCGCGATGCCTTGACGCGTGAAGCCACCAAACGCGCGCTTCAGATCACCGCATTCGGCAATGAATACACACCCGTGGGCGCCATTTTGGATGAGAAAGCCTTTGTGAACGGCATCGTCGGGCTGATGGCGACAGGGGGATCCACGAACCTCGTGCTGCACCTCCCTGCCATGGCCCGCGCCGCCGGGATTATTCTGGATCTCGAAGATTTCTCCGAGATTTCCGATGCCGTGCCTCTGCTCGCCAAGGTCTACCCCAACGGTCTGGCCGATGTGAACCATTTCCACGCCGCCGGCGGCCTTGGCTATCTGGTGGGTGAATTGCTCTCGGCAGGCCTGTTGCACGAAGACGTCAAAACCGTCGCGGGTCAGGGCCTGTCGCTTTACACCAAAGAGCCGAAATTGCGCGAGGGTGTGCTCACGTTTGAACAGCCCGAACATGAGACGGTGAACGACAAAATCGTCCGCCCTGCTTCCGATCCGTTCCAGAAATCGGGCGGCCTCAAGGAACTCAAGGGCAATCTGGGCCGCGGCGTGATGAAGGTCTCCGCCGTCAAACCCGAACACCATGTGGTGGAGGCGAAAGCCCGGATTTTTCACGATCAACATGACGTCAAAACCGCCTTTCAAAAGGGCGAGTTCACCGAGGACACCGTGGTCGTCGTCCGCTTTCAAGGCCCCCGCGCCAATGGCATGCCGGAGCTGCATTCGCTGACGCCGACGCTCGCGGTGTTGCAGGACCGGGGGCTCAAAGTGGCGCTGGTGACCGACGGGCGCATGTCCGGCGCTTCGGGCAAGGTGCCCGCCTGTATCCACGTCTCGCCGGAGGCCGTCACCGGCGGTCCGATTGCAAAACTCAAAGACGGCGATCTGGTCCGCGTCGATGCCACCACTGGCACACTCGAAGTGCTCGAAGACGGCTTTGATACGCGCGAGGCGGTGAGTGTCGATCTGACGGCCAACACCGTCGGCATGGGCCGCGAGCTGTTCGAAACCTTCCGCCGCAATGCAGGTCCCGCGACCGAAGGGGCGTGCTCCCTGTTCTGAGCGCACGCCCGACCCCGCGTTACAGTACGAGTTTCAAAAGCGGGAAAGGCAGACCATTGTCATCCCTCTCCCGCCGCCCGACTTGGTGAAAACCGAGCCGGGCATAGAACTCACGCGCCGCCATATTGGTCTCGTAGACCTCAAGGCTCAGGTGATGTTTCAGCCCGCGCGCATGGTCGACAAGCAACCGCCCGATGCCCTGCCCCTGCGCCTCGGGTGCGACGAACAGCCCGCCGATGATGGCGCCCTTCGCTGTCCTCTCCGGGTCGGGCAACAGACCAATAAAGCCAAGCGGCGTCGCCCGACGCAGCGCAACCCAGGTTTCGGCCTTGGGCAGGTAGATGTGCTCCACCTGAACCTGTTGTTCATCGAGCTGGGAGGACGTGAAAAACGGATGAGCCTGTTCAGACGCTCTGCGCCAGATGTCGGACAAAGCCATGGTGTCTCCGGCCTCAAATGGGCGGAGGGTGATGTCGGTCTGTGTGATAAACTGTGTCATGAGAAACTCTCAGAAAAAGCGCATATGCGCATAGAAAACCATGCAACCCACTGTGTTTCGTGAAGTGGGTCACGCGTCATGCCATGAAAGGCGGTGCTGATTTTCTGCGCATAAATCTCCTTATCCTGAGAGGTTGTGTGTCGCAGGAATTTGCGGCAAAGAAAAGCCTCCCCGATGACATCAGCACCGGGGAGGCTTAGGACAACGTGGGTTTATAGCAACTGCGCCAAAGCCGCCGGGTTAAACCCGCTCAGCTCATCCATCGCGCCGCGTTTGACCTTTTCGGCCCAGGCGTAATCCGACAAAAGCGCGCGGCCCACGGCGATCAGATCGAACTCCTCCGCCTCCATCCGTTTCACCAGATTGTCGAGCGGCGTCACCTTTGAGCTTTCGCCACCGAAGGCCGCGAGGAATTCCCCGGACAGCCCCACGGACCCCACGGAAATCGTCGGCACGCCGGTGATTTTCTTGGCCCAACCGGCAAAGTTCAGCCCCTCTTCGCCGTCGATCTCGGGGAATTCCGGCTCCCAGAACCGGCGTTGCGAACAGTGCAGGATGTCGACACCGGCCTCGACCAGAGGCACAAGCCAACGCTCCATCTCCGCCGGATCGGCGGCCAGTTTCACGCCGTAATCCTGTTGTTTCCATTGGCTGAGGCGCAGGATAATCGGGAAATCCGGCCCCACGGCGGCGCGCACCGCTTTCACAACGGCGACGGCAAAGCGAGACCGCTCTTCAATGGTGGCCCCACCCCAGTGATCCTCGCGCAGGTTGGTGCCCGCCCAAAAGAACTGATCGATCAGATAGCCATGCGCGCCGTGCAGCTCAGCCACATCAAAGCCCAGTTCTTTCGCCGCTTTAGCCGCCTCGGCATAGGCGGCAATCGCGACCTCGATGTCGGCCTCGGACATCGCGACACCGCGCGGATCACCGGGACCAACCAAAGCAGAGGGGCTCTCCACCGGTGCCTCTGGCTCCCATTTGCCCGCGCGGGTCGAACCAGTGTGCCAAATCTGCGGCCCCATCTTGCCACCCTCGGCATGGACCGCCTCGATCACCCGGTTCCAGCCCGACAAGGCCTCGGGGCCGTGAAAGAACGGAATGCCCGGATCGTTGCGCGAGGCCGGGCGGTCGATCACCGTCCCCTCAGACAGGATCAACCCGACCTCATGAGATGCGCGGCGGGCGTAATAGGCGGCATTTTCCGGCCCCGGAATGCCCGCGTCGGTCATGCTCCGGGTCATCGGCGCCATGACGATGCGGTTTTTGAGAGTGAGACCTTTATAAGTGAAGGGACGGAAGAGCGTTTCAGCCGGCGTTGTTTGGTGTGTCGTCTTCGGTGCAGTCATATCTGCGCTCCTGAGCGTTGTGGAGGGGGTGTTTGTTCTGTGCGTGATGCTGCATAGAGTGTCGCGCTGATGTAAGCGGGCGCAAACATGCGACAAGCCCTGCGGGGGTGGCTTGACAAAATCGCTCAGGCTGAGAGGCTGCCCATCAAGACCTGATATGTCGGGGCTTTTCCCCGCACGAATTTAGCGCTAACACGTAAACACAGCAAACAGCCGACAGGAGCCCCCATGACCCCGCAGGACGCCAGCCTGAAATCCGCAGAGGTCTGTGGCCTCGCCCCCGTCATCCCTGTGCTCGTCGTGAAAGACGTGGCCCATGCCCGTCCCTTGGCCGAGGCATTGGTCGCGGGCGGCTTGCCTGCACTCGAGGTCACGCTGCGCACGCCGGTCGCCTTGGAGGTGATCCGCGAGATGTCAAAGGTCGAGGGCGGCGTGGTCGGCGCGGGTACGCTTTTGACGCCCGAGGATGTTAAAAACGCCATCGCGGCGGGCGCGACCTTTGGCGTCTCCCCCGGCGCGACGGACCGGCTTTTGGACGCCTGCGAAGCCGCCGATCTGCCGCTTTTGGCCGGAACCTCGACCGCCTCTGACGTCATGCGCCTGCTGGAGCGTGGCTATACGGTCGCGAAATTCTTCCCGGCGGAGGCCAATGGCGGTGCCCCCGCGCTCAAGGCCATCGGCGCGCCCCTGCCGCAGATGAAATTCTGCCCGACGGGCGGTGTGTCGTTGAAAAACGCCGATGATTACCTGTCGCTGTCCAACACACTTTGCGTGGGCGGAAGCTGGGTTGCGCCTGCCGATCTGGTGGAAAAAGGCGATTGGAAAGCCATCGAGGAGCTGGCCCGCGAGGCGGCGGCCCTGCCCCGCTAAGTCAGCTTAGCCCCCCGTCACGCCCGGCGGCGCATTTGGGTAACCTCGCCCTCATGCGGCCTCTGATGCGCACTCCCGCGCGACGGATTCAGAGCGCGCTTGCCCTCAATTGAGGTATTGCCGGGGGTCAAGCCTCCGGCCTTCATCGCAGAGACCCGGCGCTCCTGACCCTGATGCTCTGACATCTCCTGTTCCCAATGCGACCAGAGCGTCGCGGAGCGCGTGCCCGACCGGCAATAGGCCAGAATGGGTTTCGGCATCTCCTCGATGGCGCGGGCAAAGGCGGCGTGATCGGCCTCGCTGGCGCCACCCAGTTGAATGGGAATGTAAACGGTTTTCAGCCCAAAATTCGACGCGATGCGAGTGATTTCATCAAAGCCCGGCTTATCCGCGCCGTCTTTTACCCTTCCCAGGCGCGTGGCACGGCCTGCTGCGTGCGCTTCAACCCTTCGCGCAGCACATGGGTCATCGGATGCTCCGGCACGGCCTGCGAGGCATAGAGCGCCAAGAGCCGCCGGATCGCAGTGCCCGTCGAGACGCGCGGCCCAAGCCGGAACGCCCAGTCGAGATAGATCGCCCGCGCCTCATCGATCCCCATGTCAGCCTTGCGATAGGCGGCAAGGATCATGCCACCCGGATCAATGGCGGCATCCACTGAGGGAAAATCATGGGGAAAGGGATTTGTCTCTGCCATCTCGCTCAACCCCCCGAAACCGGACGCTCCAAAATCTCCGCAATCGCGCGGGCGGCGGCCTCCGACCGACTGCGCAGCTCTTCGGACAAGGCCTCCATCGACACCGCCCCATTCGAGCGACGCAGGAATTCGCGCCCGCCCGCACCAATGGCCTCCGGGTCGAGCTTTCCGCCGGTCAACAGCCGGCCCGCCGATTGCACCCGCCACATCAGCCGATAGGTTTCCACCAAAAGCGCATATTCATCGCCTGACAGCCACTCCGTCGCGCGCGCCGCACCGAGTTGCGCATAGATGTCCTGCTCCGCGCTGCCCGCCAAAAGCGCGGCGGTTTCGGCCAGAAGTTCGATGTCCATCATCCGACCGGGGCCGTTTTTAGGGTCCCAATCGCTGCCGGGTTTCGCCGTCGCCAGACGCGCGCGCATGTCGCGGGTTTCTTGGCGGATGCGGGTTTCGTCTTTGGGCCCCGCGATCAAATCGCTGCGGAAATCATCCACCGCGCGGCACAGATCCGGATCGCCCGCAATCGGATGCCCCCGCGTGAGCGCCAGATGTTCCCAGACCCAAGCCTCGCCCATCTGATAGCTCATGAAGCTCTCGAATGAGGTCGCCACAGGCCCCTGTTTGCCCGAAGGGCGGAGCCGCATATCGACCTCATAGAGCCGTCCTTCGGCGGTCTGGGCGGTGATCGCGGTGATCAGCGCCTGTGTGAGCCGCGCGTAATAAGTCCGCGACGGCAAGGACTTACGCCCCTCCGAGGCCTCCACACCGCCCGCATCATAGATCACGATCATATCGAGATCGGAGGCCGCCGTGAGCCGCCCCGCGCCCAGAGACCCCATGCCCAGAACCATAGCGCCCCGCCCCGGTGGGGTGCCATGTTTGCGGGCGAATTCCGCCACCACCGGCGGGTAAAGCGCCGCCACACAGGCCGCCGCAACATCGCAATATTGCGCGCCCGCCTGATCGGCGGTGATCAGATCGCGCAGCTGATGGACGCCAACGCGGAAATGCCATTCCTTGGCCCAACGACGACAGGCGTCGAGCTGGCGCTCATAATCGCCTGCGGCCTCCAGATGATCCGCCAACTCCTCGGTCAGCGCCTCACGTCCCGGCCAAGGCGCAAAGAACCCGCCGCCGATCACCGCGTCCAGAACACTCGCGTTGCGCGACAGGTAGCGCGCCAGATGGGGGGCTGTGGAGACGATGTCGAGGATCAGGTCGATGAGCTGCGGATTGGCCTCAAAGAGTGCGAAAAGCTGCACGCCTGCCGGCAGACCTTTTAGAAAGCCGTCGAGATGCGACAACGCCTCGGAGGGTTTGTCGAGGTTTTGGATGCGGCGCAAAAGTTCGGGTTTGAGGCGGGTGAAAATATCCTGCGCCCGCGTGGTTCGCAGACAGGGATAGGTCGACCAGCGCGCGGTGATCTCGGCCTCTTCAGGCGAAAGCTCCGGCGCGGGGGCTGCCTCGCCTGGGGCAAAGAAATCCTCGGTCAGCGCGTTGACGCGTTCACAGCGCTCGGCAATCTCGGCGCGCATCTCGGGCACAGTGGTGCCCATGAGCGCGGCCAGGCGGTCGAATTCTTCGGGCGCCGTCGGCAGGCTGTGGGTTTGTTGATCGCGCAGCATCTGGAGCCGGTGTTCGACCTCACGATGCGCGATGTAATCGGTGCCCAAAGTCGCGGCAACCTCGGCCTCCACCCAGCCCTTTTCCGCCAGCACTTTGAGCGCGGGCACGGTTTCACGCAGCCGCAAATCGGGATCGCGCCCGCCTGCGATCAACTGCCGGGTCTGGGCGAAAAATTCGATCTCACGAATGCCGCCATACCCCAGTTTCATGTTGTGACCTTCGAGGCAAAGCGCGCCACTAAGTCCTTTGTGTGCGCGGATTTTCAGCCGCATGTCGTGGGTCTCGCGAATGGCGTTGAAATCGAGGTGCTTGCGCCAGACAAAGGGCGTCATGTCCTTGAGAAACCGCGCACCCGCCTCCATGTCCCCGGCGCAGGTGCGGGCCTTGATATAGGCCGCGCGTTCCCATGTACGCCCGACGCTCTCATAGTAGCGCTCAGCGGCTTCCATGGCGAAACAGACCGGCGTCACCGACGGGTCGGGGCGCAGGCGCAGGTCGGTGCGAAAGACATAGCCCTCGCCGGTCAGGTCCGACAAAGAGGCCATCGCCTTGCGCGTGGCGCGAATGAACCCCGCGCGGGCCTCCATCTGATCCACGCCGTCGAAACGGCTTTCGTCAAAGAGACAGATGAGGTCAATGTCAGAGGAATAATTCAATTCCCCTGCCCCATGTTTGCCCATGGCAAGCGCGAACATGCCACCGCAGCTCTCGATGTCGTCTTCGGTTTGGCCGGGGATTTTGCCGCGGGTGATCTCGCGCGCCACATGCGCCCGGATCGCCACATGGGTGGCACGGTCGGCCAGAAGAGACAGTGCACCGGTGACCTCGAACAGGCCCCAGACGCCGCCGAGATCACAAAGCGCCGACAAAAGTGCGATGCGGCGTTTGGCCTGCCGCAGCCCTGCATCGATCTGATCGAAGGGCAACGCCTCGATGCGAGAAATTTCCGCCTTGAGCGCCGCCTCCGGGTCGTCCAACGCGCCGGGCAGCCAGTCCGTCTCTTTCAGGATCAAACCATGCAGATAGGGCGCCGATCCGGCCGCGCCTTCGATCACCTCTGCCACGGCACCGGTCAGTTCCGGCAAACCCGCGCGGGCTTCGGTGCCGCGCTCCGGTTCATAGGGGCGCGGGCTTCGAGTGATCCGGGATTCAAACGTCATAATGGCTCCTCCAACTGTCTTAAAAGAGCGGATTTTTCACCCGAAGTGCAAGCGCATTCGACCGCTGTCCCAAGCGCAAAGGACCTGCACAGGGGCTGGTCCTTGGGGCGTGTCTTGACTCTTTGCTGCGAGAGGCGCCCTCTGGTCGCAAAGACAAAGGACAGTTGATGCCACAGGACAGCAAAACCCGCTTCGATCAGGAACTTGAATCCCGTCTGATGCGCTATGCCGCGATCGACAGTCAAAGCGATGCGAATTCCCCCACCTCTCCGAGCACAGAACGGCAATATGACATGCTGCGGCTGTTGGAGGCGGAGTTGAAAGAGATCGGCGCCGAGGATGTCGTGATCACCGACTACGGCACGGTTCTGGCCACCATTCCCGGCACGGCCTCCGGTCCGACCGTCGGTCTTCTGGCCCATGTCGACACAGCGCCGCAGTTCAACGCGACGGGCGTGAAACCCCGCGTGATCAAGGGCTATAACGGCGGCGACATCACCTATCCCGACAATGCGGAATTGGTCCTGTCACCTGCCGACTTTCCTTACCTTGCGGAGAAACAAGGCCATGACATCATCACCGCCTCCGGCACCACGCTTTTGGGCGGCGACGACAAGGCGGGCGTGGCGATCATCATGACGGCGGCCAAACATCTTTTGACCAACCCCGAGATCAAACACCCGCCGCTGCGCGTCGCCTTTACCCCCGACGAGGAGATCGGGCGTGGCGTGAATGCGTCCCTGCCGAAAGACCTGGCCGCCGATTTCGCCTATACCTTCGACGGTGGCGAGGTGGGTGAGATCGTCTATGAGACCTTCTCCGCCGATGGTGCAGAGATCATTGTCAAAGGTGTTTCGATCCACCCGGGACACGCCAAGGACAAGCTGGTGAATGCCATTCACCTCGCGTCCAAAATCATCCAGACCCTGCCGCAGAGCGTGATGGTGCCTGAGACCACGGACGGCACAGAGGGCTTTATCCACGCCACCGATATGGTGGGCGGCTCGTCGGAGATGAAGATCAAACTGATCCTGCGCGATTTCGAACGTGAAGGATTGGCCGAGAAAGGCGAGATCGTCCGAAAAGTTTGCGAGGCGGTGGCTTTGACCGAGCCGCGCGCGGAGATCACCTGCACCATCACGCCGCAATATCGCAACATGCGCTATTGGCTGGAGGAGGACATGACGCCGGTCGATCTGGCCCGCGATGCCTGTCGCAAGCTGGGGATCAAGCCTCTGTCGGTGCCGATCCGGGGTGGTACGGATGGCTCGCGTCTGACCGAAATGGGCGTGCCGACGCCGAACCTTTTCACGGGGATGCAGAACATCCACGGGCCGCTGGAATGGATTTCGGTGCAGGATATGGCGCTGGCGACCAAGCTATGCCTTGAGCTGGTGGGATTGGCGGCGGAGGGCTGATCCCGAAACGTCTCGCCCCTGTCCCTGTCAGAGGGTCCGCTGAGCAAAGGCGGCAAGCAAAGCGGGAAAGCTGTCCATCTCCGGCATGGCGTCGAATTTATGCGACGCGGGCGTGTCGGCCCAAGGCAGCTTGTTCGCCACCATGGTCTCGATAAAGGGCGTGGCCCAGCCCGACACCTCCGCGTCCGTCAGATCGAACATCGTCGGGCGAATATTAACGAGCGCATCAAAACCGGTGATGCGAGTGAACATCCATGTCATGCACTTCGGACAGCAATAGTGGTCGAGATCGGGCCCTTTGGCACCGCCTTTGACCACTTCTCCCTTTGCAACGCGCACCCCTTCGGCGGGCACCATCGCAGTCAGGGAAAAGGCGCTGGCGCTCATTTTCTGACAGCCCGTGCAATGGCAGGCGGCGGTCATCACGGGAGCTTTTGATACCTCAATCTCGACAGCGCCGCAGCGGCAGGTGCCGGTTTGGGTGGAAGTTTCATAGGACATAGGACACCCTCCTCACAGATGTTGTCACAATATGACATGCGCCGCGCCGACACTCCAGCGGCTCGTCTGAGAGGTCACAGGCGTGGACCGAAAAAGAAAACGGCCCCTCTTTCGAGCGGCCGTTCACCTGTCTTAGGTCCAGAAAAAACTCAGAACTTGTAACCCAAACGCAGGGAGATGGAATCCACATCCGGACCTGCTTCGTAAGACGAGCCGATCACGTCATAGGTCAGCTCGCGACGGGACCATTCGAGACCGACGAGGAAATTGTCACGGATCAGCATATCGGCGCCAAGACCGTAGGCCATGCCGTCTTCATCGAGAGACACCGAGCCGGTCTGCGAGGGGCCGGAAATCTCGGACTGCGCGTAGCCGACAAAACCATAGGCCAGGATATTTCCGAAGCTGTAGCCGAGACGACCGCGCAGCTCGAGAACAGCCTCCTGCTTGACCCCGGGTGCAAAAGCATCAAAGCCAGAATCGAGCGCCATGTAGTCAAGTTCGCCACCGAAGACGATGTTGTTGATCTGCCAGTTGTAACCCACGAAGAGGCCAGCGGCAGTGCTGTCATCCATTTCCGGCAGACCACCCGTTACGGGGGCATCGGTGTCAAATTCGCCGCTCATCATGTTGGCGGAGACACCGCCGTAAAACCCGGCCCAGGATGTGTCGACGGCAGCTTTCGCCGGTGCGATGACTGCGGGGGTTGCGAGGGCGGGTTCATAGGACCCTGCGGTGGCTGAGGTTGCAACAAAGGTCACGGCCAAGCCGAGTGCGATTGCACGGGACATACTCATACTCCTGATAACGATATGTAGTTTTTAACGTTCGGTCAGGAATAGAGGAAACGTCGTGGGGATCAAGACCGCCGGCCGGGAAAACTTTCAGAGCGTTTTTTTCGTTGCAGATTCGCAACCGGGGGAAATTCGAGCTCCCGTTCCCCATAAGAAAAACCGCCTCAAGTCACTGATAAAAAATAGCATTTTAAAATAATGTAAAAAACATTCACATTAACCCTTGCGTGACGCGGGCACCCCTCCCATCTTGGTGATGTGAAAAGCATTCACATCAACCGAAACACAAACCTCACTTCTTCGAAAGGGAACCCCAAATGACCCATGTCGCCTCCACTTACGCCCCCGACGGGACTGGCCAAAGCTGGTTTCGCCGTGCCGAGGCCTGGCTCGACGACAAGGGCAAAGGCGCCTGGGTCGCGGCTATGGTCCTTGGCTTTGTCTTTGTCTGGCCCGTCGGCTTCGCCCTTCTCGCTTATATGATCTGGAGCAAAAGAATGTTCGCTTGCAAACACCGTTCTGAATTCGGCCCGCGTGGCCGCCACATGTCCCGCAACCGCTTCCGCACGGCGCATGCCGCGACGCGGTCCTCCGGCAACAGTGCCTTTGACGCCTACAAAGAAGAAACCCTGCGCCGCCTTGAAGAGGAACAGGATCAGTTTGAAAGCTTCCTTGAGCGTCTGCGCGCCGCGAAGGACAAGGCCGAGTTCGACCAATTCATGGACGACCGCGCCAAACGTGCCGCCGAGGACAGCGTCGAAGACGACACCTCGGACAAAAAAGAGGACGCGTAATCCTCAGGCAATCCTCCGGCCAGCCCCCTTGCAACGCAGGCGGGGCTGGCCCACATAGGAGACAGGACAATGAGTATGATGATGCCAGAAGACAGATATAGCGACAGATATACCGACAGCCGCGACGAGGCCCATTGGGGCCTGCCCGACCCCGACCACCAGCCCGCCTTTTACGACATGGTGGCGACCAAACGCGCCTTGGCCTTTGTGGTCGATTTCATCCTGATCGTGATCATCGCCGCGCTGATCGTGCCGTTCACCGCCTTCACCGGCATCTTCTTTTTCCCCTTCCTCGTCGCCGTGGTGAATTTCGCCTACCGCGTGATCACCATCGCCAACGGATCGGCGACTTGGGGGATGCGGCTCATGGGCATCGAGTTCCGCGATCGCAATGGCGCACGCTTCGATCTCGGCATGGCGGTTTTGCACACCCTGCTCTTCACCGTCTGGTGTTCGACCGGCATTTTGCAAGTCGTCGCCGTCGTCCTGATGGCCACCACGGCGCGCGGCCAGGGCCTGTCGGATCTGGTGCTTGGTTCCGCGGCGATCAACCGCCCGTCGAGCTACTAAAGCGCATCTGATAGCGCCCAAAGAGTTTCAAAATTGAGGCAAATGGGGGTCGTTTGGTCCCCTTTGTCACATCCATGTGGCTTTTCCACATGTCCCCCTTGGCGAACGGCGGTTGAGTTGCTACCTTTTTGATCAAGCTGTTAACCCGTCATTCGTGAATTCATCGTAAGTCCATCCCATGCGTCACTCCCTCCCCTTAGCGCCGCAGTTCTACGTGACGGCCCCTCAGCCCTGCCCCTATCTCGAGGGTCGGATGGAGCGAAAGCTGTTCACCTCCTTGCAGGGCGAGAATGCCAATCAGTTGAATGACAGCCTGTCGAAACAGGGGTTTCGCCGGTCGCAAAATGTGCTCTACCGCCCGACCTGTGCCGATTGCAGCGCGTGCCTCTCTGCGCGCATTCGGGTTGCGGATTTCAAACCCTCGAAATCGCAACGCCGGACGATCAACAAGAACAAATACCTGAAACGCGGCGCCACCTCGCCTTGGGCCACCGAGGCGCAGTATGATCTGTTCCGCGAATATCTCGAAACGCGACACGCCGATGGCGGCATGGCCGATATGGATGTGTTCGAATTCGCCGCGATGATCGAGGAAACCCCGATCCGCACCCGCGTCATCGAATATTACATCCCCGGCGAGTCTGGCCGCCCGCGTGAGCTGGCCGCGACTTGTCTGACGGATTTGTTGGATGATGGGCTGTCGATGGTCTATTCCTTCTACAAACCCGATCTGATCAAGGACAGCCTTGGCACCTATGTGATCCTCGACCACATCGAGATCGCGCGCGAGGCGGGTCTGCCCTATGTCTACCTCGGCTATTGGGTGCCGGGATCGCCGAAAATGGGCTACAAGGCGCGGTTCTCGGCGCTTGAAGTCTATCAGGGTGGGCAATGGATCGACCTGAAAGACCCCGAAGAATTTGCCCAAGGCACCCATCCGCTGGAGAGCGAGCCAATCGCTCAGCAGGTGGCGAAGATCGATCTGCCGGACATGCAGGGGCCCAATATGCCGGGCTCGGGACGGGGGACGACGGAGTTTTAAAACAGAAACGCGGCCGATCTGGCCGCGTTTGTTTTTGAGATCACCGGATCGGCTTAATGCACCTTCACCGTCCCCATCATCGCGCGCGGGTCGGTCCGGAGTGTGGCGTCGATCAACAGCCCCAGTTGTTCGGCCATGGAAACGGCCAAGGGGGCAATATCGGCGCGCAGCATCAGCATCGACATGAGCGTCGCGTCCTCGCGTTTGCCGCGCGCGGCGAGGCGGACGAATTGCGCCAAGACCGCTTCATCGGCGCCCAAGCAATCGCAGGACATGCCGTGGCTCACCAGCGGACGGCGGGCGTGGCGCTCGAACACCAGCATCATCTGCGAAAAAATCTTGCCCAGATCGCCCTTGCCCCGCATGGCCTCAGAGCTGCGAAACAGGGTGACGACCACCCGGCCCTGTTCATTCAACTGCGACAGCTTCCCCACCGGCTGCGCGCCCTCAACGGCGTCTTCAGTGATCTGGTCGATGGCGCGGGCGGATTGGAAAGACATGGGGGCTCCTCAAAGAGACGACAGTGGGGCGATGGCTAAATACCTTAGTCTTTTTATAAGACATTTCATTTGACGCAAGAGATTCTTTTTTTGCCAAAGAAAAACCCCGCCGATGGGGCGGGGTTTTGAGAGGCTTTATTTCGCCAGAAGGTTCGGCACGATGGTGACGATATCCGGGAAGGTCCAGAGGATACCGAGCCCGATCACCTGAATGAGCACGAAGGGAATGATGCCCTTGTAGATGTGCCCGGTGGTGACCGACGGCGGCGCAACACCGCGCAGGTAGAAGAGCGCAAAGCCGAAGGGCGGCGTCAGGAAGGACGTCTGGAGGTTCACGGCGATCATGATCGTCACCCATTTCGGGTCCATCGTGCCACCGTAGATCACCGGACCGACGATGGGCACGACGATGTAGATGATCTCAAGGAAATCGAGCACAAAGCCCAGAATGAACAGCACCAACATCACCAGAAGGAAGACGGTGAATTCATTGTCGAAGCTGCGCAGGAAGCTTTGAATATAGTGCTCGCCGCCGAAGGAAATCACCACGAGGTTCAAAAGCTGAGAGCCGATGAGGATGGTGAAGACCATAGAGGTGACCTTGGCCGTTTCGCGCACCACGATGCCCAATGTGCCGTCGGAGAACAGCACCCAGCAGGCATAGAGAATGCCGAACATGGCAAAGTAATAGGCGCCGAGGGCCACGATATAGGCGACCCAATCCTCGAACGGCACATCGCCCCGACCCAGACGCAGGTCGAAATTCGATCCGATCAGGATCATCACGATGACGGCAAAAGCGGCGCCGAGGATGATCTTGCTGGTTTTGTGATGATCGGCGAGCTTGCGGTAGGCCGCCAAGAGCAGCGCTCCGCCCGCGCCGAGACCGGCGGCCGGCGTCGGGTTGGTCACGCCGCCCAGGATCGAACCGAGCACAGCGACGATCAGCACCAAGGGCGGGAAGACGACGCGGAACAGCTCGTTTTTGGCGAGATGCTGGGCCGCGTATTTCATCCCGTAGGCCAGTGCGAGGAAGGGGATCAGATAGATCACGAAGGCAGTGCCAGATGAGGTCATCGGCCCGACCAGAAGCGCATCCAAGATCAACACAGCGGCAATGCCCCCTGCCCCGATCAACAGCGGCGCCGGGTTGGCCAGCGGCGCGACGCCACGACCAAAGGCCAGCGTGATCGCCAAAAGCACCATCACGGTCAGAAGGCCGGAGCCCAGCAGAGGCGCATTGGCGATGGCTTCAATTGTGAGCGCTTCGATCTGTTCAGGCGTGCGCTGAACAGAGGCCTGCGCGCCGCCAGAGGCTTCGATCGCGGTTTGCTCGGCTATGGCGGTGTCCCATGCGGGTTGACCATGCAGCTCGATCATCGCGGCCTGACATTGATCGGAGACATTGGTGCGCAGGCTCGCGGTCGCGCCCGCTTCGGTGAACTCGGAGACGACAATGTCCTGAGACCCGGCAAGACCGAACTGGCCGGAGAAGACCGCAGCGCCGATCAAAAGCACCGGCACAGCCAGCATCCACAACAAACCGTCACGACGGGTCATGGTTTCGTGGTGGGTGTGTTCCAGATGCACGGGCGGGGCTTTCGACGGGTTGAACATCGCGTAGCCGAAGGCATAGAGCGCATAGAGACCGGCGAGGAACACACCCGGCAACATCGCAGCCTGGAACAACGTGCCGACGGAGACCACGGCAGGTTCGCCAAGGAAGGTCAGCGCATCGGTACAACCAGCGGCCTGCGCGCGGGCTTCCTGAGCGGCGGAATAGATGTCGCCCGCCAGCGTGCCCAAAAGCACGATGACGATAGAGGGCGGAATGATCTGGCCCAAAGTGCCCGAGGCGGCGATCACACCGGTGGCCAACTGCGGCGAATAGCCGTGGCGCAGCATGGTCGGCAGGGACAAAAGCCCCATGGTCACCACGGTCGCGCCAACGATGCCGGTGGAGGCCGCGAGGAAGGCGCCCACGATCACTACGGAAACGGCCAGACCGCCCGGCAGCGGGCCAAAGACACGCGCCATGGTGGTCAAAAGGTCGTTCGCAATTTTAGACCGTTCCAACACGATCCCCATCATCACGAACATCAGAACCGCCAGAAGCGTCTCGATGGAGGCGCCCGCGAAGACGCGTTCGTTCATCCGGTTGACGATGAAGGAAAGGTTGCGATCCACCGCCTGTTCCCAGCCGCCGGGGAAGAGCGCTTCGGGGTAGACCGGCAAGTCGGGATACCTGAAATGCGATATATTGGCGGGGTTGATGCCCGAATTCACAAGGTCGCGGTAGGCCTGAGAGCCGGTGTCGATGGCCTCATGCACGAGGATGCCCGCGCTGTCCAAAGCGGCGATGATGCCAAAGGCCATGAGACCCGCACCACCGATGGCGAAGGCCACGGGAAAGCCGGTGAGAATGCCGCCGAAGAGGCACAGGAATACGATGATGAGGCCGATTTCTACGCCATCAAGTCCGAAAAGCATGTGTCTGGTCCTTCGCCCGAATTAATGCGTGCCTTCAAAGGCTTCTTCACCTTCGCCGAGCGTGTCTTTGTCGAGATATTTGCCCGCGCTGTCTTCGCCTTCGACGAATTCCAAAAAGGAGCGGTAGAAAAAGGCCAGCGCTTGGAGGATCACCAGCACGAGGAAGCACAACAGCAGGATTTTGAAGAGGAAATAGCCGTTGAACCCGTTGGCCGAAAAGGACACGGTTTCAACGTTCCACTTCACGATCCGGGCCTTCATCAGCATGCGGTCGAGCGCATCGGAGGCCGAGACCTTCGGCGTGATCAGGTGCCGCCAGAGGAAGAACCAGGCGTACATCCAGGTCAGCAAAGCCACCGGCAGCATGAAAAACAGCGCGCCGAACATGTCGATCGCGCGTTTGGTGCGGTGTTTGACGCCCGCGTAAACGAGGTCCACGCGCACGTGGCTGCCCTGCACGAAAGCGTAGGAGACGCAGAGCGCCACGACGAGGGCGTTCTCGAATTTCAGGCTCTCGGAGAACCAGCCGACGGATTGGGTAAAGCCGCCACCAAAGGGCGAAATGGTGATCTCGCCCTGACGGAAGATCGACTGCAAGAACACCACCATGATCTGTTGCAGCACCATCAAGAGACCGGCCCAGGCGGCGACACGCCCCATGGTGTTGGCGATTTTCTCAAGCCCGCGCACCAGCGCCCAAAGGAAGGGCCGATGCACAAAGCCGATCACGGTGACCACGATCACCAGATCGAAGAACACGAACAAAAGCTCCTTCGAGCCGCCGTAATAGACAAAGCGCAACAGGCTTTCCTTATTCGACCAATCGAGCCAAAGCCCCGGATGCGTGAGCGCATAGATGATATGCCAGAACCCGAGCCCGAGGTTCACGACGAGGCTCACCACCGCGTCCACCATGAGCCCGAAGAAAGACGTGCCGGTCTGTTCTTCCATCTCGTCTGTCCCCTTCCCGGCCCGCGAGATCAGCGGCCCGTTCCCAGAATGTGTTGTTTTCGTGTATTTTGTTGTGGCGCTGCTTTACGCCCCTGCGCCCCGGACGACAACCCCGGACACCCCTTTGCTAAGGCCGAAAATGCGCGCGATATCCGCGCGCATTTCGTGTTTTACCGATCTTGCAAAAAGATCACTCGGACTGAGCCGCCAGGACGCGGTCGCGTTGCGGCGTGTAGTTGCCGTCGGAGCGACCGATCCAGGCGGAGGTCTGCGCCATTGCGCTCTCATAAGAGGTCCGGATTTCCGCGAAAATCTCGTCGTCCATATAGCCGTCGAGCACCTCTTTGGCGGCATTGCCGAAGGCGGACCAGACATCGTCGGAGAATTCCTTGAGCTGGGTGCCGCCTTGGATCAGGCGCTGCAAAGCCGGGCCGTTGTTGGCCACGAAAAGCGCGTAGTTGTGCTGATGGCACTCGCCCGCGGCAATCTCGATGGCTTTTTGCTGCATCGGGCTCAGGCTTTCGAAGACCTCGAGGTTGGTGGTCACACAGAGCGCCGCGCCCGGTTCGTGGAAGCCCGCCGGATAGTAGAAGTCACAGACCTCTTGCAGGCCGAGTTTCTCATCCGACCACGGGCCGATCCACTCGGTGCCGTCGAGCGCGCCGGAAGACAGCGCTTGGTAAATCTCGCCACCCGGAAGCACCTGCACGGAGGCGCCGAGTTTCGACACGGTCTCGCCGCCGAGACCCGGCATGCGGAATTTGAGGCCCTGGAAATCAGAGGGAGACGCGATTTCCTTGCGGAACCAACCGCCGCCCTGACCGCCGGTCTGACCGGCAATAAAGCCTTTGAGACCAAAGATTTCGCCCAGTTTGTGGTGAAGCTCCATGCCGCCCATGGAATAGTACCACACCATCATCTCAGGCGCGGTCATGCCGAAGGGCACGGTGGTGAAATAGGCCAGCGCCGGGTGTTGTCCGGTGAAGTAGTATTCGCAGCCGTGATAAATATCAGCCTGACCGGAGGTCACGGCGTCAAACACTTCCAGCCCGCCGACAAGCTCGCCCGCGGCTTTCGCGTCGATGGTCAGCTGGCCATCGGTCAGCGCATCGACATTGGCCGCAAAACGCTCAACGGAATCCCAAACGCCCGCCAGACCGCGCGGCCAGGTGGTGACCATGGTCAGGGTCCGTTTGCCCTGTGCATACATCGGCGCCGCCAAAGTGGATGCAGCAGCGGCAGAAGCCCCGCCCAGAGCGGACGTTTTCAGAAAAGAACGACGATCCATAGATAATTTCCTCCCAAGATGGTCTATGGTTTTTTTATACCGATCCCGCAGCCCCTTCCCCCCTCACGCGATCTAAAAAGCTGAAGACGCCTCCTGCATCTTGCGCTTTTCGACACGAACACGACGTCGGCAGAGACAGAACCCTTGGAAATACTTGGGCAAATCAGCATGCAGACGTCAAAGGACAGGCCAAAACCGGACCAGATCGTGGGTTAACGTTACCGCTCACGATCCCGCGAGGAAATACCCAACACTACGCAGTCCCGCATTTTTTATGTTCCGTTAGCGGGCAACATCGCAACTTTACTACTGAACCAGTAAGGCTCTGCGCAAGATATCCTGCGATTGACGCGGCCTCGGCCTCCGGTATCCTTCGTAGCGTCAAATACCGACACGCCTCAGTCTTCAAGCCCCGAAAGCCGACACAGCCCCGATGATGCGACTGCGACCCGAGTTGACCTACGCGCGCAAATTGTTCCTGCTCGCCACGCTGCCTCTGATCCTCTCGGTCGCGGCCATCGCGGCTGTGGTGGCGCACCAGTCGAACAGCATGTCCGACCGCGAGATCGCCGAGCTGGAGGAGCAAATCCTGACCGCCAAGCGTCAGGAGCTACAGAATTACCTGCAACTGGCACGCAACTCGATCACCGCCGACTATAGCCCCGCGCCCCCCGACGACGAAGCGGCCAAGCTCAAGGTGACGCAAACGCTCGCGGCGATGACCTATGGCACGGAGGGCTATTTTTTCGTCTATGAGTATGACGGCACCAATCTCGTCGCCCCGCGTCAGACCGATCTGATCACCCGCAACTGGGCCGGTCTCACCGACAGCGAGGGTACGCCTGTCGTCGATGAGCTGATCCGACTGGCGCGTCAGGGCGGCGGCTATCACGACTTTCTCTGGCCGAAACCCTCCACCAATGAGGAGGCACAGATGATCAGCTATGTGATCGGCTTGCAGGACTGGCAATGGGCGATCGGCACCGGCGTGTTCATCGACGATGTGCTGAGATCCGTGGCCGCCGCCCGCGCCGAAGTCCAGACCCGCGTGCACCGGACATTCGCCTATATCGGCGCGATCACCATGGCGGCGGTGCTTTTGGTGTTCATGTCCGGGGTGACGATCACCATCCGCGAACGCCGTCTCGCAGACGCAAAGCTCAAGGATCTGACCCAGCGGATTTTCGACACGCAAGAAGAAGAGCGCGGACGCGTCGCGCGCGAGTTGCACGACGGGATCAGCCAGATCTTGGTTGGCGTGCGCTACGCGATGGAACTGGCCCGGCGGCAGTTGAAAGCCGGGGACCCGAAGGCCCCCGCCAGTCTGGATCGCAGTTTCGATATGCTGGGCGGCGCCTTGACCGAGGTGCGGCGCATTTCGCGCGATCTGCGGCCGGGGGTGTTGGACGATTTGGGCCTGGGCCCGGCACTTCAGGCATTGGCCGAAGAGTTCGAGAAGCGCACCGGGATCAAGACGGAGCTCGAAACCGTGGTGTTCCGCAACCGGCTTGATGAGGAGGCGCGGATCGCTTTGTTCCGCATCGCGCAAGAGGCGCTGACCAACATCGAACGCCACGCGGGCGCCACCGAAGTATCGATCAAACTCGCGGGCCACCGCACCGGGGCAACGCTTTTGATTTGCGACAACGGGCGAGGCTTTGACGTCTCGGCGCGCGGCATGGCGGGGCATGGCATCGGGCTGCGCAATATGGCGGAGCGGATGGAACAATTGGACGGCACTTTAAAGATCACGCAACGTTCTCCCGGCACCTCCATTGACGCCACAGTGCCGTTAAAGCATATCCTGCCGCCCGCAGGCTCCAACCGCCCCCGCTCCGAGATAGGAAATGCCCGATGACACAGAAACCGACGCGTGTCCTGATCGTGGACGACCACCCGATGGTGGCCGAGGGCATTCGCGCGCTGTTGGAAAGTTTCGACGACATCGAGGTCGTGGGCACATTGTGCAACGGGCGCGAGGCTGTCGATCAGATCGAAGAGCTGGCGCCCGATGTGGTTTTGTTGGATTTGAACATGCCGCAGATGGGCGGGCTGACCGCCACCGAATTGCTGTTGGAGCGCCGTCCTGAAACCCGCATCCTGATCCTCTCGATGCATGACAGCCCGGAATATATCGGCGCAGCTCTGTCGCATGGCGCCATGGGCTATGTGTTGAAAGACGTGCCGACAGAGGATGTGAAAGAGGCGATTGACGCGGTGATGCGCGGCGAGCAGTTCCTCTGCAACGGGGCGCAGGCCGCGATCGGGCCGAAAATCCGCGACGGGCGCGAACCTTTGACCGAACGCGAACAGACCATCCTGTTGGAACTGGCGCAGGGCAAATCGAACAAGGAAGTCGCAGCGGCACTGGATATTTCCGTGCGCACGGTTGAAACCCACCGCAAGAACATCAAACGAAAGCTGGGGATTTCCTCGACCGCGGGCCTCACGCGCTATGCCATGGAGCATGGCGTGTTGCAGGGCACAGGTCGGTTTTAAACGGTGCGCTTCCAGTGCGCCTGTCAGGCGCGTGCCTCCGGCGGAAGTATTTGACCCACGAAAAAGATACGCCCCCCAAAAAGACGGGTAAGAAAATATCTGTGTGAGGCCTTTTGCACGAGGCCTTTTGCGCAGAGGCGCTTTGGGGCGAGGCCGTTTCGGGCCATATCGTGGCAGCGCGAGAGTCCTCTTGGCCGTGCTGCGCTTTTCATCCGGCTGGGCAAAATCACCCGCAGGTGACGGCATAGAAAAACGCGCGGAAGCTGCCTCCCGCGCGTTTCAAATCGCCTTACAAATCCGTCGCTTATTCGGAAATCATCGCCAGAACGCGGTTCCGCTGTTCGGAGTAGAAGCTGTCGGATTGACCCATCCACTGGGAGGTAGCTTTCATCGAGTCTTCGACGGATTTGCGAATTTCGACAAAGAGATCGTCGTCCATATATTGGTCCAGAACCTCTTTCGAAGCGCGACCGAAGGCCTCCCAGACGTCATCCGGGAATTGCTTGATCTGCGTGCCGCCTGCGATCAGGCGCTGAAGCGCCGGGCCGTTGTTGGCGAGGAAGAGCGCGTAATCGAACTGGTTGCACTCCGCCGCGGCGGTGTCGATGATCCGCTGTTGCGCAGGGGTCAGCGACTGGAACACCTCGAGGTTGGTGTTGACAGTGAGCGCAGAACCCGGCTCGTGGAAGCCAGCCGGGTAGTAGTAGTCACAGACCTCTTGCAGGCCGAGACGTTCGTCCGACCACGGGCCGACCCATTCGGTGCCATCGAGCGCGCCGGAGGACAGCGCCTGATAGATGTCGCCCGCCGGCATCACCTGAACAGACGCGCCCAGCTTGCCGACCACTTCGCCGCCGAGACCCGGCATCCGCAGTTTGAGGCCTTGGAAGTCGGAGACAGAGGTGATTTCCTTGCGATACCAGCCGCCGCCCTGCGCGCCGGTCTGACCGCCGATGTTGGTGTGCAGGCCAAAGATCTCACCGAGGTTGCGGTGAAGCTGCTGACCGCCCATGCCGTAATACCACACCATCAGTTCCGGTGCGGTCATGCCGAAGGGCGAGGTGGTGAAGAAGGCCAAAGCCGGGTGCTGACCCGTAAAATAGTAATCGGCGGAGTGATAGATGTCGGCCTGACCGGAGGTCACAGCGTCAAAGACCTCTAGGCCGCCGACCAATTCGCCCGCCGCGCGGGCCTCGATGGTGATCTGACCGTCGGACATGGTGTTCACGGCATCGACAAAGCGTTCGACAGCGTCCCACACGCCCGCCAGACCACGCGGCCAGGAACAGACCATGGTCAGGGTCCGGTTGCCCTGCGCATACATCGGCGCAGCAAGCGTCGAGGCGGCAGCGGCGGAGCCCCCCAGCGCGGAAGTTTTCAGAAAAGAACGGCGATCCATGGTCTATCCTCCAAAAAGCGCGCGAGGGGAGCCCCCCGCGTCAAATCGCGCGCACCATAGGGAGGGACTGCGGAAGATTGAAGGGGGGAAAGCGCGACATTTCGCGCGAATGTTGCGCGGAGGTGCAGAGGGGGGGGATGGTTTATTGCGGAGGGGAAGGTATCATGCTTGCTGACGAAACCAATCTCGCAAAGACAGATGCAATCTTACCTCCTCGTCAGTCGCCAAAGCAGTGCAGTGAGCTATGGAGGCCCTGAGAGTGTTTAGGTTGGCAAGAATTCTTTCTACTGCACGTTTATCACGAAGTATGCTCCCGAAATCTTCCCAGTTGCTCTTTATGATTTCGCCGAGTTCGCCAAAATTGGTATAGTCGATTAAACGGTCAGATCGCACAGTGACACCAGTACCACTTTCTTTCTTCTGATTGCCTTCTGCACTTTTAGTAACGACATCAGGTACTACGCCCGTCACACTCCACCAATCTTCTCCATGCTTCTCTGACAGCACATCGACAATCAGATCGCGGATAGAGTTTTCTAAACTATAGAAAAGAACATAGTTTCTGGCCATCCTTTCAGCCTCCTCGCGAACTTGTGCGGAGAATTGCGGATAGTAAGACTCATCCTGATCACTCGGCGCGGGTTCCTTATGCCCAAAGTCTAAGCCGGTCTTCTTCTCCGCTGCACGGACGGCGCTCTCAATCGCAAGATTGTTAAGCATGAAATAGCGGTAATTATGATTATGCATCAGCTTCGCCCAAGCAGGTTCTTTCTGACGGCTTCAAAAATCGCGTTGTAAACATTTACATCGGTCGTCTCAGGAAGGTTGAGGTTAATTGTATAAGATAAGTTAAGGCCAAGACTATCCGCTTCTTCGTGTGAATGCAGCGGAGGTGGGCTGCTTGTTTTTTTATTTTCGGAAGGCATAGTCAAAACAATCTCGTCCTCATCGGCTTGATCAATCACATCAGCATCAAAGTCTGCGAACTCCTTCAAATTGAAGAATGTTGACACAGTGAGATTATCCGCTGAGTTTCCTTTCTCAGATCCAGTAACCTGCGTTACGAGGTCGCCAAACTTTTTCCTATCAAGTTCCTGAGCATATTCATTAATTGAGAATACATCTGAATAGCCCTGCTTGAGCGCATCAGCCATTGCTTTTCCACGAGTGCTTTCGTTTCTAAAAAGTTTGTAGCGCTCGGTAGGAACACCATCATCCGTTAGAAACCCAATGCGTTTTAGCAAAGGAATGATCGGCCTTGCGCTTCCGCCTTTAAAACCAAGCTTAGTCCCTAGGAAGTCAAGCGTGAACCGCTCCGGAGTTCGAGCCTCTATAATTTTTGTAAGTACCTTAGAGACAGACCCCGGTGATGTAAGGTAGGGAAGTTTTATACCCAATTTATACTCCTAATTTTTTCTCCATATATCATCCTTGAATTGACCGAAAACTCAACCCAAACTCTTATTATCACTATGGCAATTACCCCATCCACAAAAATAAGGGGCGCGGTTTTCACCGCACCCCCTGTTCTTTTCGTGCCTGATAAAATTCTAAGGTGGGATCAGCTTAGCCGATCAGAGCGCCATCTTCACGCCACACGGCAATCACGGACGAGCGCGGTTTGCCCGCACCGTCCGGCCAGGAGCCGCCCGGGTGTTGGATGCCCACAAAAGCGACTTTCTTATCCGCAGACCAGGTGAGGCCCGTGACCTCAGCGCCGTTCGGCGCGGTTAGGAAGCGGCCGATTTCGCCGGTTTCCGTGTTGCCGATCAGCATCTGGTTGTTGCCTTGGCCTTCGAACTCGCCTTCGTTGCTGTCGTCGCCGTCGGTCTGGATCCAGAGGTAGCCGTCGGACGAGAAGGCCATGCCATCGGGCGAGTTGAACATGTTGCCTTCGTTGACGTTCTCCGACCCGCCGTAGGCGTTGTCGTAGACCGTCGGGTTGCCGGCCATGACGTAGAGATCCCAGGCGAAAGCGTCTGCCGCGTGATCCTCATTTTCCGGGCGCCAGCGCACGATTTGGCCGAAGTTGTTGGTGTCACGCGGGTTCGGGCCAGAGGCCGGCGTCGCATCGCCACCGGCGTTCGGTTTCACACCACGGTTCTTGTTATTGGTCAGCGCGCAATAAGCCTCGGCCTTGAGCGGGTTGGCGGCGATCCATTCCGGGCGATCCATGGTGGTCGCGCCCACTTTGGAACCAGCCATACGGGAGAACACGAGGATCTCTTCCATCGCCATGCCGGTGGTTTCGGGCGTGAGCGGCAGCCATTCGCCGGTCATGTCGTCGTTGAACTTGGCAACGTAAAGCGTCCCGTCGGACAGCAGACCTTCGGTCGAACCGCCTTCGGTGTAGACACCGTTGGAGACGAATTTATACATGAATTCGCCGCGCTCGTCGTCGCCCATATAGACCACGACACGACCGTCAGCGGCCTGCACCATCTCGGCGTTTTCGTGTTTGAAGCGACCCAGAGCGGTGTGTTTCACCGGGGTCGAAGACGGATCAAGCGGGTTGATCTCGGTGACCCAGCCGTGACGGTTCGGCTCGTTCGGCTCTTGGCTCAGGTCGTAACGCGCATCGAATTTCTCGTAGGCGTAGCGGCCTTCGCCACCGATGCCGTAGCGGGTGTGGCCTTCGGTCTCGGTGTATTCGCCGGTCGCACCAAAGTAGCCGTTGAAGTTCTCTTCGCAGGTCAGATAGGTGCCCCAAAGCGTCTTGCCGGACCCACAGTTGTTCATCGTGCCTTTGGGCGACATGCCTTCCGGGTCGGCATTGGTTTTCACCAGATCGGAGCCAGCCGCCGGGCCGTCCATGGTCATCTGGGTCTCATGGGTGATGCGGCGGTTGTAGGGGCTGTCGACGACAACCTCATAGCCTTCGCCCATGTCGGCGACTTCCATCACGGTCACGCCCTGCATGTTCTTCAGAAGCATCACTTCGTCGGCGGTCTGCGGCGTGCCTTCAGAGGCGGCAGGCAGGTTGATTTTCGGGTTCACATATTCGGAGTTGATCGCGAGGATCGTCTTGCCTCCATCGACAAAGGTCTCCATGCCGTCGGTGTTCTCGCCGAAGACCTTGTCGGACATCGCAACCGGAACGCCGGTCTCGGAGGAATAGGCGCCTTCGGCTTCGGAGAACAGCGCGTCCCCCCAACGGACGAGGACTTTCCACTGGTAGCCTTCCGGCACGTGGATCTCGTGGTCGGTCGAAATGCCGATCGGCGTGAAGTTAAAGCCTGCGCTTTGTGCGCGGGCCGCCGTGGTCGAAGACATCAGACCAGCGGCACCCATGGCCAGAGCGCCGGAGCCAAAGGCCAAAGCGCCGCCCAGGAACCCACGGCGCGAAATCGCACGCTCGACGACCGCGTCAAAGCCGTTGTTGTCCGGGCGCGGGTCGCGCATCTCGTCGAAATCATCCCAAGACAGGTCGGTGATATCCTGATCTTTCATTTTTAGCTCCATCGCTTTTGTGCGTTGCTGAAATCTCTTGTTGTACGCCCCGCAAAAGGGCCGATCCATCGCCGCGACAAGTGCCAAGTCTGCGCAACAGTTCTGTGACCGCGAGATGACAGCTCTGTGAAGCCGTGCCATTTGGGCCAATCTTCGCCTATGAAAACCTTTTAGGATCAGTCACCTGTGCGCAAAACACATAGGGCCTTCGCATCCTCAAACGACACCACGCATTTCCTCACAGCATGCCCGCCCTCTTGCCGTAACGGCAGGAGTTGGGCACAGTTACAAAGACACCGATGGCGAGGACTGGGAGGGCCCGCGATGTTGGAAACCGCACTTTTGCAGGACGGGCAAGGCACGCCTTTATTGCAGGACAAATTGAACAGCACGCGCGAATGGTCCGTGGTGAATGACTTCTGCCACCGGGCCTATATGCCGCTCTCGACCCGGCCCTTGGTTGCGGGCACCGATCCGAATGCCACGATCCGCATGCTGGGCATCGGTCGGATCACCTTTAGCCGCTTCTGTTTCGGCACGCCGACGCGGGCCGATGAGTTTGACCCGGACAGCGGCAATATCATCGTCGTGAACACCCTGCGCGGCTCGGTCCGGCACCCTCTGGGCGGCAATGACGCCATCGACACCCGCCCCGGCGACAGCTACGTCGTCGATTGCAGCCGCACCGACTATTGGAACCTTGCCGACGGGCATGACCTACAACTCAACCTGACGATCCCGCATAAGCTGATGGAGGAGACCGCCGCGCGGTGGTACGGCTTTGTGCCGGAGGACGATCTTTGGAAGAAACGCCTGATCTTTGGCGCGGGGCAATCGGCCTGGCTGTCGCTTCTGGACTATGCCACCCGCTTGATTGACGCGCGCCATGACCGAGTGAGCGATGCTTTGACGGAAAAGCGGATCGAAGAGATGATCTGCCTCGATCTCCTGCGCAACTGGGCCGACAGCGCGGGGCTGAATTTGGACACCGGCGCGCGCGCCGCAGCCCCCCATTATGTGCGCGAGGCCGAACGGCTGATGCGCCGCACCGCCGAAGACGCGCCGACGATTGCCGAGATCGCCACGCAACTGGGCATCACCGCCCGCAGCCTCTCCGAAGGCTTTCGGCGGTTTCGCGGCCTCACCCCGCATGAATTCCTGACTCAGGAACGGCTCGACGGCCTGCACCGCGCGTTGAAACAGGCGCGCCCCGGGGACACCGTCGCCGCCATCGCGCGAGCGCGCGGCTATGTGAACATGGGCGCG
Organism: Celeribacter sp.; assembly: GCF_048270365.1. Lineage (NCBI taxonomy): Bacteria > Pseudomonadati > Pseudomonadota > Alphaproteobacteria > Rhodobacterales > Roseobacteraceae > Celeribacter > Celeribacter sp. The sequence goes on from NZ_JBLWTA010000003.1 coordinate 307,829, forward strand.
ATGACGGCGCGCTATCGGGAGAGGTTCGGTGAAAGCCCGGCGCAGACTTTGCGGCGGGGACGGCATTGAGGGTGAGGGCTTTATGAGGTTCGACACCGGGAGTGATGCGATCCGCAGGCGAAGGTCCGTAAAAGCCTTTCTTGCTTGATGACGTTAGCGCACCATTTCGCAGGTGCAGAAAGGTTGCGCTGGTAATCGCGGCCCAAACCTGCCCTTCGGCGGTAGGGGGGGCAATCCGTAGCTTCCCCGAGGCTGTCATTTGCATCTTTCTGCAGCATGGCCAATTACCGGATAGCTGCGCAACGGGTCAAAATCAGTTTTCTCAAATGGCGGAAAATGTCCATTATAAATCTCGCGATTAGTATCCATTTATAACTCTTTCAAATTTCCATTTGTGTCTGCATTCAGTAGAAAACGCCACAAAGGCGACTGTGCACATCTTTGTTTGTGGGCTTCGTATTGAATAAAGAAATTTCGATACACAAACCTTCCCCCTAAAGGCAAAAAGACGCCATAAATGAAGGCAATGCCACCTAAAAAGCCAAACGGCATCGCAATGACACCAATGCCTTTAGCAAAGGCGTCAAGCTCAAGGGGCAAGCTCCCACGTACGACTAAATGGTGCAAAAAAACGGAGACTAAGGTCATCACTATGAGAGCCAAGCAACCAACAATTGAAACAATGACTGCAGCCTTAATCTTTTTTCTGTCCATTTTCACAGCTTTCATCCTTAGAGGGTTTGCACCATCAGTTTACTATACGGCGAATTGGAGGCGTATAAACCGCATCTGAGGTGCCCCTGGTTTCCTAGACATCTGCCTTGTCAGTTTGCGCTGTCTGTGTTCGCAGTTAATGGCGACAGCATGCCTTTGGTCGTCTGCGCGGCGAAGTCCGGCTTCCCGCCTTCTGGCAAAACCGCTCGCGTATGCGGCCCATATCGACCGATAGGTGGATAACGGCAACTTCGTCCGCACAGTAGACTTTACCGCACCAAATGCCCGACTTGGACCAAAGCTATGCCAAAGCGTCCGCATACCCGTTACGCGTTATTTCGGCAAACGCCATATATGATATAACATCACATATCCTTACAACCCTATCTCCGCACCGCAGCACGCTTTCCTTCCGCAATCGAACGCACATTTCCGATTTGGATCGGGCAACGGTATGCGGCGGTCTACCCTCAAGAAACAAGAAGATTAGGCTCTCCCCTGACGCGAGGCCCTGCCCTCGCCTCACGCAACCCCATGAGGAGGAGACCCGCAATGAAAGCGCTCGTATACCAAGGCCCCGGTCAAAAGGACTGGGTCGAGAAAGACAAACCCGGCATCGAGAAACCCACCGACGTGATCGTCAAAGTCACCAAGACGACGATCTGCGGCACGGATTTGCACATCCTCAAGGGCGACGTGCCCGCCGTCACACCGGGCCGGACGCTGGGCCATGAAGGTGTCGGCGTGGTCGAGGCCGTGGGCGAGGCGGTCGCCAATTTCAAACCGGGCGATCCGGTGCTAATTTCTTGCGTGACGTCCTGTGGCAAATGTCCGAATTGCAAGCGTCAGCTCTACGCCCATTGCGATGACGGCGGCTGGATTTTGGGCCATCTGATCGACGGAACACAGGCCGAGTACGTCCGCATCCCGCATGGCGACAATTCGCTCTACCCGATCCCCGAAGGCGCCGATGAGGAGGCCCTTGTGATGCTCTCCGACATCATGCCGACGGGGCTTGAGATCGGCGTGCAATACGGGCGCGTCAAACCGGGTGACACGGTGGCCATCGTGGGCGCCGGTCCCGTGGGCATGTCGGTGCTTTTGACCGCGCAATTCTATTCACCCGGGCGCATCGTGATGATCGACATGGACCCGGCGCGGTTGGAACTGGCGAAACAATTCGGCGCCACAGATACGCTTGAGGTCGGTTCGGTCGATGTGGTCGAGGAGATCATGAAAATGACCGGCGGGCTTGGCGTCGATGTCGCCATCGAGGCGGTCGGCGTGCCCGCCACCTTTGACACCTGTCAAAAGATCGTCTCCGCTGGCGGCTCCATCGCCAATGTGGGCGTCCATGGCAAACCCGTCGAGCTGCATATCGAAGAGCTCTGGATCAAGAATATCAATATTTCCATGGGCTTGGTCAGCACCAACACCACGCCGATGCTGTTGAAAACGCTGAAGTCTGGCAAGGTCGATCCGGCGCGGCTTGTGACCCACCGGCTCAAACTGGACGAGATCATGGAGGCCTATGAAATCTTCGGCAACGCCGCACGCGAGAAGGCGATGAAGATCATCCTGACCGCCTGAACCCCGCCAGAATCAAGACCGTCGGAGCCATCCCCATGGCCCCGGCGGTTGTTTTCGGTAAAAATCTGACAACAGGGAAGATTTCTCTTTCTTTACCCCTTTCGCCTCCGGACGACACGGGTCACAGTCCCAGCGATTATGACTACCGGGGCTTTGGCGCCCCGAAACGAAAAAAGGATCTTCCGATGTCGTCGCCGAAAAATGCCGTGACCACCTTCTTGCGCCCGCTGGCCACTGCCGCCGTTCTGGGCCTCACCGCCCTGCCCGCCGCCGCCGAGCCGGAGATTTTGACCTTTGACGATCTCGATGTCTTCGAAGAGCTGCTGAGCGGTTTTGGCTCGGTCGAGGCCGACACCGATGGCGAAGACGACCCGATGTTCCGCGGTCGCATGAGCGGCACGCGTTACGCGCTCTATTTCTACGGCTGCGACAACCACACCGACTGCAACAACGGCACCTTCGTGGCCTATTTCGACGGCGACGACTATTCCACCGACCCGGCTGTGATCAACGATTACAACAACAGCTACCGCTTCGGAAAAGCCTCTGTCGACAGCGACGGCGATCTTGAGATCAACTATTCCTTCGCCTTCAAAGGCGGCATCACGCGGGTCGCTCTGGACGACACCTTCGATTGGTGGCGGGTGATTTTGGAAGAGGCAGAAGAGCATTTCGAATAAGCGAAACGCGGCTTTGAATGTCACAAAAGGGCGTCCTCAGCGGGGCGCCCTTTCTTATTTAGGCATTTAAAAGCAAGACGTTGCGTTCAGTTGTCCGCAGGCGTCCCAAACCCCTGCGCTGCAAAAGCCTCTCGCGCGGTCTCGCCCCCCAGATAGAGCATGAACTCTGCAGCCGCCTCTGTATTGCGACCTGTATTGTGGTCCGCGATCATGGCCATCGGGTAGACGATGGGCGGGTGGCTGTCGGCCGGGAACGTGGCTACGACGCTCACGCGCTCTTCGGCGACGGCATCCGTGGCGTAGACGATGCCGTAGGGCGCCTCGCCCAAGGCGACGAGCGCCAGTGCGGCACGGACGTTGTCGGCCTGGGCCACCTGCGGCGCGAGCGTGTCCCATAGGCCGAGATGCGTCAGGGAGGCCTTGCCATAGATGCCCGCAGGCACCGCATCGACCAGCGCCATGGCGAGGCGGTCGTCGCCTAAAGCCTCCGGTAGCGCCTCGATCTCCATCGCTTCGGCGTCACCTGTTGCGATGAGCACGAGGTCATTGGTCACCAGATCGCGCCGCGTGCCTTCGGCCAAAAGACCGTCCTCTTCGAGCGCATCCATCCAGCCGGGATTGGCAGAGATGAAAATGTCGGCGGGCGCGCCCTGTTGGATCTGCCGCGCGAGCGCCGAGGAGCCCGCGTAGGAGATTGCCAGATCATGGCCGGTCTCGGCCTCAAACGCGGTTTCGATCTCGCCCAGAGCATTGGTCATGCTGGCGGCGGCGAAGACGGTGATCTGATCGGCGTAAAGCGTGGCGGGCGTAGCAAGGAGCGCCGCGAGACAGACGGCGGTCAAGGAACGTGTGAGCATGGTAGGTCCAGTCTTTTCGATATGTTTTCACAAACATATTGCAAAGCAGGCCCTCAAAGGCAAGCGATATTACCGACCGGAAATATCGAAAATCTACGGCGCCAAAAGCGCCTCAAGCGCGGCGATGTCGTCTTGTCCGGCCTGCAAGGTGATCTCTTCAAGGTGGCGGTAATGCGCCAGCACCAGCTCCCCCATCTCCGTCAAAGACGCTCCACCGCCATGGGCACCGCCACGGCTTGAGTGCACCAAGGGCGCGCGAAATGCCGTGTTCATTTCTTCGACCAGAGACCAGGCGCGTTTGTAGCTCATCGACATGCCACGTCCGGCCGCGGCGATGGACCCGGTGTCGCGAATGCCCTCCAACAGATCGGCCTTGCCCGGCCCAAGCATCAAGAGATCGCCGAAATGCAGCCTGAGCCGAAGGCGGATCGGGGCGGCGGATCGGGGCGACTTTTGGGGCATATCAGGGGACATTTCTGGGGCGGGCGGTGTTTGATTATCCTGCATAAACGGACTGTGCCGCGCCGCGTCGCCTTGCACAAGCGCGATGATCGCAGCTCACGTCGGGCACAGCCGACTTTCCATGCGCAAAATCTTGCTTAATCCTGACGCCCCGGCCATTGACGCCCATGCCTCCCGCCCCTAGGGTCCGCGCGTTTTTGCAAAGCCTAAAGCCATGCTTCCAAACATATTTTTCGCTTCACGATCACACGCGTCAAGGACCCACATGTTGAAACCCCTCTCTCTCGCCACCGCTCTTTGCCTCTGCCTTGCACAACCCATTTTGGCACAAAATGACGTCAAAGACGCTCATGACCACCCGTTGATTTCGCGCATGCCCGGCACCGATATTGTCGGCTATCACACCTCCGAGTATCAGGAATTCATGATCGCCACCGGGCGGCTCACGCCGGGCGAAGACCTCCCGCCGGTGGAGCGGTTCGAGGGCACATCGACCACCCTGACCTACCGCGCGCAGGAAAAGTCCCTCTCGGCGCTGGCGATCTTTCGCAACTTCGAGAAAGCCTTTGAGCAGGCCGGGTTCGAGCCGAAGTTCACCTGTAAATCCGACGCCGAATGCGGTGATCGCTTTGTGCGGCAACTCTATTGGTACGGCGATCCGCAGCGTCAGGGTCAAAACCCCTATCTGGGGGCACCGAACCGGCATGGCGACGACGAAACCTATTTCTACTGGTCCGGCACCGGCGAGGCCGAGGGGGGCACTTATATCATCTCGCTTCTGGTGGCCCAGCAAACGGCAATGACCTTCCCGGCCAGCATCGTGCTCGACATCAGCCAGACAGAGGCGTTGAACGACGAGCGGATCAGCATCAATCTCGAAGGTCTGACCGACGACATGGAAAAAGACGGCCATGTGGTGCTCGACGGGCTGTTTTTCGACTTCGACAAAGCGACCCTGACCGAAGAGTCCGCGCCGGCGCTTGAGATCATCGCGGAGTATCTCGACAACCATACCGACAAGCGCTTTTACGTCGTGGGTCACACCGACAGCCAAGGCGCTCTGGCCTACAATCGCGATCTGAGCGAGGCGCGCGCCGAGGCGGTCAGCGCCGCCCTCGCAGGACAATATGGCATCGACCGCGCGCGGCTGACGCCCTACGGCGCGGGGCCTGTGGCGCCGGTCACGAGCAATGCCACGGACGCCGGACGCGCCAAGAACCGTCGGGTGGAGCTTGTGCTTCAGGAGTAAGTATAGCCCCTGCCCCTGTGCGCAACGCGATGCGCACAGGGATGTGCACCAGGGTTGCCGAAAAACTGACGCACCAGCACTTTCCGCTCTCGACGGCTGGCCGATTGCGAATTATCTATAAAATATGAGCACAGCCAAATCCGAACCTATCGCCACCCGCATCGCCCGCGCTCTGGCCGAGCGCATCATCTCCGGCCGGATCGACGCCGGGGAGCGGCTGCGTCAAGATCACATTGCCGAGGAATTCGGCGCCAGCCATGTGCCGGTGCGCGAAGCCTTCCGTCAACTCGAAGCGCAGGGGCTGGTCGAAAGCGAACCCCGGCGCGGCGTCCGGGTCACGCGGCTCGGGCCCGACGAGGCGCAAGAGATCGCCGAAATGCGCGCAGTCCTCGAAGCGCTGGCGCTCCGCCATGCCGCACCGCATTTGACCAAAGCCATTCTCGATGAGGCCGAAGAGGCCACAAAAGCCGGGGATCGCGCCCCCGATGTCGCAACGTGGGAACGGGAAAACCGTCGCTTTCACCGCTTGATCCTGACGCCCTGCGGCATGCCGCGTCTGTTGCGCAGCATCGACGAACTGCATATTGCCAGCGCAAGATTCCTGTTTCGCGGCTGGCATGCCGAATGGGAAAGCCCCACCGACCGTGATCACCGCGCCATTCTGGTTGCCCTGCGCGCGGGCGATGTCGATGGGGCCGCACAGCGTCTGTCGCACCATATCCGCTGGAGCGGCAAAAAGCCCGCGGGGTCGCCCAAGCGCCTCGTTCAAGCCGCGCGCTGAGTTAGAATTCTTTCCCTCAAAAACAACAGATTGCCCCTTTGCGTGCGGCTCGCGCGCAGGGATCTCTTGTGCTTTATCTCGAAATGTGGCGAATTTTAGATATAGATTCTTAAAATAATCTATAATTTACAAAAGGACCACCACATGACCGCCACCCCAACCACCCAAACGCGAACGCCGGACCGCTTTAGCCCGCTGGATCTGCAAAGCCGCTCCCTGCCGATCAAGCTTGCCGCGATTTTCTTGGGCAGCCTGTTTCTGGCGACCTCTTCCTATATCGAAGTGCCGATGATCCCCGTCCCGGTCACCCTGCAAACCTATGCGATCATGCTTGTGGGCGCGCTTTATGGTTGGAAGCTTGGCGGCCTCACGGTTCTCACCTGGCTGATCGAAGGCGCTGCGGGTCTGCCGGTTCTGGCAGGCGGTGCCTCCGGGGTTCAGCACTTCCTTGGCGCCACCGGCGGTTACCTTTTCGCCTTTCCTATGTCCGCCATGCTGGTCGGCTGGTTGGCCGAACGCGGCTGGAATGGACATCGCCCGTTCCGAGCCTTTGCAGCCATGCTTTTGGGGACGGTGCTGTGCCTGTCGCTCGGCGCCGCCTGGCTCTCGACCTTGATCGGGGTGCAAAAAGCCGTGACCGCAGGTGTCCTGCCCTTCCTGATCGGTGCTGTTCTGAAATCGGCCTTTGGCGCCGCCACGCTCAGGCTGATGCAAGCCACGCGCTAACCCTCAGCCACACAGAGACGCGCAGCACATCTGCGCGCCTCGCTCAGCTATAAGGCCCAGCCATAACGCCCCCAAACGGGCTGGCGAAATAGGTCAGCTCTTTTAACATTATTTCGCGCGCACCCCGCCCCACGACATTTTATTCACGAAACGGCGGTTTTGCAGTTGACGCCTGCTGCGGCTGCACATAATGTCGCCGCACGCAATGAAGGACCCCAAGCCATGTCAGGCATTATTCTTGTAGTCGTAGGGAAAACGCGCATGGGCCGGTGACGGTTAACCAGAATGGAACCCATGCGCCCCCGATTGAAACCGGGGGCTTTTTTATTGCCAAAAACGTAAGTGACGCGTGAGACGGAGAGAAACATGACACGTCAGATGACCGGAGCAAAAATGGTGGTTCAAGCCCTAAAGGATCAGGGTGTGGACACGGTATTTGGCTACCCGGGGGGCGCTGTCCTTCCGGTCTACGACGAAATTTTCCAGCAGAACGACATCAAACACGTTCTGGTGCGCCATGAGCAGGCCGCAATCCACGCCGCCGAAGGCTATGCGCGTTCGACCGGCAAACCCGGTGTGGCTCTGGTGACCTCGGGTCCCGGCGCGACCAATGCGGTGACCGGTCTGACGGACGCGCTGTTGGATTCGATCCCGCTGGTGGTCTTCTCCGGTCAGGTGCCGACTTTCATGATCGGTACGGACGGGTTCCAAGAGGCCGACACCATCGGCATCACCCGGCCCTGCACCAAACACAACTGGCTGGTGAAGGACACTGACAAACTGTCGGAGACCATTCATCAGGCGTTCCATGTCGCCACCTCCGGCCGTCCCGGCCCGGTGCTGATCGACCTGCCGAAAGACGTGCAATTCGCCGATGGCGAATACACGCCCCCCGCGAAAGCCAAGGTGAGCCATTACCAGCCGCGCGTGAAGGCCTCCATCGAGGACATTAACAACCTCGTCGCTCTCATCGAAAAGGCCGAGCGCCCGGTGTTCTACACCGGCGGCGGTGTGATCAACTCCGGCCCCGGCGCATCGCAACTCTTGCGCGAGCTGGTCGATGCCACGGGTTTCCCGATCACGTCTACTTTGATGGGTCTGGGCGCCTACCCGGCGTCGGGCAAGGCGTGGCTCGGGATGCTCGGGATGCATGGTCTCTATGAGGCCAATATGGCGATGCATGGTTGCGATCTGATGATCAACATCGGCGCGCGGTTCGATGACCGGATCACCGGCCGGATTCAGGACTTCTCGCCGAATTCCACCAAGGTGCATGTCGACATCGACCCCTCGTCGATCAACAAGATCATCCGCGTCGACCTGCCGGTGATCGGCGATGTGGGCCATGTGTTGGAAGATGTGCTCAAGGTCTGGAAATCGCGTGGTCGCAAAACCGCCGACACTTCCGCGTGGTGGACACAGATCGAGGAATGGCGCGACGTCCGTTGCCTGACCTACAAGCCCTCCGAGACAGTGATCAAACCGCAATATGCGTTGGAGCGTCTCGAAGCGCTGACCAAGGGCATGGATCGCTATGTCACCACCGAAGTGGGCCAGCACCAGATGTGGGCGGCGCAGTTCCTCAATTTCGAGGACCCGAACCGCTGGATGACCTCCGGGGGCTTGGGCACCATGGGCTACGGTTTCCCGGCCTCCATCGGCGTGCAATTGGCGCACCCGGAGAGCCTCGTGATCAACGTCGCCGGTGAGGCCTCGTGGCTGATGAACATGCAAGAAATGGGCACGGCGATGCAGTACCGCGCGCCGGTGAAACAGTTCATCCTGAACAACGAACGCCTCGGCATGGTGCGTCAGTGGCAGCAACTGCTGCACGGCGAGCGCTATTCGTCGAGCTGGTCGGAGAGCCTGCCGGATTTCGTAAAATTGGCCGAAGCCTTTGGCGCCAAGGGCATTCAATGCTCTGATCCCAAAGATTTGGACGACGCGATCATGGAGATGATCAACTACGACGGTCCGGTGATCTTTGACTGCCTCGTCGAGAAGCACGAAAACTGTTTCCCGATGATCCCCTCGGGCAAGGCACACAATGAGATGCTTCTGGGCGATGCCTCCGTCGAAGGTGCGATCAAATCCGACGGCGCGGTGCTGGTCTGATGAAACGGGTCGGGAAAGCACTCCGCACGGCTCTGGTCGCGTTGATCGCGACCTGGGGTCTTGCGGGCTGCATGTCCCCGGATGCCGTCGAAGTGTCCTCCGGTGGCTTCGACTTTGCGGTCGAGATCACGGGCGACACCGCCGTCGCGCGCAATTATCACACGGGTCGCCTCAACTTCGCCGAACTCGAAGAGGCCGCCCGCTCCGCCATTGAAACCGCCTCCGGCTGTGCCGTGCGCACGCTTGCGAAACGCGGTGAGATCAACACATTCGACGCCACTTTGACCTGTGCGTCCTGAGGGAGAAAACCATGTCCGCCCTACGTATCCAACAAGGCTCCACCAGCCATTCCGCCTATGACCTTCGCGATTACCACGCCGAGGTGATCGAAAAACACACGCTGGCCGTTCTGGTCGACAACGAAGCTGGCGTTCTGGCCCGTGTCATCGGGTTGTTTTCTGGCCGTGGCTATAACATCGAAAGCCTGACCGTCGCCGAAGTGAACCATCAAAGCCATCTGTCGCGCATCACCGTGGTGACCACAGGCACCCGCGATGTGATCGAACAGATCAAGGCTCAGGTCGGCCGTATCGTACCCGTCCACGAGGTCCACGATCTGACCGTCGAAGGCCCCTCGATCGAGCGCGAATTGGCGCTCTTTAAGGTCGAAGGCACTGGCAACAACCGCATCGAGGCGCTGCGTCTGGCGGAGATTTTCCGCGCCAATGTGGTGGACAGCACGCTTGAAAGCTTTGTCTTCGAGATGACCGGCACGTCGGAGAAAATCGACGCCTTTGCCGAGCTGATGCGGCCTCTGGGTCTGGTGGAAACCGCCCGCACGGGTGTCGCCGCTCTGGCGCGGGGCAGCCACGTCTGAGCTCAAGCCACCAAGACGAGTCCCCAAGACGAAAACAAAGGGCCCCACGCGGGCCCTTTTGCGTCTCCCTGCGACTTATCTGAGCGGCGCGAATTTGTCGAAAAAACCGCGCACCAGAGGCGAGTAGATTTTGCGCTCGCGAATGCCGAGTTGGTGTCGCGAGGCGATGAGGGCGGACAGGCTCGGCTCCAGGCGTTCCAAAAGGATCGGCGACGGTGCGATGACGTCCTGCGTCGAGACCGAACTGCCGAAATAGAACTTCGGATTGCCGATGTAATTGGGTTCAAAGCCCCCCAGCACCATGAGCGGCACCTGATCCATCGTCACCATGAAGGCAAAGCCCACCAGCTGACGAAACACAAGCCCACGAAACAGGCGGGGTTTCGCAGCGCGCGGCAGGCCGATCCGGGCGCCGGAGGTATAGGGCATATAGCCCCGAATGCGCAGATTTCCGTTGCCGTCGTAATAGAATTTTAACAGCGTCGTGCTGATGTGATCGGGCACGAAATAGGACACGCGGTGGTGCAGGTAACAGCCGGCGGGAAAGGCCTCGGGCGCGATTTTAAGCGCGTCGACGTCGAAGAGAAACGACGACAGAACACGCGAGGTGCGCTCTTTCATTGCCTGATCCCGCAGACAGTCCAAAGGCTCCAACAAAATGCGCGCATCGACGTCGAAATGCGTGCAAATCTTGTAAAGCACATCAGGGCGCGGGAAAGCCTCGCCTTTCAGGTAGCGGTTGAACTGGGTGCGATTGATGCCGAGATCGCGGCACAGCTGAGAAATAGAGCCCGCCCGTTTCGAGAGCTGCCGCAAATTCGTTCCAAAAATATGGCGCAACTGCGCGGGAGATAATTCTCCTTGCTGCACGCGTCCCCCCTCCTCTGAGCCCCCTCAAAACACGTCGGGTCTTTTCGGACATCCCGTCCTCTATACTCCAATTGATCAGTAAAACGGATCGTCCATCGCCCCAAAATGGAACCGGTAGGATGGCTGATCATGGCCCCTGCAAAGGTTTTCCATCAATTGAATAGGGAGATTATGCGCCCTAGAGCCGTTTTTTGATACAGTTTTGTTTCACTTCTCGAAAACTCTTATTATTTGACGCGGTTTAGCGTCATCTTGCGTTCGGTTGTGACACATAAATCGGAATATTTCTCGATATCTGCTCGTGTTATAAGTGAATGCTCACAGAGAATGACGATATGTCGAGTGTTGAGCGTATTCAGAAGAGTATTCAGATGGATGGAATTGTTATTTGGTCCAACCCTGACACGCATAAGGCCGTGATTTGGTGCAGTGACCACGCCGATTTGGTGTACGCGTCCGGCGCAGATGCCATGCTTGGCTCTTTTGCCATGCCGGAGGCCGGGACCATGGTTTCTTTCAAAACACGCATGGCAAACGGGGTCCGCATCTGCACCCATTTGGCCCCGCTTCAACGCGATGTGGCCCCCGAACTGGCCCAGGCTTTGCGCGACTTTGCGGCAAGCCCTGATTGCGGCCTAGCCCTTTTGACAGGTCGATAGACACAGCGCTTTCACGCGACAGATCGACATAAATCCGACAAAGACAAGAAAAAAGGGGGACCAAACTGGCCCCCCTGAGGTTCGCTGATCAGGCTCATCATTGATACCGCCCGGTAAGTTTTTTTGCCTGCGGCCTGATCCGCGTCAGGGGCGAACGCATCCGCCCCGGAAAAGGAATTCTGATCAGAACCCCTCACTCTGGATGCTCCTGACGCATATGGTCGATAGAGCATCCCCACCCCGGTTCAGCCGTGAGGGGCTGAACCGTATCCCATCGTTGCCTCAGGGCGAAAAACGAAAACCGGTTCCCACTTTTCGTGCCCTTGCGGCGAGTTCAGCCGTGAAGGGCTGAACCGTATCCCATCGTTGCCTCAGGGCGAAAAACGAAAACCGGTTCCCACTTTTCGTGCCCTTGCGGCGGGTTCAGCCGTGAGGGGCTGAACCGTATTCTTTTAATGCAGCACCTGCCCCGCAGAGCTGTTGACCGAAAACGTCGCGCGGCATCCGTGTTCGCCCTCGGTGCGGTAGGTTTGCACCGAATAGGTCACCGACAGGGACGGCACGCCCAGGACAGAGACCGCATGGCTGCCGTCATAGGCATCGGCCAGCGCGCCCACGACATTGCGGTCAAACTCCGCCTCCAAAGTGTTGCCGCGCATCGTCACGCGATCTGCCGCGCACAATTGACCGGCGATGTCGAAAACCAATTCCATTCTCATGCTCCTCAGCTACAGCCGGATGTGCCGCCGCAGGTGTTGCATTTCATGCAGGTGCCGTTGCGCACCAGCGTGTAGTTGCCGCATTCGCCACAAGCCTCGCCCTCGTAGCCCTGCATCTTTGCCTTATCGCGCGCCGTCATCGACACGGTGCCGGTGGAGAGCGCGGTCTCAGAGGTCGCTTTGGTTTCAGGCACCAGCGTCTGAAGCGCGACTTGCGGATCGATGGAGCCATCCAGCGCCACGGCGCCCGACTGCATTCCACCTTGCAAAACAACGAGTTCCTGCGGCAGGCGCTTACGCAGATAGCCGGTCGAGGAGATTTGTTTCAGCACCTCGATGGATTTGGCGGAGGCGCTTTCCGACGGGGTCTTGATGTTGGACACGCCTTCGGCGGCGTCCTTATCAAGATCGTCAAAGGCCGCGCCCTGCGGTTTCACATGCGCCAGATCGGTACGGTCGAGGTAGCTGACGGCCAACTCGCGGAAGATATAGTCGAGGATCGAGGTGGCGTTTTTGATCGAGTCATTGCCCTGCACCATGCCCGCCGGTTCGAATTTGGTGAAGGTGAAGGCGTCGACGAACTCTTCCAAAGGCACGCCATACTGCAGCCCGACAGAGACCGCGATGGCGAAGTTGTTCATCATCGCCCGGAAACCGGCGCCCTCTTTGTGCATGTCGATGAAGATCTCGCCCAGAGAGCCGTCTTCGTATTCGCCGGTGCGCAGGTAGACCTTATGCCCGCCGACGATGGATTTCTGGGTGTAGCCTTTGCGACGATCGGGCATCTTTTCGCGGCCGCGCGCGACCTCTTTGATGATGACCTTCTCGACGATTTTCTCGGCCAGCACGGCGGCTTTTTCCTGCGCGGTGCCGGAAGCCAGAATTTCCTCGGCCTCTTCGTCGTCCTCGATCAGAGCAGTGGCCAACGGCTGCGACAGTTTCGAGCCGTCGCGGTAGAGCGCATTGGCTTTGGTGCCCAAGGACCAGGACAGCTCGTAGGCGGCCTGGCAGTCCTCGATGGTGGCGTCATTCGGCATGTTGATCGTCTTGGAGATCGCGCCGGAGATAAAGGACTGCGCCGCCGCCATCATGGTGATGTGGCTCTCGACCGACAGATAACGCTTGCCTTTTTTGCCGCATGCGTTGGCGCAATCGAAGACGTTGTAATGTTCTTCCTTGAGGAAAGGCGCGCCTTCGAGGGTCATCGTGCCACAAACGTGATCATTGGCCGCCGCGATGTCTTTGGCGGTAAAGCCAAGGCTGCGCAGCAAATCGAAGCTTGGGTCGTTGAGTTTCGCCGCCGGAATGCCGAGCGTCTTGGTGCAGAACTCTTCGCCCAAGGTCCATTGGTTGAACACAAAGCGGATGTCAAAGGCGGAGGGCAGAGCGGCCTCGATCTTGTCGATCTGCGCCTGACCAAAACCGTGGCCGATCAGCGCGGTGTGGTTGATCCCCGGCGCATTGCCGATGGTGCCATGACCCACGGCGTAGGACACAATCTCTTCGATCTCGGATGAAGAATAGCCCAGCTTTTCAAGGGCTGCGGGCACGGAGCGGTTGATGATTTTGAAATAGCCACCGCCCGCGAGTTTCTTGAACTTCACCAGCGCAAAGTCCGGCTCGATCCCCGTCGTGTCGCAATCCATCACCAGACCGATGGTGCCGGTGGGCGCAATCACGGAAACCTGCGCGTTGCGGTAGCCGTTTTTCTCGCCGAGGCTCAGCGCCTCATCCCAAGCAGATTTCGCGAGTTCCACCAGATGCGCGTCGGGGCAGTTGGCGTGATCCAAAGCGACCGGCTTGACCTCAAGGCCCTCGTAGCCGGTGGATTTCCCATAGGCGGCGGTGCGGTGGTTGCGAATGACGCGGAGCATGTGCGCGCGGTTCTTCTCGAACTTGTTGAAGGCGCCCAATTCGCCCGCAATCTCGGCGGAGGTCGCATAGGACACGCCGGTCATGATCGCGGTCAAAGCGCCTGCAAGTGCCCGGCCCTCATCAGAGTCATAGCCAAAGCCCATGTTCATCAAAAGCCCGCCGATGTTGGCATAGCCCAGACCCAGCGTGCGGAAGTCATACGAGCGTTGCGCGATCTCTTGCGACGGGAACTGCGCCATCATCACGGAGATTTCCAGCGTCAGCGTCCAGATGCGGGTCGCATGCATGTAGCTTTCCGCGTCGAACACGCCGTCGTGCAAGAAGGTCAGCAGGTTCATCGAAGCAAGGTTACAGGCCGTGTCATCGAGGAACATATACTCGGAGCACGGGTTCGAGCCGCGAATGTCGCCATCTTCCGGGCAGGTGTGCCAGGCGTTGATCGTATCGTGGAACTGGATGCCCGGATCGGCACAGGCCCAAGCGGCATGGCCGACCTGTTCCCAGAGATCGCGGGCTTTCACGGTCTTAGCGACCTTGGCATCGGTGCGGCGCAGCAATTCCCATTCGGCATCGTCTTTCACAGCCTTCAGAAACGCGTCGGTGACCCGCACGGAGTTGTTGGAGTTCTGGCCGGAGACCGACGCATAGGCCTCAGAGTCCCAATCCGTGTCGTAGGTCGGGAATTCGATCGAGGAATAGCCCTGTTTCGCGTAATCCAGCACGCGTTTGACGTAGGTTTCAGGAATGGCGACCTGTTTTGCGGATTTCACAGCCGCCTTCAGCGCCGGGTTTTTCGACGGATCGAAAGCATCGGCTTCGGCCCCGTCCCACGTGCCAATCGCGTCGAAAATCGCATTGAGCTGGCGTTCGTGCATCTTGGAGCCCGCGACGATGGACGCCACTTTCTGCTCTTCGATCACCTTCCAGTTGATGAAATCTTCGATGTCCGGGTGATCCATGTCGCAGATCACCATTTTCGCCGCGCGGCGCGTGGTGCCGCCGGATTTGATCGCGCCCGCCGCCCGGTCGCCGATTTTCAGGAAGCCCATAAGCCCAGAGGATTTGCCACCGCCCGAAAGGCTCTCATTCGCCGCACGCAGCGAGGAAAAGTTGGTGCCGGTGCCGGAGCCATATTTGAACAGACGCGCCTCACGCACCCAGAGATCCATGATACCACCGTCAGACACGAGATCGTCGGCGACGGATTGGATGAAACAGGCGTGCGGCTGCGGATGCTCATAGGCCGAAGACGAGCGCGTCAGCTCACCGGATTGATAATCCACATAATAATGCCCCTGCCCCGGACCATCGATGCCGTAGGCCCAATGCAGACCGGTGTTGAACCACTGCGGGCTGTTCGGCGCGCCCATCTGGGCCGCAAGCGTGAACCGCATCTCGTCGTAATAGGCTTTGGCGTCGTCTTCAGAGGAGAAATAGCCGCCCTTCCAGCCCCAATAGGCCCAGGCGCCTGCGAGACGGTCGAACACCTGTTTCGCGGACGTTTCCCCACCAAACCGCGCCTCTTCGGGCAGTTTTGCAAGCTTGTCTTCGTCGGGGATCGAACGCCAGAGGAAAGACGGAACGCCTTTTTCACGGACTTTTTTCAGTGCCGCTGGCACGCCAGCCTTGCGGAAATATTTCTGCGCGATGACGTCGGAGGCGACCTGCGACCACTTCGAGGGCACTTCGCAATCGTCGAGATGAAACACCACCGTGCCGTCCGGGTTGCGGATTTCCGAGGAGGTCTTGGTGAACTCCAGTTCCGCATATGCGTCTTTGCCTGCCGTCGTGAATTTGCGTTCGATTTTCATCTGCTCAACTCTCGCGTTGTTTTGCTTTACCGCCAAATTTCCGTCACCGGCGACCCGTCGACCTCCTCCACATCTTGTGTTTTCTCTTCGGCAAGAAACACGCCCGGCTCACAGACAAATCTAAGTCATCCCGGTGCGGCCATAGCCCCCGGATGCGACAGAGATTCGTCTTTGGTCCTCAA
The DNA here is from genome assembly GCF_048270365.1 of Celeribacter sp. NCBI lineage: Bacteria > Pseudomonadati > Pseudomonadota > Alphaproteobacteria > Rhodobacterales > Roseobacteraceae > Celeribacter > Celeribacter sp. Next base: position 323,996 of record NZ_JBLWTA010000003.1, read on the forward strand.
GCTGATCCTCGGTGGCATATCCGTTCTCACCCCGGCCGCACCCTTTGTTTTCAAGCCTTTCGACCTGAAAGCCGGTGCGATCCCTACGCGGATATGTCCCCCGAGACCCTTGTCTCTCGCCGTCGAGTAACAACTAAATGTAGTGTGTCCCTCATCCGGCTCCCACAATGTGCAGCGGCTGAGCCCTCGTGGTCAACGCAAAATTTACCCTTTTGAAACGCAAAAAACGTTTGACGAAAATTGCCCACAGCCCCCTACGATTCGAAGACCCTCGCGTTAATACTTTTTTCTTTGTTTCCTATGGGTTTCGCAAAATTCGTTAAGACTTTGCACAAGCAGATGTGGATAAGTGACCGCGACAAAAAAACGCTCGACCTGCCCCCTGTGTGGCACGTTTGCACAATTCATCAGCATACTACATCTAGTGGACCAACCGATGCGGATGATGGCTCAAAAACGCCAGTTTTCTCAGGAAAAACCCTGAAAACCGGCAGGGTTAGCCGCCAAATAGGCGCATTTATACCGCCATCGCACATATATGCGACCAAGGCAGCCACGCTCGAATCATTTTTATGACGCAATCACAAGTTGCCCCGTGCGGCACCGGTTTCAGATCGACCAGAACAGTGTCCTCGAGGCCATCCCTCTCCGAGACAGTCAGTCCGGCATCATCAATGAACAGGACGCGGGCAATGAACCGTCGTAAGACGGGCACGGAGCCAGACATCATGCTGAGTGGAGAAAGTGGTCGGGGCGGCGAGATTCGAACTCACGACCCCCTGTACCCAAAACAGGTGCGCTACCAGACTGCGCCACGCCCCGACCGTGCGCCTCTCCTACCGTGCAAACGCGCGGTTGAAAAGCACTTATTTGCGTCTCAGTCGGTGAGACAGGGATCCGCCGCCTCGGCCCCAAAGGCAGGATGGCGGAGATGATCGCCGGGACGAATGCCCAAAGCACGCGCCAGACCACCATTGATTTCGAGCACCGCATAGACGGCATCGCCCCCGGCAATAGGGGTCCGGTCCAAAGGCACGGCCTCGTCATGCACACGGGTCACCACGCCACGTTGATCAACAAAGATCATATCCAGCGGGATCAAGGTGTTGGCCATCCAAAACGACACCGGCTGCGGCTTTTCATAGACGAACAACATGCCATGCGAGCGCGGCATCTCGGGCCGGTTCATCAGCCCAAGCGCCCGTTCACCGGCGTCGTCGGCAATCTCGACCGAAAAACGCGCCTGCGTCTTCGGCCCCGAGATCACAACCTCATCCATGCGGCAGGTGTTTTGCGCCAGCGCAGGCATGGCGGCGACGCAAAAGATCGCGGTCAAAAGTCTCGGGACACGCGACAGGCGGCGCATCTCAGGCCTCCGCCTCTTGCGCCTCACGCAGCGCCACATCCCAGGCGGTGACATGCGCGGCCATCCGGCCCCGACGCCCGTCGATGACGCGAAGCCCGACGGCCTCGCCCGGCATCAAATCGGCCAGACCGGAGCGACGGAGCACTTCGATATGGATGAAAACATCCTCAGGGCGCCCAAAAACATTGGCGAAACCAAAGCCTTTGCCCTTGTCGAACCATTTCACACGCGCGGGCTCGAGCGGCAAGGACAGGCTTTCCTCATCGATCTCCTCGAGGTCTTCCAGCATCGTCCCGGTGCCCGGCGCCGGGGGTGCAATTTCAAGCACCTCGACCGCCTGCACACCGCGATCCGTGCTTTGCACCACGAGCCGCACCATAGCGGCATCCGCTACGGAGCTTTGCCCGAAGTTACGCAGAACATTCGCATGCAACAAAATATCCGGACCGCCGTCATCGGCGATCACAAAACCAAAGCCGCGAGTCGGATCGAACCATTTTACATGGCCCGAAACGACCTTCCCCAAGTCTGTGTCGTTCATTCTCTCATTTACTCAATAAGGGCCAATGCGCATTTCGACTGGCCCATAACAGGGGGTACGCACCCCTCATCCCGCTCTGAACCTGAGACAATCGGGCGGAAGGTGCAAGCCCCCTTCCCCCTGTCTTTTTGATCAGTTGCAAAGCTGACCTTACGTAAACCACACTCTCAAGGATTCAGGCGCAGAATGTTCCACGCCGCGTCCGGGCTCTCGCGACGCCAGCGGAAGCGGTCGTGCAAACGGAACTCACCATCGGCCCAGAACTCGATCTCCAAAGGCGTGATCCGATAGCCGCCCCAGAACGGCGGGCGTTTCGGATTGGGGCCGTGTTTGAGGCCCTCTTTGGCCACGGCTTCCATCAGTGCAGTCTTCGCCGAGAGCGGTCGCGATTGCTGGCTGGCCCAGGCGCCGATACGCGATCCGAGCGCGCGGGATTTGTAATAGGCGTCGGAGGCCTCCGGCGTTTCACGAGCAATCAGGCCGCGCACACGGACCTGACGGCGCAGCGATTTCCAATGCATGACAAACGCTGCTTTTCCTGCACTTTCAATCTCTTGCCCCTTGGCACTCTCATAGTTGGTGAAAAACACAAAGGCGTCGTCAGCGATCTCTTTCAAGAGCACCATCCGCACATTCGGCAGGCCGTCCGGGTCCACCGTGGCGATCGCGATGGCGTTGGGATCGTTGATCTCTTTGGCCTCGGCTTCGGTCAACCAACGTCGCGAAATTTCGAACGGGTCGTCTCCGGCGAAAATGCCTTTGCGGGGGACATCTGCTGACACCATGGCGGCTCTCCTCTGGCGGCGTTCTTAGTTGCTTTCGGGATAGTCCTATTGCGCCCGAGCGACAAGACAAACCCCGCGCACACCCCGCCGTCACAGGTCCGCACAAGCGGTTTGCAGCGGCCAAATGACCCTACGTCGTGAATTTGCCGGGGCCAGACTTGATCGCTTTGCGCAAAACCCCTAAAGCACGTTTCAACATCCAATAATAAGCGGAACAAGACACGCCATGACGAAACTGATGGACGGCAAACGCGGGCTGATCATGGGCCTTGCCAACGACAAATCAATCGCCTGGGGCATTGCCAAAGCGCTCTCCGATCATGGCGCTGAGCTGTGTTTTTCTTATCAAGGTGAACAGCTTAAGAAACGGGTCGATCCGCTGGCCGAACGTCTGGGGTCCGATTTCGTTCTGGAATGCGACGTCTCCGACGAAGCCTCGATGGATGCGCTTTTTGCCGAAATCGAAGCGAAATGGGGCAAGCTCGACTTTATCGTGCACGCCATCGGTTTCTCCGACAAAAACGAGCTGCGCGGTCGCTACGTTGACACCACCCGCGACAACTTCAACCTGACCATGGACATCTCCGTCTTCTCCTTCACCGCAGTCGCACAGCGCGCCGCGAAGCTGATGACCGAGGGCGGCTCGATGCTGACCATGACCTATTACGGCGCCGAGCGCGTGATGCCGCATTACAATGTGATGGGCGTCGCCAAGGCCGCTCTGGAGGCCTCCGTGCGCTACCTCGCCGAAGATCTCGGCAAGGACGGCATTCGCGTCAACTCGATCTCCGCCGGTCCGATCAAGACGCTCGCCGCCTCCGGCATCGGCGACTTCCGCTACATCATGAAGTGGAACGAATACAACTCGCCGCTGCGTCGCAATGTGACCATCGACGATGTGGGCAATTCCGCGCTTTACCTGCTGTCCGATCTGGGCGCGGGCGTGACCGGCGAGACCCACCACGTTGACGCCGGCTACCATGTCGTCGGCATGAAGGCCGTGGATGCCCCGGACATCTCCAAGGGCTGATCTGCACCACAAACGCTTGAAAACGGGGGCTTCGGCTCCCGTTTTGGTTTACAGATGTCTTTGGGAGGAGACATGACCCTCGCGATTTTTCTGTCCATTTTGAGCCTCCACATGGTCGCGGCGATGTCGCCCGGCCCCTCTTTCGTGGTCTCCGTGCGCACTGCCGCCTCCGAAGGATTCCGCCCCGCCTTCGAGCTTGCCGTGGCCTTTGGATTGGGTGCGGTGATCTGGGCGCTGGCCGCCATGTCTGGCCTCTCGATCCTGTTCGAAATTTTCCCCCGCGCCTATCTCGCCTTCAAAATCGCGGGCGGGATCTTCCTGATCTGGATCGGCTATAAGACCTTCCGCCATGCACATGATCCGCTGCCCGAAACCACACTGCTCGCCAGTCCGCGTTCGCTCGCCAATGCCTTTCGCCTCGGCCTCATGACGCAATTGTCGAACCCGAAGCCTGCGGTGTTTTTCGGCGCGGTCTTTGCCGGGCTGATCCCGCCCGAGACCTCTTTGGCCGTTAAGGGCTTGTTGTTGTTTTTCGTCTTTTTTGACGAAACACTGTGGTATGTGATTGTCGCGCGGCTTTTTTCACGGCAAAAAGCACGACAAGCCTATGGCCGGGCCAAGCTTTGGACCGACCGCGCCCTTGGCGGTATGATCGCCCTGTTCGGGGTCCGGATCGCAACCCAATAAGCCGCCCAACTCGTTGAAAGGATCAAAAGAGATGTCCGACCGCCTGCCCCATGAAAAAGGCTTTCACATCAGCTGGGATCAGATTCACCGCGACAGCCGGGCGCTGGCGTGGCGGCTCGATGGCAAAGGGCCGGATGATGGCGCGTGGCGTGCCATCGTGGCGATCACCCGCGGCGGCATGGCGCCTGCGATGATCATTGCGCGTGAGCTGGACATCCGCACGGTCGATACGATTTCGGTGAAATCCTACGACCACCAAAGCCAGAGCGACGCCGTGGTGCTCAACGCGCCGAATGACGAGATGATGGGCGACGGCACCGGCATTCTGGTGATCGACGATCTGGTGGACAGCGGCAAGACGCTTGAGCTGGTCCGCTCGATGTATCCCAACGCGCATTTCGCCACCGTCTACGCCAAGCCGAAAGGCCGGCCGCAAGTCGACAGCTACATCACCGAAGTGTCTCAGGACACGTGGATTTTCTTTCCATGGGATATGGCGATGCAATACGTCAAACCCTATCGCGGTCGCGACTAAGACACATACTAAGGGGCCAAGCGGCCCCTTTTTCATGCGCCCTTCGCGCCCAGAGCCTCGACCTTTTTGAGCCAGCGCGTGACGGTTTTGGGCGTCGCATCGGTGGCGCCCGCGAATTGCGTCAGCCGCACCGGTTTGATGCCGACAAATCCCAAGATATGGCCTTTGAGCGTCGACGCAATCGGATTGCGATAAGCCAGCCACAGGAACCATGTCGGCGTATCTGACGTCAGCACCACCCGCGCGCTGCGCCCCGTCAGCATCGGCGCGGGCATGCCGAACCGGTTCGGGTTTCGGGTGTCAAATGTCCGTCCCGGCAAGAACGCGCGATCAAACAACCCCTTAAGCTTGGCAGGCAGGCTCCCCCACCACATCGGCGCGACGATCACCACATGCTCCGCCCACGCGATATTCGCCATGACCTCTTCGAGATCGGGTTCCAGCGGCTTGACGTCTTTGTAGCCCGCGCGTTCGAAATCCATGTCGAACCTCAGAGTGTTCAAATGCTGAAAACGCGTCTCGAACCCTGCGGATTTGGCGGCCTTCGTGTAGGTTTCAGCGAGCGTTTTCGACAAAGACGTCGCGGCCGGATGACCGTTCAGGATGTAAATGCGTGTTTTGGACATCGGGTCCCCCAGATAAAAATGACCACGGTCAAATTCATAGCGACCAAAAGTGACCACGGTCAATGTTTAATTTGACCGCGGTCATAAAATATGCAAAATCCCGCTATGACCAAACCAATCCAGAAACGCGCGTTCGCGACCCGGGACAAGCTGCTCACAGCGGCGAAAGATTTGATTTCAAAAGAAAGTTTCGAGGCCCTGCGCGTCGAGGACGTGGTGCGCGCGGCGGGGGTCGCCAAGGGCACGTTTTTCGCGCATTTCAAGGATAAAGACGCACTGATGGAGCAAATCATCGGCGCGCGTATGGCCGATTTGATCGTAGAAACAGCAGACGCGCCGACGCCGAGGGAGATTCCGGCGATGGTCGAGCTGCTCTTACCGTTGATCCATTTCATGACCTCAGAGCGCTATGTCTTCGATGTGATCGTCCGGCACTCAGGCGCGGCAGCGATTTCGGACATAGGTCCCATCGCGGAACAATTCGATGTGCAGATCGCCCTCTTCGCGCGTTGGGCCCAAGAGGTTCCCTACCGCCCCGACATCGCGCCGGAATTGGTTGGCGAAGGCATCAGCGCGTTTTTCATTCAGGCCATCGCATTGAATTTCTGCGCGCTCAACAGCCGTCAGGCATTGGAGAGCCGGCTGGAGAGCTATCTCGAGGCCTGGCTCTGTCCGAAGTAAGACGGTTCAGGCCGCAGAGGCCGTGCCTTGCGAGCGCCAGAGCATATCCTGAACGTTTTCAATCGCATGTTCGGCAATCGCGAGACTGTTTTCGCGATCGAACCCACGCATTGCCGCATCAATCGCACCACAGGCCGAGCGCACCAGATAGCCCGCCTGTCGCGGCATCATGTCATAAGAGGCATCGCGGATGTCCTCCGTCATTTCCTCTTCGCGGGCCTGATCGCCCTCGCGCGCCGCCGTCAAAGCGTCCCGGAGCGCGTCAATCAATGTGTCATATCCGTTAGGTGCGGCGAAACCATATGCCATATCTGTAACCTCATTTATCCTGTTGTGTCCCCGGGTTGAGCCCCGGAGCATGTCTGCTTTTATCCCTCGTGCGCACGCCCCGTTTCAAAATCGGACACGCCTCTTATGAAGAGGCAGATGGGGGCGTTTTTCTTCAAAGTCATCCAAGAGTGAGACAAAAGAGGTAAACAAAGCTTGAAGACGCCTGTTCGAAACCGCACAGCTAGCGTGAATGTCTTTTTTTTCAGCGCCTTGCCTGCGTTTTCATCCGATTGCAGGCGCCCTGCGCCCTGCGCGAGAGGCGATTGCATCCCCGACAGCCGCCGCCTACTCTCACCGCAACTTCCAGACCAAGGATCTCCGATGCTGACACCTCTTGCTGCCCCCATGGCCCGCACCTTTGCCTCCCCTATCGTGGCCTCTCGTAAATGGGCCGAAGGTGTCACCTTTCCGCCCGAACGTCCCTTGATCAACGTGAGCCAAGCCGCGCCGATGGAGGCGCCGCCGCTGCCCCTGCGCCAAGAGATCGCCCGCATGGCCGTAGAGGACACAAGCGCGCATCTTTACGGCCCGGTTCTGGGCCTGCCGGAGTTGCGCAGCCAGATCGCCAAGGATTGGTCATCAGCCTATCATTCAGACATCACCGCCGATCAGGTCGCCATCACCGCCGGCTGCAATCAGGCGTTTACCTCGGTGATGAGCACGATTGCCGCCCCGGGGGACGAGGTCATTCTGGTCGCGCCGTGGTATTTCAACCATAAAATGTGGTGCGATATGTCGGGCGTCACCGCCGTGCCTTTGGTCGCGGGCGACGATCTTTTGCCCGATCTCGAAGAGGCCGCGCGTCTGATCAGCCCACGCACCCGCGCCATGGTGTTGATCACGCCGAACAATCCGGGTGGCGTGGAATATCCGCCGGAGCTTTTGACGAAATTCTACGCGCTGGCCCGTGATCGCGGCATCATGTTGATCCTCGATGAAACCTATCGTGATTTCGACAGTCGCGATGAGGTGCCGCATTACCTGTTCCGGCAAAAGGGCTGGCAGGACACGCTGGTGCATCTCTATTCCTTCTCGAAAGCCTTTCGCCTCACCGGCCACCGCGTCGGCGCCGTGATTGCCTCCGCTGAGCGGTTGGAACAGGTGGAGAAGTATCTCGACACCGTGTCGATCTGTCCCAATCAGATCGGCCAGAAGGCGGCGCTTTGGGGGCTGCAAAACCTGAGCGCGTGGGTCGCCGGTGAGCGCGCCGAAATTCTGTCGCGGCGTCAGGCCATTATAGATGGTTTCCCGCGGCTGGAGGCCAAAGGCTGGCGTCTCTTGGGCTGTGGCGCGTTTTTTACCTATGTCAGCCATCCGTTCGACATGCCGTCATCAGAACTGGCCCCATGGCTGGTGCGCGAGGCCGGTGTGCTCTTGTTGCCGGGCACGACCTTCATGCCAGACGGCGACAAGCGCGCCGAGCATCAGCTCCGCATCGCATTCGCCAATATCGATCAAGCCGGGATCACGGAGCTTTTCACCAGATTGGCCCAAATCGCACCCTGATCTGCCTTGCCCTCGGTTTCGCTTGCCCCTACACAGTTTCCCAACCTTGAAGGAGACTAAAAACATGGCGAGCAGCAAGGGTTCTGGCACGAAAATGGTGGTGTGGGGCCTGATGGGCCTCCTGATCGTCGGTTTGGGCGGTTTTGGCACGGCAAATTTTGGCGGTGGCGTGACGCGTGTCGCCTCCGTGGGCGATGAAGATGTCTCCACCAATGCCTATGCCTCCGCGTTGCAAAACCAGATGCGCGCCATCGAAGCCCAGACCGGTCAGCCGTTTTCCGTGGCACAGGCGCAGGATTTCGGCCTGTCGCAACAGGTGCTCGACCAGCTTTTGTCTCAGGCTGCATTGGATGCGGAAACCGCGCGCGTCGGCCTCTCCGTGGGCGATGATGCTGTGCGCCGCGAGTTGTTGAACATCGACGCCTTCAAAGGCCTCGACGGAAAGTTCGATGCCGAGGCCTATCGTCAGGCCTTGTCGCGCAACAACATGACCGACAAGGGCTTTGAGGACAATCTGCGCAAGGAGGCCGCGCGGTCGCTTTTGACCGGCGCTTTGGCCACCGGCATAACCATGCCGCCCTCTTACGGCCAGGTTGTGGTCGATTGGCTGGGCGAACGCCGCACCGTCTCTGTCGCCACGCTCGAAGCCGACGCGCTTGAGACCGGCGCACCGATTGCGTCTGACAGCGACATTCAGGCTTGGTATGACGCCCACCCCGACGCCTACACCGCGCCCGAGGCCCGTCGCATCACCTACACCTGGCTCACGCCCGCGATGATCATGGACGAGGTCGATCTCGACGAAGATGCGCTGCGCAAACTCTATGACGAGAACATCGACAGCTACATCCAGCCTGAGCGCCGTCTGGTCGAGCGTCTGATCTATGGCTCCGAAGACGAGGCCCAGGCCGCCGCTGACCGTATCGCGGCAGGCGAGACGAGCTATGAAGACGAGGTCACCGCGCGTGGGCTCGATCTCATTGACGTCGATATGGGCGATATTTCCGAGGGGGATCTGTCGTCCGAGGCCGGCCCTGCGGTCTTTGCGCTGGACGGCACCGGCGTCGTCGGCCCCGTGATGTCCGATCTCGGCCCTGCGCTTTACCGCGTCAACGGCACTCTGGCGGGGTCTGAAGTGTCCTTTGAAGAGGCGCGTGAGGAATTGGCCGCCGTGATGGGCACCGATGCCGCCGCACGTCTGATCTCCGGTCTTCTGGAAGAGTTCGACAACGATCTGGCCGAAGGCTACACGCTCGAAGACCTCGCCAATGAGACCAAAATGGAACTTGGCACGATGGACTGGACGCCGTCGAGCGAAGGCGGAATTGCCGCCTACACCGCCTTCAAACAGGCCGCCTCTGAGGTGACTTTGGACGATTACCCGGAGATCATCGAATTGTCCGATGGTGGCATTTTCGCGCTGCGCCTCGACGAGATCGTGTCCGCGACACGGATGCCGCTGGACGAGGTGCGTGATCAGGTGACCGCCGATTGGGAAGCCGACGCGCTGCAACAGCGCCTGACCGAGCGCGCCGAAGCGTTGGAGACCGAGGTCGCCACCGGCAAGCTGATCACCGATCTGGGCCTGCCGTCCGAGACCTTCTCCGCGATCACGCGTCAGGATTTTCTGTCGGCCATGCCCGAGGGCTTCATGGATGCGGTCTTTGCGCCGGGTCTTCAGGCCGGTGGCACCACGCTGATCCCGGGCGACAACCGCGTTGTCATCGCCAAAATCGACACAATCGAGCCGCCCGCAAGCACCGATGAGAACACCACCATCGCAGAGAGCTATATCACCTCCGCCGCTCAGGGCGCTGCCACCGATGTGATCGACGCCTTCACAAAAGCGCTTCGGGCCCGCGAAGGGGTAACGATCAACCAGACGGCGCTCTCCGCCGTTCACAGCCAGATGCAATAAGAGAAGATCATGGCCACGCTCATTCCGACCTATTCCGAGTTTGAAACCGGCTTTGCCCAAGGCAAAAACCAGTTGGTTTACGCCAAGGTGGCCGCCGATCTCGACACGCCGGTGTCGATCATGCTCAAACTCGCGGGCGCCCGCACCGACAGTTTCATCCTCGAATCCGTCACCGGCGGCGAGGTGCGCGGGCGCTATTCCATCATCGGCATGAAGCCCGATCTGATCTGGAAATGCGAGGGTACGGGCGGCGAGGCGAAGGCTTCGATCAACCGCAACGCGCGCTTTGACGACGACAGCTATGTCGTGGACGACAAGGACCCTTTGTCCTCGATCCGTGCGCTCATCGACGAGAGCCGCATCGACATCCCCGACGAATTGCCGGGGGCCGCCGCCGGTCTCTTTGGCTATCTGGGCTACGACATGATCCGCCTTGTGGAGCATCTGCCCAATGTGAACCCCGACCCCATTGGACTTCCGGATGCGGTGCTGATGCGGCCCTCTTTGGTGGCCATTCTCGATGGGGTCAAAGGCGATGTGATCCTTGTGTCGCCCGCTTGGGCCTCCTCAGGCCTTTCGGCCAAAGCCGCCTATGCGCAGGCCGCCGAACGCGTGATGGATGCGCTGCGCGATCTCGAACGTGCGCCCTCCGAGGCCAGCCACGAAATGGGCGAGGCCTACGTCGCACCGCCCGCCACCTCGAATTTCACCCACGAAGGCTACAAAGCCGCCGTCGAGAAGGCCAAGGAATACATCACCGCAGGCGACATCTTTCAGGTCGTGCCCGCGCAGCGCTGGACCCAAGAGTTCCCGCTGCCGCCCTTCTCGCTCTACCGAAGCCTGCGCCGCACCAATCCGTCGCCTTTCATGTTCTTCTTCAACTTCGGCGGCTTCCAGATCATCGGCGCCTCGCCCGAAATTCTCGTGCGCGTCTTCGATGGCGAGGTCACCATCCGCCCCATCGCCGGCACCCGCAAACGCGGCGCGACACCCGCCGAGGACAAGGCTCTCGAAGAGGATCTGTTGTCCGATGAAAAGGAACTGGCCGAACACCTGATGCTTTTGGATTTGGGCCGCAACGACACCGGCAAGGTCTCGAAAATCGGCACGGTGCATCCGACCGAAGAGTTCATCATCGAGCGCTATTCCCACGTCATGCACATCGTCTCCAACGTGGTCGGCGAGCTGCGCGACGACGAAGACGCGCTTTCTGCCCTGCTCGCAGGCCTGCCCGCAGGCACCGTCTCCGGTGCGCCGAAAGTCCGCGCCATGGAGATCATCGACGAGTTGGAACCCGAAAAACGCGGCGTCTATGGCGGCGGCGTTGGATACTTTTCTGCAGGTGGCGACATGGACATGTGCATCGCGCTCCGTACCGCCGTTCTGAAAGACGAAAAGCTCTATATCCAAGCCGGTGGTGGCGTGGTCTACGACAGCTCGCCGGAGGGCGAATACCAAGAAACCGTCAACAAATCCAACGCGCTCAGAAAAGCCGCCGAGGATGCGGGCCTGTTCACGCGGTCCGGCAACCGCTGAACTGACCGCCGCTTAAGACCAAGGACGCACCGGTCTGCCGCTGCGCTTTTTCTTTTGTCCTGAAATATCCTGCGGGGGGCCGGGGGTGCAAAACCCCCGGCATCCTCTCAAAGCGGCAACATCGTCGTCGACTTGATCTCTTCCATCGACAGAAGCGCCGTCACATTGTAAATCGACACTTCCCCGATCAGCGCCTGATAAAACTCGTCGTAAGCCTTGGCGTTCTTCACCCGGACCTTGAGGATATAGTCGATCTCGCCCGCCAGCCGGTGCGCTTCCAAGACCTCGGGGCGTTTTTGCAGCACCTTGAGGAATTTCTCCTGCCATCCCGCCTCATGCGCGCTGGTGCGCACGAGGACAAAGAAACAGGCCTCAAGGCCAAGGCTCTCCGGGTCCAAAATCACCGTCTGCTGACCGATGACGCCCGCGTCCTTCATCTTGCGGATGCGATTCCACACCGGCGTCTTCGAAGAGCCGACTTTGCGGGCAATTTCGTCCAAAGACTGGCTCGCGTCGCGTTGCAGCTCGGCCAGAATTTTCCGGTCCATCGCGTCGATCTGGTCCACCATTTCGATTTTCCTTTCCATATCGGAATTCCGGCCTCCCTGCTGCGCGACAGCGGAACAATTATCCTTATCTCTCCGCGCATCTGGCCAGATATTGGGACAATGTTCTAAATTAATAGCAAGAAATCGCAAGTTGGAAAAAGCCATGCCGCGCCCGTTTACGCCCAAAGCCATCACCGCCAACGCCCTTTTGGAGGGCGATGTGATCTATCTCGATGACCAAGGCCAGTGGGTCCGCGACCTGCGTCAGGCCCGTGCCTTCACCGAAGCCGAGGTGGCCGAGGCCGCTTTGGCCGAGGCCGCGAAGGACGGCATGGTGGTTGGCGCCTATCTGACCGACGTCAAACTGGGCGAACACGGTCCCGAGCCGACGCATTTCCGCGAAGAATTCCGCCGCACCGGACCGTCCAACTATTTCCACGGAAAACAGGAAAGCAAGCAGGAGGCCGAAGCCCATGTATAAGTACAACGACTTCGACGAAGCCTTTGTCCGCGAGCGCGTCGCTCAATTCTCCGCTCAGGTCGCCCGCCGCATCGACGGCAGCCTGACCGAGGAGGAATTCCGCCCCCTGCGCCTGATGAACGGCCTCTATCTGCAACTCCACGCCTATATGCTGCGCGTTGCGATCCCTTACGGCACCCTCAACAGCGGCCAGATGGATCAACTGGCTCATATTGCCGAGACCTATGATCGCGGCTACGGCCATTTCACAACGCGGCAGAACATCCAGTACAACTGGCCGAAACTGCCCGACGTGCCCGCGATCCTGTCGGATCTGGCGGATGTCGAGATGCATGCGATCCAGACGTCGGGCAACACGATCCGCAACGTGACCGCCGACCATTTCGCGGGGGCTGCCGCCGATGAGGTCGCCGATCCGCGCCCCGTCGCCGAGCTGGTGCGTCAGTGGTCCACCGATCACCCGGAATTCCAGTTCCTGCCCCGCAAATTCAAAATCGCCGTCTCGGGCGCCAAAGCCGACCGTGCGGTGATCAAAGCCCATGACATCGGGCTCTACCTGCGCGAGCAGGACGGCGAAATCGGCGCTCAGATCATCGTCGGTGGTGGCCTTGGCCGCACGCCGATGGTGGGCAAGGTGTTGAAAGATTTTGTCTCTCTCGCAGACCTCCTGCCCTATCTCGAGGCCACTGTGTCGGTGTGGAACCTCCTGGGTCGCCGCGACAACAAATATAAAGCCCGGATCAAGATCACCGTGCATGAGCATGGCATCGAGGACATCCGCGCCCGTGTCGAAGCGCGTTTTGCCCAAGTCAAACCGCTGTTCGGCGGGATCGACATGGCAATGCTCGAAGAGATCAAAGCCGCCTTTGCCCCGCCCGCTTTCCGCGAGGCCGCGACCGAGGCCTATGACCGCGCTTACACGACCGACCCGGTGTTCCGCGCCTGGGCCGACACCAATCTGTCCGACCACCGCGCGCCGGGCTATGCCATCGCGACCGTGTCGATCAAGACGCCGGGCCAGACGCCGGGTGACGCCTCCGCCGATCAAATGCGGGTTCTGGCGCAACTCGCGCGCGACTATGGCCACGACGAACTGCGCATCTCGCATGAGCAGAACGTCATCCTGCCGCATGTCCATAAATCCGACCTGCCGGCGATCCACGCAGCACTGAAAGAGGCCGGGCTTGCGGCCGCCAACATCGGTCTGGTGAGCGACATCATCGCCTGCCCCGGCATGGACTACTGCGCGTTGGCCACCGCCCGCTCGATCCCCGTGGCGCAGGGCATCGCGACGCGGTTTGACGAGCTGAAACTCGAACACGAGATCGGCCCGCTCAAGATCAAGATCTCCGGCTGCATCAACGCCTGTGGGCACCACCATGTCGGTCACATCGGCATTCTGGGCCTCGACCGCGCCGGTGTGGAGAACTACCAGATCACGCTGGGTGGCGATGGCACCGAAGACATGGTGATCGGTGAACGCACCGGACCGGGCTTTGCCTATGACGAGATCATTCCCGCGATCGAGCGCATTCTTGCGACCTATCTGGAGCTGCGCGAGGCGCCGGAGGAGACCTTCCTCGCCGCCTATCGCCGCCTCGGCATGGCGCCGTTCAAGGACGCGCTCTATCCTCCGAAAGAGGAAAAAGCGAATGCAGCATAATCTGGCGGAAGCCATCTCTTTGCGCGAGGAGTTCGGCTCGGTCGACGACCGTGTCGCGCGCCTCAATGCGCGCTACGCCAACCATTCCGCGACCTCGGTGCTTGAACTGGCGCTGAGGGACCGGGAGTTGGGGCGGATCGCGCTTGTGTCGTCTTTCGGCGCCGAAAGCGTCGTGCTCTTGCACATGATTTCGGTGATGAAGCCGGACACGCCGGTGATTTTCATCGACACGGAAATGTTGTTCGAAGAGACGATTCAGTATCAGCTCGAGTTGATCGACAAGCTCGACCTGCGCGATGTGCGGCGCATTTCGCCGTCTCCGGCGCGCGTGGCCGCGCATGATCCCGACGGGTTGCTGCACCTGTCGAACAAAGACGCGTGCTGCGATCTGCGCAAAACCGTGCCTTTGCAAAACGCGCTTGGCAATTTCGACGCCTGGATCACCGGACGCAAACGCTTTCAGGGCTCGACCCGCGCCACGCTCGATTTTTTCGAGAACGAAGAAAATACGCGGATCAAGATCAACCCTCTCGCCTATTGGGCGCCCGAGGATCTGAAGGATTACATGATCAACAACCGCCTGCCGCGCCATCCTTTGGTCGCGAAAGGCTACCCGTCGATCGGCTGTGCGCCCTGCACAAGCCCGGTCAAAGACGGCGAAGACCCGCGCGCCGGTCGCTGGCGGGGCGAAGACAAAACGGAATGCGGGATTCACTTCGTCAACGGCAAGATCGTCCGTGGTCCCATCACAGGAGATGCATCATGAGCGTGATTGTACGCGACACCGGATTTGTGGCCGAGGATTACGCCGGAGACTGGGTCGACCTGTCCTCCGACACCGATCCCGAAAGCCTTGCGCAACACGGCAATGCCGCAGCGATCCGCATCGCATTCCCGAGCCATACGGACGGGCGCGGCTTTACGCTGGCGCGTCTCTTGCGGCTTCAGGGCTTTCAGGGCCGTCTGCGCGCCGAGGGTCATGTGATTTGTGAACAATACGCCATGGCGCGGCGTTCGGGCTTTGACGAGGTGGAAATCAGCGACGATTTGGCGGCACGGCAACCCGAAGAGCTATGGTTGACGCGCGCCGATTGGCGGGCGCATGACTATCAGTCGCGGGTGCGCGGCGGCTTGCATACCGGAGCCTAAGCGGTCAGAAAGGGCACATTCCCGGCGCGCGTTTGGGACTGTGCCTTTTTGCCTCACATCAATGTGACTGACATCGAAATCGCATATTCACTACTCATGCAGCGCGAGACAAAACAAATGACCGAGTTGACCCAAGTGACCGAAGCCAAATCCAAACCCGTCCCCACCCTGCCCGATGCCGCCAAGGTTCTGGAGGTCAAGCACTGGAACGACCGGCTGTTTTCCTTCAAGGTCGAACGCCCGGCGAGCCTGCGGTTCCGCTCTGGCGAATTCGTCATGATCGGCCTGATGGGCGATGTGAACCCGGCGACGGGCAAAGCGAAACCGCTTTTGCGCGCCTATTCCATCGCCTCGCCGTCATGGGAAGAGCATCTCGAGTTCTATTCGATCAAGGTGCAGGACGGTCCGCTGACCTCGCGGTTGCAGCATATCGAAGCGGGGGATGAGATCATCCTGCGCCCGAAACCCGTCGGCACGCTTGTGGTTGATGCACTTTTGCCGGGCAAGCGCCTTTGGTTCTTTGCGACCGGCACCGGGATCGCGCCTTTCGCCTCGCTGATGCGCGAGCCGGAAGTCTTCGAGAAATTCGACGAGGTGATCCTAATGCACACCTGTCGTGAGGTCTCCGAGCTGGAATACGGGCGGCAACTGGTCGAGCACATCAAATCGGATGAGATTTTGTCGGAAATCGAACAGGGCAAGCTGCGCTACTACCCGACCACGACCCGCGAAGAGTTCCACCACATGGGCCGCGTGACCGACAATCTCAGCTCCGGCAAGGTGTTCGAGGACTTGGGCATCGCGCCGATCAACCCGGAAACCGACCGCGGCATGGTTTGCGGCAACCTGGCGTTCAACAAGGACATCATGGCCATTCTCGACGGCTTCGGTCTGCGCGAAGGTGCCAATTCCGAGCCCAAGGAATATGTGGTCGAGAAGGCCTTCGTGGACTGATTTCCCATCCACTCGAAACAAGACAAACCCCGCAATTCGCGGGGTTTTCTTTTGAGTATTTTCATCACGAAAAAGACCCCAAAAGGACCATAAAAAAAAGCCGCGCGGGATCTCTCTCGCGCGGCTTTAGAATTTTGATCTCTAAAGAGATTACATGCCCAGAAGGGTGCGGGCCTTTTCAAGGATCGCGGTCAGGATTTCCGGGTTGTTCTGAGCCTGCGTCATGCCGGTGATGATGGTCGATTTCGCGGTCTCGGAGAGGCTGGAAGAATTCACAACTTCGGTGGCTTTGTCGAGATCGAAGCCATCCACGGTCAGCACTTCGGCAGCGGTCGCCATGTCGAAGGAGGAGCTGCCTTCTTCGGCGACGGGTTCGGTCACCATGTCGGTTGCGGTTTCCGTTGCAGCCTCTGCCGCATCGGCTGCGGTTTCGACGGCATCGGCAGCGGCGTCGGTTGCGACATCGGCGGCGGCTTCAGCGGTGTCGGCGGCCTCTTCGGCCATGTCTGCCGCAGTGTCAGTCGCAGCGTCGGTCGCGTCAGATGCGGCATCTGTTGCAGCTTCGGTTGCAGATTCGGTGGCCTCAGCAGCCGCGTCAGCGGCGTCGGTTGCGGACTCTACTGCGGCTTCCGCCGCGTCAGATGCGGCTTCGACAGCGCCTTCAGCGGCGGATTCTACGGCATCGGTGGCGGCCTCAACAGCGTCGGAGGCGGCCTCGGCTGCGTCTTCGGCGGCTTCAGACGCAGTATCGGCGGCGTCGGTCACGGCATCAGCGGCCTGTTCCATCACGGTGCCAGTGGTGGTTTCCGTCTCAGCGGCTTTCTCTTCTTCTTTACAAGCTGCCAGGGAAAGCGCGAGGCTGGTCATCAGAGCGCCGGTCAAAAAACGTTTGGTCATTGTGTGTCTTCCTCACCAAATGCATGGGCCACGAAGGATGTGGCCGGACTGGGGCAGTCTACGCTCCCCCTCCACTGCGGCATATGACATGCGTGTTACAGGAATGTAAGGGCCGCATCTCTGGTTTTTTCCCCGCAAGTGGCGATGTGCGAGAACTCGCCGAATGCGGGTTGAAAACAGGTGCGTTTGGCCTTATTTTTCCGCAACACAAATGCAATGACAGACAGGAGCTTACCATAGCCCGCAGACCGCATAACGCCCCGCCGACCCGTGACACCGGACCGCGTATCAACGAACGCATCCGCGCACCGGAAATTCGCCTGATCGGCGCCGAGGGTGAAAACGTGGGGGTTGTTCACCCCGCGAAAGCCATGGATATGGCCGCAGAGGCCGGATTGGATCTCGTCGAGATTTCTCCGAATGCCACTCCGCCTGTGTGCAAGATCATGGATTACGGCAAGTTCAAATACGAACAGCAAAAGCGTGAATCCGAAGCCCGCAAGAAGCAGAAGATCATCGAGATCAAGGAAGTCAAATTCCGTCCGGGCACCGATGTGCACGACTATGAGGTCAAGATGCGCAATGTGGTCAAGTTCCTTGAGAATGGCGACAAGGTGAAGGTCACCCTGCGCTTCCGCGGTCGTGAGATGGCGCACCAGGATCTGGGTCGTCAGCTTTTGGAACGTGTGGCCGAGGACACCAAAGAAATCGGCAAGGTCGAAAACATGCCGAAGATGGAAGGCCGCCAGATGGTCATGATGATCGGGCCGCTTCCGACCAAGGGCTAAGGTTTTCAAACCTTTCAAATGACGAACCCCGGGCCTTTGGCGCCGGGGTTTTTCTTTTGGCTGGCGGAGTGGGTTTAAAACGCCCCTGCTCCCATGCTCGCTAGGACGAGCACCAACACCTGCGGCGCCAGAATGCGCAGGAACATCACCAACGGATAGACCGAGACATAGGCCACAGAGGCCGCGCCCGTCTTGCTCATCGAAACGGTAAAGGCCAGCGCCGGCGGATCGGTCATGGAGCCGGCCAGAACGCCGCAGAGGCTCAGGTAATTGAACTTGCCAACCACCCGCGCGATCACGCCCACGACCAGCAGGGGCACCAGCGTGATCAGGATGCCATAGCCCATCCAACTGAGCCCGTCGCCATGCAGCAGCGTGTCAAAGAACCGGTCACCTGCCACAATCCCGACAACGGCCAGAAACAACACGATGCCAAACTCGCGCAGCGCATGGTTGGCGGCGGGGGGCATGTACCAAGTGAACGGCCCCCAATGACCCAGACGCCCCAAAAGGATCGCGGCCATCAACGGCCCGCCCGCAAGACCGAGTTTCAAAGGCGCTGGAAGACCGGGCACGGCCAAGGGAATAGACCCCAAAAGGACCCCCAAGGCGATGCCAAAAAACAGCGCCGGGAATTGCACCTCTTGCAACCGCGCATTCTCATTGCCCAGTTGATGCGCCACGGCGTCAATATCGGGTTGCGAGCCGACCACGGTCACGATGTCACCAAAGGCCAAGGTCGAAGAGGCCTGTGCCGGAAGCTCGACACCCGCGCGGTTGATCCGCGAGACGGTGACCCCGTTGCCTTCCAAAAATGCAAGCTGACGCAAGGACTTGCCCAGAACACGCTCTTTGGTCACCACGAGACGGGACCATGTGAGCCGCGTGCCTTTCGTCGTCATGGCCGCGTCAATCTCACGACCCAAGATAAGCTTCATCGCCTGCAATTTCTCTTTCGGACCGACGAGGTGCAGGCAATCGCCCAGATGCAGGATCACGTCACGCGTCGGCACCACCAATTCGTCGCCCTGTTTCATCCGCGAGGCCACGACACCATGATCGAAGAGGTCCGGCACATCGCCCAATTTTAGGCCGTCGAGATTGGCATTGGTCACCGCAATGTTCATCGAGGGCAGCGCCTCTTCACCGCTTTGGGTTTCGGCTTTATAGGCGGCTTCCTCGTGCTCCAAGACGATTTTGAACACAGCCCGAATAACGAACATAGAGGTCAAAATCCCAAGGATGCCAAAGGGATAGGCCATCGCGTAGCCCATGCCGGAATTCGCCACCTCGGAGGCCGGAAAGCCCGCGTCGCCCAAAACCTGTTGTGCCGCCCCCAACCCCGGCGTGTTGGTCACGGCCCCTGACATGACGCCCACGAGCACCGGCAAGGGCAGATCGGCCAGCGCATAGATCACCAAGGTCATCGCAACCCCGCCCAAGACGATGCCAATGGCCGCAAGATTGAATTTAAGGCCGGATTTGGCAAACGATGAGAAGAAACTCGGGCCGACCTGAATGCCGATCGTATAGACGAAAAGGATGAGGCCCAACTCGCGGATGAAATGCATCACCTCGCCATCGAACTCTATCCCTGCACGCGAGGCGACATGGCCGATGAGAATGCCGGAAAACAACACGCCGCCGATGCCCAGCCCCACCTTTCGGATTTGGATTTTACCCAGCAAAAGTCCCAAAGCGCCCGCGAGGCAGAGCGCCATGGTGGTCACGGCGATATCGGAGAGAGGCAGAGACATGAGACCGCTTTCTGGGGGAGGAGACCCGGCTGTCGTAAAGTCAAATTTGGCGCGATTGTGCGCGCTTCACCCACAGACGTAAGTGATATGTGTCAATTTTCTGCAAATGCATAACGGTCATGCAAGGGGAATTCCCGACGACTGCCTTAGAAAACGTCTTTCGCTTAAGAATTATCCGCGCGGCAAAAGCCCCCCGACGCCCAGGTTGGCCAAGTCGTCATCCGAAATGCTGACCCCGCAGACCAGCCGCTCAAAGACCCAATCCGTGCCATTCAAAGCCGTCAGACGGGCACAGTCCGGCAGGCCCAGAATGGGCACGGAACCAAGCCCGCCTGCGAACATTGAGGCGCCGGGATCGACCGGAATGCCAAAGCGCGTGATCACGCCCCCGGCGCGCCGGACGGCTTCGGGCGCGACGTCATGACGGTCCACCGTGGGCCGCGCGGGCAGGATCAGGACGACATCGCCGGTGACCGACAAAAGCGCCTCGGCCAGGGCCTCTTCGCGATGGGCCACCACGAGGCTTTCGGCCATTTTGAGCCCCAAAGGCGCGAGCCGCGCACGAATCGCCGCCTCGGCACCCTGCCCCGCGTCGCCGCCCTCGACGGTCTGGATCAGCGTCACCGTCTCCGCCAGCACGGGTCGCAGGCGGATCATATCCTCGCCCTCGCTCAGCACCCGCGACAGGGCAGATCGCTTCACCGCCAAGGGCGTGATCCGCAGTTTGGCGATCACCTCGCCCGCGCGCGCCCTCTGGAATTGCCGCATGGTGATCACCGCAATCCCCTCATCGACCCGATTCATCCGGGAGATGCCCTGTGTGTCGAGCCCAACAACACCGGGCGCGGAGGCGATCAGATCGAGACAGCCGAACGGCCCCTCCTCGCGCCGCACAGACGCATCGCCCAGATTGGGCACAAGCGCCTTGGCCAACCGCGCCACCGCCTCATCGGCAGGCACATCGTGAGGCTCAACCTCCACCACCGGGACCTCCGCAATCCCCGCCATGGTCAAGGCCGCAATGTCTTCCGGGCCGATCTGGCGCCCACGTGCAATCTTTGCGCCAGAGGCCAGAGAGATGTCCCGTGCCAGCAAAGCCCCTTTCGCCAATCGCACCGGTCGGGTGTCAAACATCATCCACACCTGCCTTTCTCAGCCATAGAGTGCACGCTCCATCAGGCATGACAAGGGTTACCACGATCTGAACGGCGGACCAGACGGGATGGAAAAAGAGGGAGGCGGGCAAAAAAAGAGGCGTCACAGGAGAAACGCAAACCCTGTGACGCCAGTATGGTATTCTGCCCACGCACAAAAGGCAGGATACGGCGCGGACGATCGGAAGGAGAGTCCGCGGGAGGAATGCAAGGCTCCTTGTCTGACTGCTGACACCGGAGCCCTGCGCTCGAGGTAAGGAATATGTCAGGGGAATCGCGAAAACATTGATCTCGATCAACCGCATGTCCGAAGGGCATATTGACCACGCTGCAGAGCGGCAAAAATCGGCGTAAATCGACCTTTTGAGCCCAAAAGTCCGCCTCAAATAGAACCTTAACCCTCAGATAAGGTTTAAACTTTCAAAATTATCGCCATTTTTGACCAATTCACGCCAAATTGTCGCAGGCTCCCAAATATCCGGCGCCTGATCGGTAAAATTGCGCAGCCGCATCTCGGCATGTAACAGCCCCATGAGATCAGCTGCCTTCATCGGGCCGCCGCGATAGCGCGGATAACCCTTGGCCAGCATCATCACCACATCAATGTCGACCGGATGCGCGACACGCCCCGATTGCAAAAGCCGCGCGCCCGCGTTGGCTTCGGCCAGAACGATCCGCTCGTAGATGTCCTGATCCGACAGCCGCAGGTCGGGCACGCCGCCCTGACGCCGCAGATCGGCCAGAATGGCTTCGGACGTCGTGTCATCGCGCCCGCCGTCCTCGTGATAGTCGTAAAACCCCTGTCCCACGGCTTTGCCTTTGCGGCCTTCACTGACCAAAAACTGCGCCACGGCGCCCGACATATAGGTGAGACCAATCGCATCCATGACTTCGCAGGGCCCCGCCGCAAACCCATATCCTCGCATCACCGCATCAATCCGCGCGGGCCGCGCGCCCATAAGCAAGAGCACGTCAACGGCGGACCAGCCCGCCTCCTGCACAACATTGGCGATCAACCCGTCGCGAGCGCGCACGGTCACCGGCACCTTGCCGATGCGGCGGACAAACCCGTGGGCCCTTGCCAGCGCCGTGAGGTCGACACCCTCGCAACGGGCCAGTTCGACCACACGCATGGCTTGGGACGGCGCAAAGAAATGCAGCCCGACAAAGCGTTCGGGATGCGCCAAGTCCTGTGCAATCTGGACAAAACCGCGATCCGCAACGGTGGCCAGCACAGTGTTTTCCGGCAGGAATTCCTCAACCCGGGCCAAAAGGCGCGCGCGCGCCTCAATCGAGCCAGAGGTGGCGTCGAGCACTAGATCGGCCTCGGCCAGAGTGTTGATTTGTGTGGTCGCGATCAGGGATTTGAGACGCACATCACGCTGCTCAGACGTCATCTGGCCCTGTTGCACGGCACGGGTGTAGACGGACTTGATCCGCTGTTCATCGATCACAAGCTGATCGGCAGAATTGCCCAAAAGTCGGACCTCGATGTCGTGATCGAGGGCGGCCATCGCGATGCCGAGGGCGAAATTGCCCGACCCCACAAGGCCCAGCGTCTTAACCTCGCCGGGCACGGCGCCCTCCGCCCCGATCAGCCGCGCGACACGGCGTTCGGAGAAAAACGCATGACGCAGAGCTTTCGACTCTTCGGTGGCAAAACACTCTTCACGGGCGACCATTTCGCGGCGCACACCGGCCTCAAAGGGCAACATCACAGCGGCTTCGACACAGTCGATGATCCGCGCAGGCGCAATAATCCGTGCGCCGCGAATTTCTTCGCGCCGTGCTGCGATTTCCTTGAAATAACTGGCCCCGTCGCGCAACCCCTCGCTGCGATCCCGGCTGGGGCGCGGGCCTTGCCCAGAGGCGATGAGGCGTTTTGCGAACTCCACCGCCGCTTCGCCCGTCCGCTTTGGCGCCAGCTCATCCACCAGCCCAAGTTTGGCGGCTTGTGGCGCTGACACGGGCCGTCCGGAGAGCAGCAATTCCAAGGAGGACCCCGCCCCGATGAGACGTGGCAGGAGTTGCGTCACCCCACCGGTAGGCAGGAGGCCAAAGGTGATCTCAGGGGCGCCCAGACGCGCGGCGCGGCCCATAACACGATAATGCGCCGCCAGCGCCAGCGCCAATCCGCCCTCAAGGGTCGAGCCATGCAATGAGGCGATGACGGGTTTGGTGCAGGAAGAAATTCTGTCGCAGAGCGCGGTGAGGCTGGGGGCGGCGTCTTGGGCCAGAAGCCTGTCCGGCGCAAAACCGGTGCAAAAGGAGGCACCGGTGCCCATGAGCACGAGGGCTTTCACCTCGGGGTCCGCCTCCGCCTCGGCCAGACTGTCCCATAGTGCTTGACGCAGCTCTTGGGTCAACAGATTAACGGGCGGGCGCGACAGGCGCAAAAGCGCGATCTCGCCGTTGCGCTCGAAAACCACGGCGGGATCATGCACCGCGCTTGGTTGCCCCATCTGGTCCTGCTCGACCGCCTTTGTTTCACTCATACGCAACCGCCCCCTGACGTATCGCGGGGAGGTGCCTAGGATCACACGCCGACCGCTGCGCCGGAATTATCCACAGGTTCCCCACAGATTTTTCCACATAATGGCGGAGGCCATGCCCTTAAGGCAAGATGATTTGAGCGTGGAACGCACCACGCGAGATGCCTACGGGGCGTTGCGAGCTAAAGCGTTTCGGTTTTAACTTGATCTCTCACGTAAAGCAGAAACGCTTTAGGTCGGCGGGTAAATCCTGTCGGCGGTGCTTTCTTCCAGTTCCGCCTCCAGACGCACGAGATCTTCGGGCAGCGGCAGACCCAAGGCGGAAAGCTCCGCCAGTTTTTCGCGCAGGCTCTCCTGCAAGATATGGCGATCCGCCGGGCGCGCCGCGATTTCGTCCAGAATCATATAGACCTGAGTTTTCAGGGCTTCGAACGCCATGGCGCTTTCCTTTCATGCGACATTTGCGGGCTTTTGCGGCGCTCAGACCGGCATATTGTCCCACATATCGTCATCGTCGTCCTTCGTGGCCTCTGGGCGGGCAAAATGCGCCTCAGGTTCCGCAAAGGATTGATGCAGCTTGCCTTTCAGGGCCTCTGCCGTCTTTTCGTCTTGCACGAGATCATCGACAATCTTGTCGATTTCCGCATCTGTTTTCGTCACTTTGGTCATGTCTTTCCTCCCTGAAATCATGGTCACGCCTTCTGCCCCCTCTCGCAGCAGACGTGTCGCAGATCAGTGACGCGCGGCGTTCCGCGCCGCGCAATCCCGGCACACTGGGGTATAGGGTAGCACATCGAGGCGTTCGGCGCTGATGTCTTCGCCGCAGACGGCGCAAATTCCGTAATCACCGGCGTCCATCCGCTCAAGGGCGGCGTTGATCATCGCGATCTCGGCCTTGCCAGAGGCGCCCATGCTTTCGAGGACTTCATCGCCCTCGCGTTCGGTGGCCAGCTCTTCCCAGTCCTTCGACTGATGAGACTCCAGCTCCGCATCGATCTCTTCCAAACGGTCTGTCAGCTCCGCCTTGCGGTCCAACAGTTGCGCGCGTCTTTTGTCATAGGTGCTCATGATGGCTCCTCCCTGAGGATAAGGATCAACCCAAATCATGGGAAAAGCCTTGATTCACATCAACAGACAGCCCGAAATCTGGTGCGAAATCTGAGCGAGTTACTCAAGCGGCGGTAGATCGCCCATGGCCGGGAAGCCTTCGCCATCGCCGAGCGGTGGCAGGTCGCCCAGCGGAGGGAGATCCCCCCCGCCAAGTGGTGGCAAGTCCCCCATCGCGGGGAAATCGCCCATGGCCCCGAGAGGTGGCAAGCCGCCTATATCAGGCAGGTCATCGCCCGCCATATCACCCATCCCCGACAAGGCCGGGAAATCGGAAGGGCCGGAAAGCCCGCCCATATCGCCCGCGCCAAACATATCGTCGCCCAAATCCTCCTCATCGCCTTCGACGCAGAGCACCACACGCACGGCGCGTTTGCCATTGATCTGGCCCAGGCGCGCGCGGCTCACCAGACGGTCATCGGCCCGCAACTCGACCCGCGACAGGGCCTCGCGCGGGATCGGGATCATCATGCCCTCGGTCAGCGAGGTGACATCGGCAAGCGTCAGGCGCACCCGGTGCAACACCGTGTCGAGCCGCGCCTCGGATTTCAGCACGACATTCTGGAACGTGCTGCTGAAATCGCCCGCGCCCTCATCCATGGTTTTCGGCTTCGGCGCCGCATAAGGGAAGACAAAGAACACCTCCCCCTCGCGCCCGCCGCGCCCGAGCTTCACAGACACGCGGTAAAGCCGGTAAGGCACATCGTCGAAAGCAATCGCGATGGAGCGCGCCTCGCGCAGCTGGGCGGCAACGTGAAACCCCGCGACCTCTGGCGGATCGGCGACCTCGGCGACATGGGTTTCGAACTGACGCAGCACGCGGTTGCAGAGCTCAGAACACATCACCGCATCGGTGGCGGTCGGCGGGCGATCCTCAGGCGGCAGGTTCAGCACCTTGCCGGTGGTCTGTTGTTCGACAATGGCGGAGACGGCATTCTTATCCCAGACGGCCAGCCCATAGGCGTTGTTCGGCCCCTCCAGAAGCGACAAAAGCGCATTGTCGGGCACCTGCCCGGGCAGGCGCGAGATGGCAGAGCGTTCCTCGGTGACATCCAAAACCTGAAGCACAAGACCAATCGTGTCCTCCGCCGCTTTCGCCATGGCGAGGCGCAGCGCCTTTGCGGGAGACATTGGCTGGACATCCGGGGGCGGACGGCCCACGCCCGCCTTGCGGCGCATCGCGGAAATGATGTCGGCGTCTGACATGGGAACGGCAGGCTTTCAGGGGTTTCGCTCAAATGGACTCCCGATCCCTTTTCAACGCTTAAAGTAAACAAATCATTGAAGCGGGACAAAAATTCGCCTGATCGTCGGATCTCAGGCGCAACCTCAGTCACGCAGCCGCACGCGCGGCAGTTCCAGGCGAAACGCAGCACCACCCTGCCCCGGAAGATAGGCAATCGTGCCGCCCAGATTGGCCATGATCTCGCGACAAATCGCAAGGCCAAGCCCCGCGCCGCCCGCCTTGGCGTGATCGGTCAAACGCGAGAATTTCTCGAAAATCACCGCCTGTTTGTCCTTGGGAATGCCGGATCCATTGTCGATAAAATCGATCTGGAGGCGGTCGTCGCTTTTGCGGCGGACATGTATCGTCAACTCAGGTCGGGACGCATCGCAATATTTGCGCACATTTGCGATGAGGTTGATGAAGACCTGCGCCAGACGATCCGGGTCGGTCTCAATCGCGATATGTTCAGACAATTCAGTGCGACGGATCAGCAGCCGCACGCCACCGCCCGCCTCGGAGCTTGCATGCAGCGCCCGGTCGATCACATCGTGCAGGTTCGCACGCGCCCAGTTGAGGCTGACCTGACCGTTTTCCAAGACCGACAGATCGAGCAAATCATCCAACAATCGCGTGAGACGCTGGGCCTCGTCATGGATGATCGTGGAAAACCGCTCAAGGCTTTCGGCGTCCATCTCACCCGAGTGCCCGGCCTCGCGCAGGATCTCGGAAAATGCCCGGATCGACGTCATCGGCGTGCGCAATTCATGCGAAATTTGCGACAGAAACGCGTCCTTTTGAATGGAGAGCGCCGTAAGTTTTTCATTGGCCTCGCGCAATTGCCGCGCGGTGCGGGCCAGCTCTTCGGATTTCAACTCGAGCTGGCTGGAGTACTCCATCATCTGCGCGGTTTCATCGGCCACGGCCATCAGATCCTCGACCGAAACCAGCACCCCGCCCGCGATCTGGCCCAGCATCGCATGCGCCGTGGCGGCCCCAACAGAGCCCGCCATTTCGCGCTCCAACCGCTCGATGAAAGCGGGCGTGGTGTCGGGGAGGTAGCCCTCTTTGCCCTGTGCTTCGGCCTCGGATTGAAACAGGTTTTGCGCCTCGGCGGGGCCCAGAATGCGCTGCGCCATGACCAAAAGGTCCTCGGCCTCGGCAAAGCCATGCGACCAGCCGCGCGTCGAGCCGGAATGCTCGAAAACATTGACGAATTGCGCGCCCTGAAGCCGTTCGACCGGGCGCGGGAAGGACAGGAGCGAGCCGAGGATAAAGATGGCTGTGTTGAGCGCCAGAGACCAGCAAACCGCATGCACCACGGGGTCCACCCCCTCGACGCCGAACAAGGCCTGCGGACGCAGAAGGGTTAGGCCGAAGGGGCCATTTGCCAAAAGCTCTGGCGTAAACCCGGAGGCCGCACCGAAGGACGGTAGAAACATCGTGTAGGCCCAGACGACAAAGCCCAAAACTACGCCGCCAATCGCACCGACCCGCGTGGCACCGCGCCAGAAAATGCCGCCCAACATGGCGGGCAGGACCTGCGCCACGCCGGTAAACGAGATCATGCCGATGGAGGCCAGTGCTTCTGAGCCGCCGGAGAAATGGAAATAGAGGTAGCCGAGGGCCAGCACGCCAAAAATAGAGAGGCGCCGCGCGTAAAGAACGACCCGGCGCACATCGCCCGAAACCATCGCGCCGCCCGAGCGCGACGACAGCCAGATCGGCATGACGATGTGGTTCGACACCATGGTCGAAAGCGCGATGGCGGCGACGATGACCATGGAGGTGGCCGAAGAAAAGCCGCCGAGGAAAGACAGGGTCGCCAGCACCCGGTGATCGTATTGCAGCGGCAGGGTGAGCACGAACATGTCGGGATTGGAGCCTTGGGGGAGCACCTCAAGCCCGACAACCGCAATCGGGATCACGAAAAGCGACATACCAAAGAGGTAGAGCGGAAAGGCCCAACCGGCTGTGAACACATGGTTTTCGTCGGAATTTTCGACGACCAGAACCTGAAACATCCGCGGAAGTGTGATGAGGGCGGCCGCCGACAGCATGGTGAGCGCGATCCAACGCGTGCCCATGATCGGATGCTGCGACACGGGCGAGGCGTCGATGCGCGCCATCAGGTCCCCGACCCCGTCAGACAGCCCCCAGACGACAAAGACCCCAACCGCCACCAGCGCCATGAATTTGACGATGGCCTCAAGCGCGATAGCGGTGACAACACCGTGGTGACGTTCATTGGCGTCCAGGTTGCGGGTGCCGAAAAGCGTGGTGAACAACGCCAGCCCGGTGGCCACCCAAAGCGCGGTTTTGTCGAGATCGGGCAGCACCGCCCCCGTCGGATCATTGGCGCCGAAAACCGCAAAAGACAGCGCCACGGATTGCAGTTGCAGCGCGATATAGGGCGTCGTGCCGATCACCGCCAAAAGCGTCACCAAGACGCCCAAAGTGGTCGATTTGCCGTAGCGCGACGAGATCAGATCGGCCACGGAGGTGATCCGTTGCACCCGCCCGATCCGCACGAGTTTGCGCAAAATCCACCACCAGCCGATCATCATCAGCGAGGGCCCGAGGTAGATCGTCACGAACTCAAGACCCGAGCGCACCGCGTAGCCTACGGCACCGTAAAAGGTCCAGGCGGTGCAATAGACGGACAAGGACAGCGTGTAGACCCATGGCGAGCGCAGCCAGCCCAAACGCCCGGCTTCGGCACGTTTTTCGGCCCAGAAGGCCACGACAAACAACAGGGTCGCATAGGACAGGCAGGCGAGGACGAGAATGTTGAACCGCAGCATCAGCCTGCGTCCTCATTCGGCGCATTATTGGGCTTTGGTGGGGTCTTCAGCGCCTCGACCGGGCCTTCTGCCCGGCGCAAAGCCCGCGACAGCCAGATCGTCGCCAAGAGGCCCAAAGCCCAGACTACGAAAACATGCAAAAACGCTCTGGAGCCTGCGCCGACGGGGCGGTCCGTTCCCTCACCGCCCCACAACAGCGGCAAGAGCCACAGCCCGAACATGAGAAAAGGCAAGAGCCTGAGCGCGTCGATCAGACGCCTGCGCCGATAAGACGCGCGGGCCAGATAGAGCGGCGCGCGGCCCTCAGCCCGGCCATCAGACATGGGCCTCATCCGCCCCTGTGCCCGGCGCCCCGGACGCCAGACGCCGCACGACCTCAAGCATTTCGGTGTTGGAGAACGGCTTGGTCATGAAATGCGACACGCCGGCGGCCTCGGCCATCTCGCGGTCCTTTTTCTGGCCGCGCGCGGTGAGCATCAAGACGGGCCGCGTCGCGTGATCCGCCATCTCGCGCAGCTCACGCAGGATCTCGAAACCGGATTTGTTCGGCAACATCACGTCGAGAATGATCACGTCCGGCCGCTTGCGCTCGACCGCGGCCACAGCCGTCGCCCCATCCGCATGGGTCTCCACCGTCCAGCCATCGCGCGACAGGATGAACCGGATCGCCTCGATGATGTTCGGCTCGTCCTCGATCAAGAGCACGCGCTGTCCCATAATTGCCTCTCTCCCCCTGGTTGATGCAGTTTATGGCGCTTTGTCATGCTTATGTCAAAAAATCCTGTGCTTTGCCCTCCCTCTACAACGCCCCCACGATCCGCCAGGAAGACCAAGGGTACGGGCCGATCCAGGAAGATCAAATCTGCAACCCCCTTTCGCCGCCTTCCGAACTTTGCCCGGGCCCCCGCACAGTCTAGGTTACCCATCGCACATTCAAAACCACGGGGGGGCCAAAAGCCGCGATCTGCTTTGCCCCTCCAAAGGAGCGCCTCATGCAAAACCCCATTGCCGTGTTTGACGCCGGTATCGGCAGCTATGCCATCGTCGATGAAATCCACAAACGCCTGCCACAACAGGACATTCTCTATTTTGCGGATCGCGCCAGTTTTCCCTATGGCCAAAAATCCCCGGCACAATTGCGTGCCGTCATGCAAAGCACCCTGTCACGCCTTCAAAGCTACGACCCGGTCGCCATTGTCATGGCCTCCAACGCGCCCTCGATCATGGTGCTCGACGACATCCGCACCTTCTGCAATGTTCCTCTCTACGGTGTTTTTCCTCCACTGGAACAGGCGCTGGATCTCTCGGTGACAGGCCATGTTGGCATTATGGGGGTCGCTTCCCTGACCGAAAGCGAAATGCTGACACGTTTCATCGCAGCCCGAACCGATCAGCCGCAAAACGTTGCCCGGATCAATGCGTCCGCAATGGTCCGTTTGGTCGAAAGCGGGGCGTTCCTGTTCGATACCGATGCCACACAACAGGCGGTCTCGGTCTTTATAGAGGATGTCTTTGCCCGGCATCCGGATATTGACACGCTCACCCTGTCGAGCACGCACCTGCCCTGGCTGCGCCCATTTTTCGAACGCGCCCGACCGACCTGCCGTTTTCTCGATCCGGCGGCGGACATTGTCACGGCGCTCTGCACCCGGATCGAGGGCACAAACACCTCAGGAACCGGCCAGATACAGGGGCTGGTCACCGAAACGCCCGATTATGACCTTGCCACCTTTCGCAAGATGCTGGCCCAGATCGGTGCAGACATTCCTCTCACCCCTGTGCCTCTCCTCCCCGTGAAGTTCTGACCTGTTCAGTCGTCTTCCGGCACCTCAAGCACCATCGAGGGTTCGCGCCGGGCCGGGCACTCGATACGGGCGCAGACACGACAGGAGGTGCCGATGCCATGCACCTCGCCGTCGCGCACCTCCATGTCGAGTTGATCCAACGGCATAAAGAGCATCGTCGCCTCGATCACCTCGGGCGCGTCGAAGCTTTCCGGGCGTTGGGGCTGCGCGATCGCGTAGGCGAGGTAGCGTCGCGGTGGTTGGCTATGTTGTTCGACCACGCGTTTGACCGGCACCATGGGGCGCAAGAGCGCTTGATAGAGCGGCCAGAGCGGGCATGCGGCGCCGAAACGTGGCGGCGCGAAGCCATCGAGCGGTTTGCGGTGGGTCAGCGCGCCGGAGCCGTCGCAGATCGCCAAGCCCATCGGCGGGCGCGTCTCAGAGGCCGGAAGGCTCGCCAGACGTCGCATCGCCGCCGACAGTTCCACCCCCATGGCCTGCGCCAGAGCCGAGGGATCGGGGCCGTGGCGGGCGATGATGGCTTCGACCATGGCTTGCGGCATCTTCTCGGCTTCGGCGCGGGCGCGCAGCACCCATTTGCGGGCCAAACTGCGCGCGGCGGGTGTACGCAAACCGCCCTCGCCCGAGAGGTCAGGCATTTTGCCCTGTTCCAGCTCGGCGAGAACGAAATCGCGCGCTGCCAGCCAAGCCTCAACCTCTTCGAGCGGCGAGGCCAGCGTGTCCTCGGATTTGCCCACCGTGTCGAGATAGCTCACCAGCGCCTGCGAACCGTCCGCCAGACGTTGACTGTCCTCATAAAGGTTGCGGTGAAAGCGTGCCTGCCAATCACGGTCGATCTCGCCCGCGTTGTTGAGAATGCCCGCAGTGGAGCGGATCGCGGTCACGGTAGAGAGCACCTCGTGCAAACTGTCCGAGAGAAACGGGTCATGCGCCAGACGGTCGTTCAGTGCCTCGACCCGGCGTTCGAGCGCGGTGATCCGGTTGCGCTGCGCCACCACAAGCGCCGCCCAGCCCGGAAAGCGCCCGGCGAATTCCTCGGCGCGTTGGGTTTCCGGTAGGCTGACCGGCTTGCCTGCCTGCGGTCGCAGCCCGCTGGTGCTTGCGGCCTCTTGCAGACCTTCCATCAAAGGCAGCTCGGCCCCTTCGGACAAGGCCGTCGGCTCGACGCCCAACTCGCGCGCCAAATCGATCAAAAGCTTGCCACCGATTCTACGCCGGTTGTGTTCGATGAGGTTCAAATAGGCCGGAGAGATGCCCACGGAACGCGCCAGATCGGCCTGTTTCACGCCTTTGAGCGTGCGTCTTTCACGAATGCGCGTGCCTGTTAACGCTGATCTCGGCATGTTTGCCCCCCTCTTCCCGTGCAATCCACTGCGCGGATCGCCTTTTACAGTCCTTGACCACAAAACTCGTTTTTCAAACGCAGCACAAAATTCCGACGCCTTCTCAAGGCTTTTCCGCGCGCGCAAAGCACAGTATTCTGCGAATGCGGGAAAACGGATTTACAATGCATACGATTGTATTGTGTAATCATTAACAAA
Source organism: Celeribacter sp. (assembly GCF_048270365.1). Taxonomy (NCBI): domain Bacteria; kingdom Pseudomonadati; phylum Pseudomonadota; class Alphaproteobacteria; order Rhodobacterales; family Roseobacteraceae; genus Celeribacter; species Celeribacter sp. The sequence goes on from NZ_JBLWTA010000003.1 coordinate 355,902, forward strand.
AAAAGTGTTAAATACAAAGCACTTGTTGATGGGTTTTCGAAGGTCGCACAATACTACTCCCATCTCGTTTACAGCCATAACTTGAGTGCCTCACACCTCGGCACGAACGAGATCTGTGCATCGCCCGGGCTTCGGGGAGGAACTCCGGGCGATGCACCGAAGACCGCAGGCTGCTGATCTGGTCCGAATGTCTGGGCCGAATGTCTGCGCCGAATTAATGGGCCGAATATCTGGGAGGAATATAGATGTCCAAGACCGATCTGACACGCCACACGACACGCCGCACGACACGCCGCACGCTGCTGAGAACCGGAGCCATTGCTGGCGCCGGTCTGGCGCTACCGACGATTTTCACTTCTGGCGCCCGCGCCTTTACCAACGAACCGATGGGCGGCACCGTGACGCTCGGCTTCAACGTGCCGCAATCTGGCGCCTACGCCGATGAGGGCGCCGACGAGCTGCGCGCCTATCAACTGGCGGTCGAACACCTCAATGGCGAGGGCGACGGCGGCATGCTCAACACCTTCAGCTCGAAGGTTTTGGAGGGCAACGGCATCATGGGCAAGAAGGTCGAATATGTGACCGGCGACACCCAGACGAAATCCGATGCTGCACGGGCCTCGGCGAAGTCGATGATCGAAAAAGACGGTGCGGTGATGATCACCGGCGGGTCCTCTTCGGGCGTAGCCGTGGCGGTTCAGGGCCTGTGCCAAGAGGCGGGCGTGATTTTCATGGCGGGGCTAACGCATTCCAACGACACGACCGGAAAAGATAAGAAAGCCAATGGTTTCCGTCACTTCTTTAACGCCTACATGTCAGGCGCAGCCTTGGCGCCGGTGCTGGCCGCGCGCTATGGCGCGGATCGCAAGGCCTATCATCTGACCGCCGATTACACCTGGGGCTGGACGCAAGAAGAAAGCATCGCGGCGGCGACCGAAGCGCTCGGTTGGGAAACCGTGAACAAGGTCCGCACCCCCTTGGGCGCAGGCGATTTCTCGTCCTACATCACACCGGTGTTGCAGACGGATGCCGACGTGCTGATCCTGAACCACTACGGCGGCGATATGGTCAACTCGCTGACCAACGCGGTGCAATTCGGACTGCGCGAAAAGATGGTGAACGGCAAGCAATTCGAGATCGTCGTGCCGCTGTTCTCGCGTCTGATGGCGCGCGGTGCGGGCGAGAATATCAAGGGTATTCTTGGCTCCACCAACTGGCATTGGTCCTTGACCGATGAGGGCTCGCAGGCCTTTGTGAAGAGCTTTGGCACCAAATACGGTTTCCCGCCGTCGCAGGCCGCGCACACCTGTTATGTGCAGACGCTTTTGTATGCCGATGCCGTCGCACGCGCCGGGTCGTTCAACCCCTGTGCCGTCGTCGAAGCGCTCGAAGGCTTTGAGTTCGACGGGCTGGGCAACGGGCCGACGCTCTACCGCGCCGAGGATCACCAGTGCTTCAAAGACGTGCTCGTGGTGCGCGGCAAAGAGAACCCGACGTCTGAGTTCGACCTCTTGGAAGTGGTCGAGGTCACCCCGGCGTCTCAGGTCACCTACGCCCCGGATCACCCGATGTTCGCGGGCGGCGCGCTCGGTTCCTGTAACGCGGGCTAAGCCTTTCTACGCGCGGGGATTTCTCTCGGGAATTTTCCCTAAAGGCAAGAGGCGGCCCGAACCGTAAAAACGGCGGGCCGCCCATATTCCACAAGACAGTCAAACCAAACGGCCCCTTGCGGATTTCTCCCGCGAGACCGGGAGAGGTTTGGCGCAACTGGGGGAAACCATGGAAACCATCCTTCTGCAATTGCTCAACGGGCTGGACAAGGGCTCGGCCTATGCGCTCATTGCGCTGGGGCTGACGCTTATTTTCGGCACTTTGGGCGTGGTCAATTTCGCCCATGGCGCGATTTTCATGATCGGCGCCTTTTGTGCCGTGACGCTGTCCAAGCTGTTGAACCTGTCGTTTGAGACGATTGATCCCGACAAGGTCGATTTCCTCGGCAATCCGGCCAAGATCAAAACGCCCTATGTCGAGGCCTGGTTCGGTCCCGAGTTCGGCCATGCTTTGATCGACTGGGCGGTGCCTCTGGCGATCCTGTTTTCCATCCCGATCATGATCGCGGTGGGCTTTGCCATGGAGCGCGGGTTGATCAAGCATTTCTACAAACGCCCGCATGCCGACCAGATCCTCGTAACTTTCGGCCTCGCGATCGTGTTGCAGGAGATCATCAAATATTTCTACGGCGCCAACCCGATCTCGACCCCTGCCCCCGACGCCTTCAAAGGCTCCTTCGATTTCGGCGCGATGCTGGGGTTCGATCCCAATATGATCATCTACCCCTACTGGCGGCTGATCTATTTCGGCTTTGCGGCTGTCGTCATCGGGGCTGTGTTTTCCTTTCTGCAATTCACCACCTTTGGCATGGTCGTGCGCGCCGGCATGGCGGATCGCGAGACCGTGGGGCTTTTGGGCATCAACATCGACCGGCGGTTCACCATCATGTTCGGGCTGGCCTCGGCCGTCGCGGGCGTCGCGGGCGTGATGTATGCGCCGATCCTCTCGCCCAACTATCACATGGGGATGGATTTTCTGGTGCTCTGCTTCGTCGTCGTCGTGGTCGGTGGCATGGGCTCCCTGCCCGGCGCTGTGGCTGCGGGGTTCCTCTTGGGCATTCTTGAGAGTTTCTCGTCAATGAATGCCGTCAAATCGGTGCTTCCCGGCATCGACCAGATCATCATCTATGTCGTCGCCATCGTGATCCTTCTGACCCGTCCGCGCGGTCTGATGGGCAAAAAAGGCGTGATGGAGGAGTAACTTATGTTCGGGCTTAACAAAAAAGACAGCTCTTTCCTGCTGATCGTGATCGCGCTCACCTTGCTGACGCCGATCCTGTTGCAACCCTTTCCCGCCGGATCAGAGCTGGCGCAATTCAACGGCGGCTATCCCGATCTGATGCAGAAGATCGCCATCTTTGGCATCTTCGCGGTGGGCTTCAATATTCTCTTCGGCCTCACCGGCTATCTCAGCTTTGGCCACGCGGCCTTCCTTGGCATCGGCTCCTATGCCGCCGTCTGGATGATGAAGCTTTTGACCATGAATGTGATCCCCGCGATCCTTTTGGCCATGGTGGTCTCCGGCCTCTTCGCCGCCGCCATCGGCTATGTCTCGCTGCGCCGCTCAGGCATCTACTTTTCGATCCTGACACTGGCCTTTGCGCAAATGTCCTACAAAATGGCCTATTCGGTGCTGACCCCGCTGACCAATGGCGAGACCGGGTTGCAGCTTGCCCTCGACGATCCGCGCATCCTCGATGGCGCAGCAGAGGGCAGTTCCCTGCCGGTGACCAACATCTTCGGCCTTGCGATGAATTCCTCTTATAAACTGGAGGCTTTGGGGCGCGTCTTCACCTTTAATGTCGGCTATTACTTCTGCGCCTTCATCGCGATCCTTGCCTTTTATGTGGCGATCCGACTGTTCCGGTCTCCCTTTGGCATGATGCTCCGCGCGGTGAAATCGAACCAGCAGCGCATGACCTACACCGGCCTCGATCCGAAACCCTACACCCTGGCCGCTTTCGTGATCTCCGGCATGTATGCGGGACTTGCGGGCGGTTTGCTCGCGGCGATGGACCCGCTGGCGGGCGCCGACCGGATGCTTTGGACGGCAAGCGGCGAGGTCGTGATCATGACTATCTTGGGCGGCGCTGGCACCCTGATGGGACCCGTTCTGGGCGCAGGCGTGATCAAATATCTCGAAAACATCTTCTCGAAGATCAACGAAGGCGTGCTGCATAGCTGGTTCTCCTTCCTGCCCGACGGCGTGGAAGATGTGGTGATCTGGATCTTTGCGCGGTTTACCGGCGAGGGCTGGCATCTGACGCTTGGCGTGACCTTCATGCTGGTCGTGACCTTCCTGCCGGGCGGGCTGATCGAAGGGCTGCGGCGCTTGTCCAAACGGATCAAAAACGGCTCGCAAAAGCGCGACAAATACGATGACCCGGACCCGGAGCACCGCCCCGACCCCGGCAAGCATGTGGCGTGAGGGGTGTGTGATGAAACTTTTCGACTTTTCTCAAGCTACGCACTCGCCGGTCCGTGGGATGGCGAAACGCCCTCTGAACTGCGCACTTTATGTCAGCCAAATCCGCATGACCTCAGAACGATGCACCAAGCTCACAACATCGCCAGCCCGCCGGGACGGACCGGCGAGTGCGTGGCGGCCTTCGGCCTTTGCTCCACGCACCGGACATCGTTCACACGCACTCACCACCAAGGAGGCCACACATGGGAATTCTTGAAGTCAAAGGCGTCGGCAAACGCTTCGGCGGCCTTCAGGCCCTGGGCGACGTCACCCTCTCCATCGAGGAAAACACCGTTCACGCCATCATCGGCCCGAATGGTGCGGGAAAATCGACACTGCTCAATTGTCTGGTTGGAAAACTCATCCCGGACGAGGGCTCAGTGACCTTCGCGGGCACTTCTGTTCTGGGTCGCAAACCGCATGAGATCAACCAGCTGGGCATTTCCCGCGTCTTCCAAACCCCTGAAATCTTTGGCGATCTCACAGTGATGGAAAACATGATGATCCCGTGCTTTGCCAAGCGCGACGGCGCCTTTCGGATGCATGCGATCGAGAATATGGAGCAAGAATCCGATCTGATCGCCAAGGCCGAGGCCATGCTTGCCGACGTCGGCATGTTGGAGAAACGCGAGATGATCGCGTCCTCCATGTCGCGCGGTGACAAGCGGCGGTTGGAGATCGCCATGTGTCTGGTGCAGGAGCCGAAACTCCTTCTGCTCGATGAGCCCACGGCGGGCATGGCGCGGGCCGACACCAACAACACCATCGCGCTGTTGAAAGAGATCAAAGAGACCCGCGACATCACCATCGCGATCATCGAACACGATATGCATGTGGTGTTTTCCTTGGCCGACCGGATCACCGTTTTGGCGCAGGGCACGCCCCTCGTGGAGGACACCCCCGACAACATCAAAGGCAATCCCAAAGTCAAAGAAGCCTATTTGGGCGAAACGCAGCAGGTGTAAACGATGAGTGACCAATTCAACCCGAATGCCAACCACGCACAGAACGCGCCCGCGTTTTTCTCCGCCTGGGACGTGCATGCGTACTATGGCGAAAGCTACATCGTGCAGGGCGTCAGTTTTAACATCCATGAGGGCGAAATCCTCGCCCTTCTGGGCCGCAACGGCGCGGGCAAAACCTCGACGCTCCGCGCACTTGCCCGCCTCGACAGCCCGGCGGTGACCCATGGCGAGATCTGGCTCGACCACAAGCATCTGCACACGAAAACCTCCTATGAGGCCGCCGTCGAAGGCATCGCTTTGGTGCCGGAAGATCGCCGCATCATCCCCGGTCTGACGGTCGAGGAAAACCTGCAACTGGCGCAGATCGTAGAACCGGTTGGTTGGTCTCTGGATCGGCTTTATGACCTGTTCCCGCGCCTGCGTGAGCGACGCAAGCAAGAGGGCATCACGCTGTCTGGTGGCGAACAACAGATGCTCGCCATCGCCCGTGCGCTGGCCCGTGACATCAAGGTGTTGCTTTTGGATGAGCCTTACGAAGGCCTCGCGCCGGTCATTGTAGACGAGATCGAAAAGACGCTCCGCATCATCAAAGAGCAAGGCATCACCACCGTTTTGGTCGAACAAAACGCCGTACGCGCCCTCAATCTCGCGGATCGCGCGGTGATTTTGGACACCGGGCGGGTGGTCTACGATGGTAGTGCTAAAGAAGTGCTTGAGAATGAAGCGCTCAGAGCCGAATATCTGGCCATCTGAGACATTGCCCCTCCCGAAGCGCCGGGCCGGGCCAGCTTTGGGAGGAGCCAGCATGACCGACACATCCTATTCCCCATCCGACGCTTTCGCGGCGAACGCCTTGATTTCCGAGGAGAAATACGAGGAGCTTTACAAACAATCCATCGAAGACCCTGTGTCTTTCTGGGCGGAGCAAGGCAAAGTGCTCGACTGGATGGAGCCCTACACGCAGGTCAAGAAGACCTGTTTTGATTTCGGGCGCGTGGACATCAAGTGGTATGCCGATGGCGTC